>NZ_CP121668.1:6577979-6898218 GCF_029714425.1 Bradyrhizobium sp. CB2312 | reverse complement strand
CCGCAAGCTGTCCGAGCAGGCACTCGACCAGGCCCGCAGCGCCGCCGAGGCGGCCGATGCCGCCAAGACGCGCTTCCTCGCCACCATGAGCCACGAGCTGCGCACGCCGCTCAATGCCATCATCGGCTTCTCCGAGATGATCGCGCAGGAGCAGACCCTGATGCTGGGTGCGGCCCAGCGCAAGGAATACGCAGAGCTCATCAACGCGTCCGGCCAGCATCTGTTGTCGGTCGTCAACGGCATCCTCGACATGTCCAAGATGGAATCGGGCAATTTCGAGATCGCGTCCGAGCCGTTCGCGCCGCGCGCCTCGCTGATGCATTGCTGCAACCTTCTGGCGCTGAAGGCGCGGGAGAACGGCATCGACCTCATCACCGATGCGCCGCAGGATCTGCCCGTGATCACCGGCGATCCGCGCGCCTTCAAGCAGATCGTGCTCAACCTCGTCGCCAACGCCATCAAGTTCACCGAGCGCGGCGGCCAGGTCACCGTGACGGCCGCGGCATCAAGCTCGCAGCTCACGCTGCGCATCAGCGACACCGGCGTCGGCATTGCGCCCGACGATCTCAAGCGCATCGGCGCGCCGTTTTTCCAGGCCGGCAAGACCTATCAGCGCCGCCATGAAGGCACCGGCCTTGGACTTTCCATCGTGAAGAGTCTCGTGGCGTTGCATCTCGGCGAATTGACGGTACAAAGCAGGTTAGGCGAGGGCACCGCCGTCACCGTCAAGCTGCCGCTCGTCTACACGCCGCCGCAAACCACGATCTTCGATGGCAAGCCGTTTGACAGCAAGGTCACGACCTTGACGCCGGTGTTGCGCCAGGAAGCCTACGACCAAATTCACGAAGAAATTCACGAAGACCTCAACGACCAACCCGCTCTGGTGAAGAAAAGTGCCTAAGAAGTCTGCCAAGGACGAAGCCGCTCCGCGCCGCCGTGGCGCCAAGGGTGGGGCCAAGGCTGCGGTCATCGACGTCGAGACCGAGCGTAACCTCGTGATGCGCGTGCTGCTGCACAGCCCGAAGGACACGCTGGCCGGTCTCGTCGCCGTTGCCGCCATCGCCGCGATCGTCGCCAATGCGCTGTTCCTGCAGACCGGCCGCCATCCGGCGCCGATGTTCGGCACCGTGATCAATCTGCCCGTGCCCTCGTCGGTGCCGCTGTCGAATCCGTTGCCGCGTCCGCGTCCCGTCGGCGCCGACACCTCGCCGCTCGAGCCGAGGGCGACGGAGTTTCGCGTCGAGCCCAAGCCCGCCGAAAGAGTTGCCGAGAAGCCTGTGGAGAAGCCGGTCGAGGCAACCGCATCGACGGCGCGCGCGGGCAACGATCCCATGACCAATCTGGTCAAGGCGACGGCCGCGACGCCGTCGTCCGCGATGCGGCCGCCGGCACCGATCCCGCTGCCGCAGAGCCCGGCCGCGCGGCGCATCGCCGGCGTGCAGCGCGCGCTGTCCGAATACGGCTACGGCAATCTGAAGATCACGGGCACGATGGGCGGCGAGACCCAGTCCGCGATCCAGAAGTTCGAGCGCGAGCACAAGATGCCCGTCACCGGCCAGGTGTCGGATCGCCTGCTGCGCGAGCTCGCCGCCGTGATCGGCCACCCCGTCGAATAATTGTCGGGGTTGCGCATATCCACGCTCCTGACGGCCCTCGCTGCCGCTGCGCGGGCGGACACTTCATCACAATTGACTTAGGATTATTTTGTAGCTACAAAATAATCCTGTGAAGATCGTTTGGGACGAACCGAAGCGCCGGGCCAATCTCGACAAGCACGGGATGGATTTCGCGGATCTCAACGAGACCTTCTTCGACAATGCCTTGGTTTTGGCCACCTATGGCAACCGCTGGCGCGCGATCGGCATTAACATTCGTGGCGTTGTCTCAGTCATCTTCGCGACCCGCGGAGCTGAGGGCGTAAGCATCGTCAGCATGCGCCCTGCCAGCAAGAAAGAAAGGAGGCTCTATGAAGAAAACCGTCGCTAAGAAGGGTTACACCGCGCGGGACATGCGTGCGGTGAGCGACAATCCGGAATGGACCAAGGATGACTTCGCCAGGGCCAAGACTTTCGATGAGGTTTTCCCAGGTATGCGGAAGGGCCGCGGTCCCAATAAAGCACCGACAAAGCGGCAGGTGACCTTGCGCCTAAGTCCCGTGGTGGTCGACCATTTCAAGGCGGAAGGTCCGGGGTGGCAGAGCAGGATCGATAAAGAATTGCTCAAGGTGGTGAAGCGCAAGCGTACTTCCGCGGCGGGTTAGCTCATGCGCCTGAAATCAAACATCTGGGTCTCCGCTTATCTGCGCCGCTGCCAAAACGAGGGCGTGTTCGGCGCGGTGCGCCGCCGTGGCGCCGAGGAGGCGGGCGCAGTGTTCGTCAAGGTGTCGCTGCTCGACGGCAACGCGATGCTCTACGTGCCGGCGCCGCAGACCGTCTATGAGGACGGCCGCCCCGTCGATCGCTTCTTCGTGCCGGTCGCGCAGCAGCCCCTGCCGGAGCACACGATCGAGGAGCGCCTGACCAAGGAGCTCCGCTTCGATCCCGACGCCTGGATCGTCGAGACCGAAGACCGCGCCGGGCGGCATTTTCTGGATTTGGCGAAGACCTAAAGCATGATCCGGAAAAGTGCGCAGCGGTTTTCCGAAAAGATCATGTTCAAACAACAACCTGAAGCGCGATGACGATTCATCCTAATCTCATCGCGCTTTAGCGGTCGGACCCGTCAGTTCCCGTCCGCACCGCCGGCGCGGAGCCGGGCTGCACGCCCGGGCGCGTCTGGCTCGCGCCGGCACGGGCGCGCTGGCGCTCGCCGTCATGCAGCGCGGGCTGGTATTTTGCGCGCGTCACGGCGAGCGTGGAGCCGCGCCAGGCCGCCAGCATCACCAGCGCCGAGCGGTCGCTGAGGCGGTCGTAGAGTCGCGACAGCCGGTACACCTCGTTCACGGAGTTGCCGATCTCCGGCTTGAAGAACAAGAGGATGCGCTGGAAGTTCGGGCTCGGCATGTCGAGCGCGCGCGCGGCGACCGCGAGCGCCTCGCCGCCGGCATCATCGACGATTTGCGCGGCAACGCGCGAGGGCAGGATCAGGCTGTCGCCGAGCTCATAGGTGAAGTTCTCGACGTCATTGGCGATTGCCGCCATCTCCAGGATCTGGATCGCGCGCTTGGCGCGCACGGTCGGGATTCGCGGCGCGGCTTTCAGCGGCGTCTGCGCCAGATTGTGCAGGATCAGCGCGCGCTCGGAGGCGCCGGCGCGGAAGAACATGTCATGGATCTCGGCCGCCTCCTTGGGCTGCATCGCCATGCTGGTGGCCATGCGCGCTTCTGCATCGGTCGGCGCGCGGCTGGGTGAGGGCGCCGATGCCGGCGCGGGGATCTCGCGCGCGAGCGGAACCCTGCGGCCTTCCTGGGTTGCGACCAGCCCGAGCTTCTGCAGGACCGGAACCGGCGTCTGCGGGTAGATCGCGAGCTTCGCCTTGATGGCCGCGCGCGTCGCATCGTCGACCTGGTCGATCAGCCGCGTGGCGAGCTCGACGAATTGCCGCTGCTCGTCGCCGCTGTGGGTGCTTGCCTGAACATAGAGGTCGGTCAGCACGCGCAGCAGCGTCGGACGAACATCGACGCCTTCACGACGTGACAGGGTCATCAGCCCGTCGAATCCGGGAAACAGCGACTTGGTCATGGAGAGGTACGCAACTTGGAAGAGACACTTGGCGCGAACCTAGCGCAGGTTCGTTTAAAGCCTCGTTAAGGAAAACGAGGCGTGAAGCCCGCTCGGCAATTTAAGGCATTATCGTGCCGCAACGGGACGGCGGGCGGGGCCGTGTGGTTACGGTCCCGAGGGGCATGTTTACACCCCGTTAACCATGAGCTGATCTTAATGAAGCCATGTTGCAGGGGCGCGTTCGGTCGCGCGGCAATTGAAGAGAGCTGACATGGGGACCATCATCGAATTTCCGGCCGGTCGCCGGGTAGGCTCGTCGGGGGACGCCACACCGCGCACGGACACGGGAACGATCGTGATTCTCCCCGTGATCCGCATCGAGCGCGAGAGCGACGAAACCAGCGGCGATCGCGGGCCGGAGCAGGGCACAGCGCCGGGGCGCCGTCGTCGCCGCCGCTAGTCCGGCTGTTGCAATGCCGGAAGCCCCCCGTCAGATCCGCAAAGTCCTATTGCCCATCCTGCTCGCAGGCGTCGGCGCGAGCCTCGCCGCCTGCAGCGGCGGCGATTTCGGCCGCACCCGCGCCGACATGCGCAGCGACGACATGCATCGCTGGCTCGGCGTCGAGGCCACCGGCAGCGTCGGCCTGAACGCTTCGCAATTCCAGCTCACCGACGAGGAACGCCAGCTTCGCGATCTCGCCTATCCCATGATCGAGCCGCCGCTGTCGCGCCCGGCGTGGAAAAGCGTGTTCGGCGACTACAAGCCGCTGCCCTCGCCCTGGCGCCAGAAGATCGTGTTCGACCGCACCATGTACGGTCGCACGCTGATCGACGAGCCGCACCGCTCGCACTCCTCGCGCTATGCGCAGCTGATCGAGGACGTCCGCAACGACATCACCCGCTTCGAGCCGTTCTTCGCCTCCGCGATCCGCGTCATCGACCTCGACAGGAAGCGCGATGCCACCATGCCGCGCGTCTCCGCGCTCTCGCCGCGGGAGAGGGACGATGCGGTCGCGCGCATGCAGGAGAACTCGCTGATCGTGCAATGGGTGCAGCAGTGCCTGGAGCAGCGCGTCTCGTCCTATCGTTGGGCGCTGGAGCGGCTGGTGATCCAGGCGCCCGACGGCATGGCCGCCGATGCCGACCGTCTGATCGGCGAGCTCGCCGCCCAGACCGCCAACCCGCCGGTCATGAGCCAGCCGCCTTACGGCCGCGCGGTCGTGGTGAAGGGCTAGGCGCATTGCGCGCGCCCGTCCGATCAGGCTTTCGCCGCAGCTTCTGCAGCTTCCCCACAAACTCCTTCAGCGCGTCCGACAGCGGGGCCGATGCGCGATAGGCGAGGCCGACCTCGCGCTTCACCTTGACCTCGATCTCGCGCACGGCGACATCAGGATTGCCGCGTGCCACCCCTTCCGGGACGATGGCGATGCCGACGCCGGCCGCGACCAGCGCCATCGCCCAGTCTTCCGACTGCGCGATTGCCGCGGTCTGGCGCCGCTGCGCATTGCGGCCGAAGAATGCGCTCTGCTCGCAATGGCAGCGGTCGATCAGGGGGACGTCGGCGAGATCGGCGGCACGGAGCTTGTCCTTCAGCGTCAGCGGATGCGACGGCGGCAGGGCCGCGACATAGCGCTCGCTCCACAGCGACACGAAATGCTCGTCAGCGCGCAGCATGCTCTTCGCGATGATCCGCGCGTCGGCGCGCTCGTCGCTGCCGACGAGACGAAGAGCGATGTCGCTGCGCGCCGTCAGCGGCTTCAGCAGTGCGATCGTCCGGGGCACGTCAAGCGTGCGCATCAGGCCCAGCGTCACCGTAGTCCTTGACGCAGGTTTCTTGAACAGGCTGCGCGCGGCATCGGCCTCGTCGATGATGCGGCGCGCGAGGACGTGAAACTGCTCCGCCGAGGCGGTCGGCGCGACGCCCTTCTTGTGCCGGATGAACAGGGTGGTGCCGAGCTCGGCCTCCAGATTCGTGATCGCGGTCGAGATCGACGGCTGCGACACGAAGCAGGCGCGCGCCGCCGCGGTCAGGTTGCGCTCGCGATAGACGGCGGCGAAGTAGCGAAGCTCGCGGATATCCATAGGATTGGCCTAGAGATAGCATCAATATTCGATATTTTACCTATGGATTACGTGGTGGCAAGAACGCGCCTGTCACAACAGGCGAGGGTCATCCATGAAAATCCACCATCTCAACACCGGCACGATGTGCCCGGTCGGCCGTCGCCTCGTGAACGGCACCGGCAGCCTGTTCCAGCGTGCGCGTCTGGTCTGCCATTGCCTACTGGTCGAGACCAATGACGGGCTCGCTCTGGTCGATACCGGCATCGGCCTTGGCGATATCGCCGCACCCGCCCGGCTGGGGCGGCGATGGCTGCGGCAGACCACGCCCAAGCTCGATCCGGCGGAGACGGCGGTGCAGCAGGTGAAGGCGTTCGGCTATTCGCCAGGCGACGTGCGCCACGTGCTGTTGACGCATCTCGACCGCGATCACGCCGGCGGCGTGCCCGACTTTCCCCATGCTGCCATCCACGTCCACCGTACCGAATACGACATGGCGGTGCTGCGCCAACCGGCGCCGCCGCAAGGGCGCTATGTCATGGGGCAGTGGAGTCATGGTCCGCGCTGGGCGTTCTACGACGAAGCCGGCGAGGACTGGTTCGGCTTCAAGGGCGTGCGCGCGCTCGGCGACAAGGACGCGGACGTGCTGATGATCCCGCTCGCCGGCCACACGCTCGGCCATTGCGGGATTGCAGTGCGCTCGGGCGACAATTGGCTGCTGCATGCCGGCGACAGCTATTTCCATCACGCCCAGCTCGACGCATCGCCGCGCGTGCCGTTGATGCTCGGCTATTTCCAGCGCAAGGGCGACATGGACCGCAAGCTGCGGATCGCAAACCAGGACCGGCTGCGCGCGCTGAAGCTGAGCCATGGCGACCGCGTGAGGATCGTCAACAGCCACGATCCCGCCGATTACGAGCGCTGCCGGTGCGGAGGGCATTGAGCGAGCGCCTTGCAGGGCGCGCGCCCGCCACGGTCTCTATCTGCCGGAGCCAGCTTTTTGATTCAGCAAAAGGCGATCCCTCACCGTCCGCGCGATCGCGGCCGGTGCCTCGTCGGGGATTGCAAAGCAGGAGCTCGCGTTGATCTCGCAGAGCACGTAAGTATCGGCGCCTGTCGCATCGCGCGGTCCGTACAGGAAGTCCGCGTCCCAGATCACCGGCAGCGAGCTCTCATCGATGCCGAGCGTCGCCATCATCTGCGGCGTCCGTTCATCCTCCATCGCGCGCCGCAGCGCCTGGAATTCCGGAGCGTCGGGTCCATGCATGATCCGCGGGCCCGGCTGCGCGTCGGGCGAGTCAGGGCCTTCCGGCGGCGGCGGGATCAGGGCCTTGATCTTCTGATGCCCAAAGCCTGCGACCCTGGCGCCGCTCATGTAGCAGCGGATCATGCCGTCGGGCAGGCGGGGTTGAAACGCCTGGTCGATGATGCCGCCGCCCCAGCCGAAATACGGCTCGCATCGCGCGAAGAGGGCATCGAGCGGCATGTCCTCGGGCATGCTGCCGCGCTGCGCATGGAGCACGCGCATTATGTCTTAAGTGCCGGGCAACGCCTCCACCTTCCAGACGCCTTGGCCGCCATTGCCGCGGTTCTGCTTCAGCACGCGCGGGCCATCGGTCCGAAGGCGCGCCGGAAATTCGGCGCGGAAACTTGCGGCGGTGTCATAGCGATGCGTGTCGGCGCCCCAGCCGAGATGACGCGTCCTGTAGAGCACCTCCTTGACGCCCATCTTGAGGATGATTTCGGGATGCGCGCTCACCCACGGCCCTTGCGCTGCGACGTCGCGTAGCAGGGCGTCGAGCCCGGCGCGCGTCTTGCCCTGATGGATCGGATCAACCCAGACCAGCACGCCACGGGCGGCGAGCAATTGATCGCGGACCGCGTCGGTGAAGGCCTCGTCGTAGATCACCGGATGCGCTTCGATGCCGAGCGCGGCGAGGGCCTCGAAGACGCGAACGAAGCGGCTGTTCTGCGCTGTCGTGTCGCGACGCGCGGCAGCGTCTCCGCGGGAGAGGATGGCGACGGTTTGACGGGGAGAGAAGTGTTGTTCGGTGTCCATGCGCAAGCTCCACGAATTTGCGTGCTGCGCAGAGCTTGGACCGAGGTCTCACGGGGAGTCTGCATCGTCCCCACAGAATTGCTCGCTGGATTTCAAGAGAGCGTCGGTTCCATCCGGGTGGTGAATTCTTCGTGACGCGCATCCGGCGGTTTTGCGGGATGCTCCGGTTGACAGCCCTGCGGTCCGGGTTTCTACGTTAAGGCATCGGGGATGTGCGATCTCCCCGTGAGGCGACATGCCCAAGCATCGCGTCCTGATGTTCAGTAGGGGCGTAGCATGTCATTTTTTACGATCTCATCCGGCAAATCCTCTCGGCTTACCAATGTGGCACGGCGCGCCAGCGCCTGCGCTGCGCTGATCGGCATCGCCGCCTGCTTCATCGCGGCGGCTCATGCGCAGGACGTCGACTGGCAGAAGGTCGATGAAGCGCTCGGCCGCAAGGCGGCTGTCACCAGCGATGTGCATCGCTACGGCTTCCCGCGCACCGATCTTGCAGTGACGCTCGATGGCGTAACCATCAAGCCCGCGCTGGCGCTCGGCGGCTGGGTCGCGTTCAAGCCCGCGCATGGCGGCGTCATGGCGATGGGTGATCTCGTGCTGCTCGAATCCGAGATCAATCCGGTGATGCTGAAGATGATCGGAAACGGGCTCGCGATCACGGCCGTTCATAACCATCTGCTCGGCGCGAGCCCGGCGACGTTCTATATGCACGTGGCCGGGCACGGCGATGCCCTCAAGATCGCGGCCGCCCTGAAAGACGCGCTCGCCGAAAGCAAGACGCCGCTGTCGCTACCGCCTCCAGCGGCTCCTCCGCCCGCCGTCGATCTCGACACGGCGCAGCTCGACCAGATCATCGGCGTCAAGGGCCAGGCCAATGGCGGCGTCTACCAGTTCAACGTTCCCCGTCGCGATCCGGTCACGGAAGAAGGCATGCAGCTCAGCCCCGCCGCGCCGCTGGGTCTCGCAACCGGCATCAACTTCCAGCCGACCGGCGGCGGCAAGGCCGCGATCACCGGCGACTTCGTGCTGGCCGGCGACGAGGTCAATCCCGTGATCACGGCGCTGCGCTCGCACGGCATCGCCGTGACGGCGCTTCACAGTCACATGCTGGACGAGCAGCCGCGTCTCTTCTTCATGCACTTCTGGGCCAACGACGACGCGGTCAAGCTGGCGGGCGGCCTGCGCGCCGCGCTCGACAAGACCGCGAGCGCGAAGAACTGATGCGGGGAAGGAACGACGAGGGCTGGCAGGTCGGCGTCGGATTGCAGACAAATGTTCAGGTGCAGAGGAGCGATCCGAACCTATTTGGCCTCGACCACCTCGCCGTCCTCCTTCACGAACCTGCCGACAGGATGGTCCAACAGGTCGATGACGGCTTCCGAAGGCCGGCACAATCGCGTGCCCTTCGCCGTCACCACGATCGGACGGTTGATGAGAATGGGATGTGCCATCATGAAGTCGAGCAGCTCGTCGTCTGTCCATTTGAGGTCCGCAAGGCCGAGCTCCTTGTAGGGGGTGCCCTTCTCGCGCAGCAATGCGCGGACCGGAACGCCCATCGCTGCGATCAGCTGTTTGAGCGTATCGCGGGACGGCGGCGTCTTGAGATATTCGATGACGGTGGGCTCGACACCGCTCTGCCGGATCATCGCGAGCGTGTTGCGCGAGGTTCCGCAATCCGGGTTGTGATAGATCGTGACGCTCATGATCGGGTCTCCGCGATGGCAATCGGGCCGCGCGCCTCGGCGCGCCCGAGCAGCCAGTTCATCAGCAGCATGCCTGCAATGGCCCCGGACAGCTCCGCGACGATGAAGCCGGGAAGGTCGGCCGGCCGAATGCCGGAAAAGGTGTTCGTCAGCGAGCGCGCAATCGCGACCGCCGGATTTGCAAACGATGTCGATGCCGTGAACCAATAGGCGGCCGTGATGTAGAGGCCGACCAGCCAGGGAACGGCCGTGCGCTGGAAGCGGATGCCGGCGAGGATGGTGGCAATCAGTCCGAACGCCGCGACGGCTTCCGCGAACCATTGCGCTCCGCCGGTCCGGACCTTCATGGACGGGTCGATCAGGGGATGCGCGAACATCAAATGCGCCGCGATCGTTCCGATCGCGCCGCCGACGATCTGTGCGATGATGTAGAGCACGGCCTCGTTGACCGGCAGCTCGCGCTTGCCGGTGAAGACCAGCGTCACCGCCGGATTGAAATGCGCGCCGGAGATCCGACCGAGCACGGTGATCAGGACAACCAGGATGGCGCCGGTCGGCAGGGTGTTGCAGAGCAGCGCAAGCGCGACGTCCTTGGTCAGCGTCTCGGCCATGATGCCGGAGCCGACGACGGTCGCGACGAGAATGCCGGTGCCGAGCGCTTCGGCCGCGAGGCGCCGCGGAAGATCGAAATTGTCCATCAGCCGGCCTTCGGCGTCGGATTTGTCGCGCCATCGGCACGGCCGATCTCGCGCAGTTTGGTGCCGAGCGTGAGCTCGTCGATGCTCCTCAGCGGGAGGTGGACCAGGCCCTTCGGGGCGCTGCCGGCGGAGAATGACTGGAAGCGGCCGGCGCCGTCCTTGCGAAGGATTGACTCGGCGAGGATCGAGCGCGCCGAATTGCCGGTGCACAGGAACAGCACATTGTACATCCGATCAGACACGGGCTTTCCCCTTTCGCTTTGGAGAGCAGCAGGCTTGCAGGCTGTCGACCACCGGCTCGCAGACCTCCGGCCGTCCGCCGCAGCAATCCCGCAGCAGGAAAACCGCGACATCGCGGAATTCGGCGAGGTTGGCGCGGTAGATGATCGAGCGGCTGCGGCGCTCGGAGGTGACGAGGCGCGCGCGCGTCAGGATCGACAGATGGGCCGACAGCGTGTTCGGCGGGACTTCCAGCTGCCGGGCAAGGTCGCCGGCCGGAAGGCCGTCGGGCTCGTGCCTGACCAGCGTCCGGAAGGCCTCCAGACGGGTCGACTGGGACAGGGCGGCAAGCGCCAGCACGGCCTCTTCAGTTTCCATATATCCAGAGTTATGGAAATATTTGGGGTCCGTCAATCTGAAATCCGAAGTGCCTGCACAGGCTGTTATTTCGAATATTCTAGAAACACGGTTGACGGCGCGGGCGATCGGGTGCATTGTGGAGGCATGAAGATCGCCGACGCAGCAGCACGTTTGGAAGCCCTGGGTAATCAGACCCGGCTTCAGATCTATCGCGCCCTGGTCCGGGCCGGGCATTCGGGCATGCCCGTCGGTCGCTTGCAGGAGAAGCTGAAAATCCCGGCATCGACGCTGTCTCACCACATCAAGTCTCTGGTCGCGGTCGGGCTCGTCAGCCAGGTCCGCGAATCCACGACCCTCGTTTGTCACGCAAACTTCGACGCGATGCGGGGGCTGGTGGATTTCCTGGCGGCGGAGTGCTGTGCGGACGAAGTCGGATGCACGGGCGCTCAATCGGCGGCCTGATTTTTTTGCTGGCTTATTCGATGATTCTAGAATGATGGGAGTAACGAAATGACGACGGTAGCCATCATCGGGGCAGGGCCTGTCGGCCTCGCAGCGGCCGCGCACGTGCTGGAGCGCGGCATGTCACCCATCGTTTTGGAGGCTGGCCCGGAAGTGGGGCACGCGGTCCGTCAGTGGCAACATGTCCAGCTGTTCTCGCCGTGGGCGTACAACGTCGACAAGGCCGCTGCGCGCACGCTGGCCCCGACGGGATGGAATTCGCCGGACCCTCAGTCCTATCCGACCGGCGGCGAGCTGCTTGACCGATACCTCGCGCCACTCGCAACGCGAACGCCGCTGCGTGAGGCGATCCGGACCTCCAGCCGCGTCACCGCCATCAGCCGCGTCGGCTTCGACAAGGCGAAGACCAGGGGCAGAGCGCAGGCGCCTTTCGAAATCCGCTACCAGAACGGCAAGGGCCCCGAAGTTCTGCGTGCCGACGCCGTCATCGACACCTCAGGCACATGGTTCTCCCCCAATCCCGCCGGCCGCAACGGCTTGCCCGCGATCGGCGAGCCCGAGCGCGGCGACCGCATCGCCTATGGCATGCCGGACGTCCGGGGAGCGGGCCGCTCCCGATATGCCGGCAAGACCGTTGCTGTCCTGGGCGCGGGTCATTCGGCGGTGGGCACATTGATCGATCTCGTTCATCTCGCCGACGAAGTGCCGGGTACGCAGGCCCTCTGGCTTCTGCGCGGCGCCGATCCCGCAAAGGCCTTCGGTGGTGGTCGAAATGACAAGCTCGCTGCGCGCGGCGAGCTTGGCAGCGCCTTCGCTGCACTTGTTGCCGCCGGCAGGATCAAGGTCGAAACAGAGTTCGGCGTCACGCATCTCTCGGACTCCGAAGGTCGCCTCAAGATCGCGGCCGGCTCCTGTTGCGGTGGCCGCAGCGTGGTCGCGGACGAGCTGATCGTATCGACGGGCTTCCGTCCCGACTTGTCGTTTCTTTCCGAACTGCGCCTGCGGCTCGACCCGGCCATCGAGGCGCCGGTCGCCCTCGCGCCGCTCATCGACCCCAACGAGCATAGCTGCGGCACTGTGCGGCCGCACGGCGCGCGCGAACTCTCCCATGACGAGCCAGGTTTCTACCTGGCTGGCATGAAGTCTTATGGCCGAGCGCCGACCTTCCTGATGATGACAGGCTACGAGCAGGTCCGCTCGATTGCGGCGGAGCTTGCTGGCGACAAGGAAGCCGCGACAAGGGTCGAGCTTGTGCTGCCGGAGACCGGCGTCTGTACGCGCGGCGGTGTCGAAACAGCCAGCGCGACGGGTTGCTGCGGCGGCCCGGCGAAGGAGGAGTCGTCAGCCTGTTGTGCCGCTGATGAATCGGCCAAGAAGGCTGGAGCTGCGGGGTGCGGTTGCTCATGAGGCAAGTCCCTGCGGGCCAGGCCCGAGGCCCGCTCGCCGTCGTGCTCGCGCTCGGCACCGCGCAGACGATTGCGTGGGCGTCGAGCTACTATCTCCCTGCGATCCTGGCTGCGCCGATCGCGCGGGACCTCGGTCTCGCGCCGGCTTACGTGTTCGGAGCTCTGTCGGCCGCGCTCGTCATCTCCGGATTGCTCGGCCCACGCGTGGGGCATGCCATCGATACGTTCGGAGGGCGCAGCCTGCTCGCGATCTCGAACCTCGTCTTCGTGGCGGGCTTGCTGCTCCTGTCCGTGGCCCACGGCGTAGCGGTGCTGATCACGGCCTGGATATTGCTCGGGATCGGCATGGGCATGGGCCTCTATGAGGCGGCCTTCGCGACGCTCGCCCGCATCTACGGCACCAATGCGCGGCGAACCATCACCGGCATCACCCTGATCGCTGGCTTCGCCAGCACGCTCGGCTGGCCCCTCACGACGTGGCTGGCCTCCGAGTACGGCTGGCGTGTCGCGTGCCAGGTGTGGGCGATCATCCATATCGCTCTCGCCTTGCCGCTCAATCTGTCGCTGCCGCGCGCCGTCCCATTGGACCAGCAGCCGCGACCGGGCACGGCTGCGAGCCAACGACCTGGACGCCAGAGCGAGACCTTCGCGATGGTGCTGCTGGCTTACATGTTTGCCGCGGCAAGCTTCGTCAGCTCGGGAATCTCGGCCATTCTGCCGACCATGCTAGTTGCGTTCGGTGCGACCCCGGCACAGGCCTTGCTCGCGGGCGCGTTGGTCGGGCCTGCGCAGGTCGGCGCGCGCGTTCTGGAGGCCGGATGGCTGGCGCGGTTTCATCCGCTGCTCTCGGCGAGGCTGGCCATGCTCATGAATCCGATCGGTGTCGTTGCACTGGTCGCGGGCGGCCCGTTGCTCGCGACGACGTTCACGGTGCTGTACGGAGCGGGCAATGGCATCATCACCATTGCCCGTGGTACGCTGCCGTTGGCGCTGTTTGGGCCGGCGGGTTTCGGCAAGCGCGTCGGCATGATCTCGCTGCCTTCCAGAGTAACGGGTGCCGCCGCGCCGCTCGCGCTGGGGCTGATGGTCGAGCACATCGGCAGCAGTGCGCTGTGGATCAGCGCGCTCGTTTCGCTCTCGGCCTTCTTTGCGCTCTTGCTGCTTCGTACGGAGCAGGCAACAGCGCCCCTCCAGGTGGGAGAGCAAAATTCCTAAGCTGAGCGGCAGGTCCCTGATTGCGGTGATGTGCATCGGCCAGGTCGGCAATCTGCTGCCGCATGTGACTTTGTCCGCAAACCTGGCCCAGCATCTGATGCCGACGTGGGGTCTTTCGGCAGCCGAAGGCGGTTTGATGGCGAGCGGCTATGCCTTCGGCTACATGCTCGCGGTGCCGGTGCTGACCACGTTGACCGACCGCATCGATGCGCGGCTCGTCCTGCTCTGGGGCTCGATCGTGAGCGGGCTCGCCACGGCAGCTTTCGGCATCTTCGCGCAAGGATTTTGGTCGGGCACGGCGATCTGGTCCCTTGCAGGCCTCGGATTTGCCGGCGCCTACATGCCGGGCCTGAAGGCGCTGACCGACCGGCTTCCCGCCGGCGACACCTCGCGGGCCGTCACGCTGTACACGTCGAGCTTCTCGGTCGGTGTCGGCGTCTCGTTCCTGGTGGCGCAACTGATCGCCGATAGCTGGGGATGGCGGGCTGCTTTCCTTGCGACGGGGTTCGGACCTCTCGCAATGGTCCTCGCCTGCCTGCTGATCGACGCGCGGCAGCCCGCGCCGAAAGCGGGGCGTTTGCTCAACTTCGCGCCGGTCTTCGCCAATCGCGAGGCGCTCGGCTATATCCTCGGCTATGGCGCGCACTGTTTCGAGCTGTACGGCATCCGCACCTGGCTGGTCGGGTTCTGGACCTTCGTCGTCGCTCATCAAGGTGCGCCTTCGTGGCTCAGTCCCGTCGTGGTGAGCTTTTGCTTTGCGGTGATTTCGATGCCCGCCAGCATCCTCGGCAACGAAGCCGCACTGAAGTTCGGCCGCCACCGCGCGATCACCATTGTGATGATCGCATCTGCCTGTGTCGCGTTGGTCATCGGACTTAGTTCTACGGCTCCGGCGTGGACGCTTGCGCTGCTGCTGCTCGTCTACGGCCTGACGGTGCCGGCGGATTCCGGCGCGCTGACGGCGGGCATGTCAGCGGCTGCTGTGTCCGAACATCGCGGTGCAACCCTGGCTTTGCACTCGACAGTCGGCTTCGGCCTGTCTGCACTTGGAGCATGGAGCACCGGCGCAGCGCTCGACATCGCCGGCGGTCCACAGAGCGCGACCGGTTGGTTGCTGGCGTTCATCGTTCTTGCAGTCGGCGTCGCGCTAGGTCCGTTCGCGCTGCTGTGGGCGCGGATGGCACACGCGAAGCAGCCCTGATCGCAAGAGCACTTGCCCCCGACATGAAAACACCCGCGGCGGATTGCTCCGCGCGGGTGTGACGAACTCTCGACGACGCCATCATGCCGGTGTTTTGCCCGACGTGTCAAACTGACCGGAAGGCGCTGCCTTTTCAGTCTTAGAGGGGGCAGCTGTGCGGACTTACTGTCGGGCCGCGCCGCTGGCTCCCGGGATCTGTCCTCCGAACTTCGACGAGCCGGTGCCGCTGACGCTGGTCGGCCCGCCTGCGGTCCCGTTCGGGTCGGTCCTGGCCGCAGTCCGGCCGGGGCCGTGCATCATGTTCATTGAGTTGAACCAGCCGTGATGATGATGGCGTTTGGCGCTGTGGGCCGAGGCATAGCCGGTCGAGCAGGCCAGGACGATCGCTAAAGTAAGGGTTGCGGTTTTCATCGGTGTTTCCTCCAGTTGAGGAAACTGCGGAGCCAGGCGACTGTTCCTCAGCTGTTGCGCCGAACTGATGTTTTGCACCGAAACGTCAACGGCTTCGCCGCAAGCACAGGGCATGGGCCGGAAAGCGGCCTTCTACTGTGCATGGGGTTGTTTTCGCACTTTTGTTTTGAGCTGGCCGAAACGGCCTGCTCAGCGCCGTCCGCGCGGGGCCTCGGCCTTGGCCGGCGGCTCGGTCTGCGGCGCGCAGGTCGCAGTCTGGAGCGAGGCCTGCGCCTGCGGCATCAGGCCGGGCTCGGCGGCGAGCGCCTTCATCACGATCAGGCCGGTGGTGCTGGGAGAGTCGATGATCAGGCGGTCGGCCGCGGTGATCTCCTCGTCCTCGGGCAGCTCGTTGTGCTGCGCCTCCGTCATCAGGTCGAGCTCGATCACCTTCTTGCCGGCCGAGCGGTCGTTGATGGCGTAATAGGCGATCTCGTTGCGGGTGTAGAACGACACCGACGTATAGGCCTGGCTCACCGGCACCGTCAGCTTGAGCGGGCCGCCCGCGAGGTCATAGCGGCAGATCGCGATCGCGAACGCCGGGTCCATGAACGGCATCGGCGAGGTCTGCGGATCGGCGATGGGAAGCTGCGTCACGCCGTTGAGCTTGGTCATCGGCGTCAGCCGCGAATAGGCGTCCTGCGTCGCGATCCGCGGCAGCGCCAGAACGCTGACGAGATGGACCACGAGGCCCAGCACCACGCCCGCGACGATCGTGAACAAGAGGCGGATCATGAGCAGCCCACCGTCTTGATGGTGGGCATCGGCGCGTCGCGCTGGGTGCGCGTGGCAACGCCGACCGGGGTGTCGTAGAGGCGCAGCATCAATGCGTAGCGCTCGATGCCGCCGGTCGGCAGCCAGTTGCCGGCGCGCGAGCGCGAGGCGATACGGATCTCGAACGAGCCGTCGGACGACCGCACGATCTCCTGGCTGGTGAAGCCGTAGCGCTGGAGCGAGTTGGCGACGAGATGGCCCTTGCGGTCATAGAGCGTCAGCGTCCAGAACCGAGCCGGCGGCGTCACGCCGGAGACGACGACGTCGCAGCGGCCGTCGAGCGCCTTCTTCTTGTCGTCCGCGGTCGCGGTGAAGGCGACGCCGTCACCGGTGCCGATCGGCAGCTCGCCGTTGCGCACGATGGTGGCGCGCGAATAGGGATCGACGTCGGCGGTGCCGGTGCGCGGGCGCGCGGTCCAGGGGCCGATCGTCAGCGCGCCAATCTCGGTGCCGCGCGTCGTCGTCATCCAGGTCGCGCCCAGGCCAACTACGGTTGCGAGCAGAAGCGCCGTCAATGTGATCAGGATCAGCCGCACGGACGTCGATCAGTTCTTGCGCGGGCCGGATGCGTTCGCATTCTCTTCCGCATAGTTCTGCGGGAAGGCGAGCGCGCTCGTCGACGGCGACGGCCTGGCCTGCTTGCTGTCGTCGGCCGCCGATTTGTTCGCGGTCTTGGCGGCGTCGTCGAGCAGCTTCTCGACGCGCACCAGGATGTCGGCGCCGCGCTTGGTCAGCACCGGCGGCGGACCGGGCTTGGTCTCCAGCACTTTCGGCGCCGCGCTGGCCTGCGCGTTCGCATCCTTCGGCTGCGGCGGCAGCTTCTGGCCCATGCCGATGCCGGGGATCTCCCGGACCTCGACGCCCTGATGCGCGGCGACCATGATGTCATGCCAGGTCTGCGCCGGCAGCGAGCCGCCGGTCATGCGGTTGGTCGGCGAGTAGTCGTCATTGCCGTACCAGACCGCGCAGGTGAAATTGCCGGTGTAGCCGACGAACCAGGCGTCGCGATACGCATTGGTCGTGCCGGTCTTGCCCGCGGTCGGAATGCCGTCGAGCGCCGCGCGGCGCGCGGTGCCTTCGCTGACGACGTGGCTCATCATGCCCGCCATGTCGGCGGCGATGTTCGGCGGAATGGCCTGCTTCGGCTTCGGCCCGTCGCGGTCCCAGCGCCAGACGAGGTCGCCGGCGCCGGTGCGCACCTCCAGCACCGAATGCGGCGTCACCGACTTGCCGCGGTTGGGGAAGGTCGCGTAGGCGACGGCGTGCTCGATCACGGTGACCTCGTCCGAGCCGATCGGCAGCGACGGCGTGTCGGGCAGGGGAGCCTTGAGGCCGAAGCGGCGCGCGACCTCGACGATCTTGGCGCGGCCGATCTTGGCCGGGTTCGGCGCCTTCGGGTGTTCCTTCTGGCCGATCGCGATCGACAGTTTCACCGGCACGACGTTGATCGAGCGCGTGATCGCCTGTGTCAGCGTGACCGAGCCTGAATAGGAATGGCCATAGTTCTGCGGGCACCAATTGCCGATGCAGACCGGGCCGTCGACCACGACCGAGTTCGGCGTGAAACCGTTCAGGAGGGCGGTGGTGTAGACGTAGGGCTTGAACGACGAACCGGGCTGGCGATAGGCGTCGGTGGCGCGGTTGAACTGGCTCGCGCCATAGTCGCGGCCGCCGACCATGGCGCGGATGCCGCCGTCGAGATCGGCGACGACGGTTGCGGCTTGCGTCGCGTGATAGTCGCGGCCGAACTGGCGCAACTGGTTCTCGATCGCGTCTTCGGCGGCCTTTTGCACGTTGGCGTCGATCGCGAGGCGAACGACGAAGACGCGCTCGGTGTAGGATTTCGGGAAAGTGTCGACCAACTTGCGCATCTCGTCGAAGGCGTAGTCGAGATAGTAGTTCGGCGAAGCCTCGTCGCGGCGGTCGACGGCGAAGGCGGGGTTGCGGCGGGCGCCGAACACCTGGCCCTCGGTCATGAAGCCGGCATCGACGAGGTTGTCGAGCACGACGTTGGCGCGGGCGCGGGCGGCGGGCAGGTTGATGTGCGGGGCGTATTTCGTCGGCGCCTTGAACAGGCCGGCGAGCATCGCGGCTTCCGCCAGCGTCACGTCGCGCGCGGACTTGTTGAAATAGAAATGCGCTGCGCCGTCGACGCCGAACGTGCCGCCGCCCATATAGGCGCGGTCCAGATACAGCTTGAGGATCTCGTTCTTGGTCAGCCGCCATTCCAGCCAGACCGCGAGGAACGCTTCGTTGATCTTGCGCTCGATGGTTCGCTCGTTGCTCAGGAACAGGTTCTTGGCGAGCTGCTGCGTGATCGAGGAGCCGCCCTGGCGGACGCCGCCGGCCTGCGCGTTGGTGACGAGCGCGCGGGCGGTGCCGGCGATGTCGATGCCGAAATGGTCGTAGAAGCGGCGGTCCTCGGTTGCGAGCGTCGCCTTGATCAGCACGTCGGGGAAATCTTCCAGCGGGATCGAATCGTTGTGCTTGATGCCGCGGCTGCCGATCGGGTTGCCGTAGCGGTCGAGGAACGACACCGCGAGGTCGGACTTCTTCAGCCAGTCCTCGTCGGCGGTCTCGCGGAAGGCGGGGATGGCGAGCGTGAGCAGCAGCACGAGCCCGCCGAGGCCGAGGGTCGCGGCCTCCGACAGTGGCTCGATGAACACCCAGCGCTTCCACCGCCCGACATAGAAGCGGTCCATGAAGGTCGAGTAACGCTCATAGAGCTCGCGGATGCCCTTGGCCGAGGAGAACAGCGAAGAGTCGATGCGCGCATCGAGGTCCAGGAAGAAATTCCGGACCTTGCTCTTCCAGTTGGATGGTGTGTTCTGGACCACCTAGAACCCTTGAGGCTCGGTACGATAGCGTTCAAGCACCCGGCCGGGGCGGCGCCGGGACGTCTTGAGGGAATGTTGCGGCAAACCCAAGGCGCCCGGCAAGCGTCCGAGGGACTTGTTGTTCCTTCTAGCCGAGCGGGGCCTATAAACCAATGGTCAGGCTCGCTATTTTGAACAACAGGCCTAATTGACCCCGGGTCATTACGGGCCTTGAGAGGGGCTTGCTTGCAGCATACCGGCCGCACGCCCTAGATGGCGTTAGCCGTAGCTTTTTCGAACCTTGTTGAGGCGCATGACCGCAGCTCCCAAACGACCTTCCGACCAGGAAGGATTCTTCTGGAAAACCAAGACGTTGGAAGAGATGTCTGGGGAGGAATGGGAAAGCCTGTGCGACGGCTGCGGCCGCTGCTGCCTGAACAAGCTCGAGGACGAGGATACCGGCCAGATCTATTTCACCCATGTCGGCTGCAAGCTGCTCGATGCCGGCACCTGCGCCTGCAAGGACTACCCGAATCGTTCCGACAAGGTTCCCGACTGCGTCCGCCTGACCCCGGCCAATGTCCGCACCCTGAACTGGCTGCCGCCGAGCTGCGGCTACAAGCTCGTCGCCGAAGGGCGCGACCTCTATTGGTGGCACCCGCTGGTCTCCGGCGATCCCAACAGCGTGCATGAGGCCGGCGTCTCCGTGCGCGGCCGGGTCGAGGGCAGCGAGGAGGACATCCCGGACGAGGAGCTCGAGGACCACATCGTGCAATGGCCGGCTATGCTGCCGAAACGGGCACGCTTGAAGCGACGGCCGAAGGACTGATCCGCCGCAGGCGGGATCACATGTTCGGGATGGCCCCCGTGCGGGATGCACCCATGCACAGCGGTGCCTGCCTGGGAAGGATTTTGCTCTCTACATTGCCTGCATAGAACGAATCCTTCGCGGCGTTGCGCCGCCCCATCACGTCCGATCGAGATGAACAAGTTCGACCGGCAGAGCAGTTCTGCCGACATCCAGGCGTTGCCCGACGATATCGCCGAAGAGCTGTCCCGCCTTCCGAGCGAGGTCATCAGCGTCGATGATGCGCCGTCCATCTCGCCGCCCGCGGCGCTGACCTCGGACGAGGTTCGCACCATCGTCATCAGCCTGATGCTGACGATGTTCCTGGCCGCGCTCGACCAGACCATCGTCGCGACCGCGCTGCCGACGATCGGGCGTCAGTTCCAGGACGTCTCGAACCTGTCCTGGGTCATCACCGCCTATCTGCTCGCCTCGACCGCGGTTGCACCGGTGTTCGGGACGCTGAGCGACATCTACGGCCGCAAGGCCATGATCATCACCTCGCTCAGCCTGTTCGTCGCAGGCTCGATCCTGTGCGCGATCGCGCCGAACATGCCGATGCTGATCCTCGCGCGCGGCCTGCAGGGCCTCGGCGGCGGCGGCATCATGCCGGTCGTGCAGACCGTGATCTCCGACGTCGTGAGCCCGCGCGAGCGCGGGCAATACCAGGCCTATTTCTCCAGCGTCTGGATGGTCGGCGGCATTTTGGGCCCGGTGATCGGCGGCGTGTTCGCCGAGCATCTGCACTGGTCGATGATCTTCTGGATCAATCTGCCGCTCACAGCCGCCGCCCTCGCGCTGCTGCTGCCGAAGATGAAGAAGATCCCGGTCTTCCACCGCAAGCGCGAGGTCGACTGGCTCGGCGGCGTGCTGCTGATGGCCTCCGCCGTCGTCTTCATGCTGGTGCTGACCTGGGGCGGCACGCGCTACCCATGGCTGTCGCCGACCGTGCTCGCGATGGTCGGCGGTGCGGTCGCGCTCGCCGTCGCCTTCGTCTGGCACGCGCGTCGCGCCGACGAGCCGTTCCTGCCGCTGCCGCTGCTCGGCGGATCGGTCGCGCCTTACGCGTTGGCGGCCGGCGGCTGTGCGCTCGGTGCGATCACTGGGCTCACGGTTCAGCTGCCGCTCTATTACGAGTCCGTCTATCACCTCAGCGCCAGCGAGGCGGGCCTCGCGCTGATTCCGCTCGCGGCGGTCTCGACCTGCGGCGCGGCGATCGCCGGCCGCACCATGGCGCGCGCCAAGCACTACAAGCGCGTCGCCATCATCGGCACGTCCTGGGCTGCGCTGTGCGGCCTCGGCCTCACATTCACGACCTTGCCGCTCTGGGCTCTGCTGACGCTGATGGCCGCGTTCGCGCTCGGCCTCGGCACGACCTTCCCGGTCTGCGTGGTCTCGCTGCAGAATTCGGTCGCCCGTCCGCAAGTCGGCACCATCACCGGCGCGCTGAACTTTTTCCGCTCGCTGATGTCATCATTCACGGTTGCAGCCTTCGCCGCGATCCTGCTGATCGCGCTCGGCGCCGACATCCCGCTCGCGGGAGAGCACCACGCCGCCGGCGGCGTGGTGATTCCCACCGAGGACATGCGGCACGCGTTCCGCTACGTGTTCGGCGCCGCTACAGCGCTGATGGCCGGCGCCGCGTTCTGCCTGATCATGATGGAGGAGCGGCCGCTTGCCGGTCCCTCCGTCGCCAAGCATGTGGAGATGGCGGAGTAGGGACCTAAAGCGCGATGAGATTTGGATGAATCGTCATCGCGCTTTAGGCTGTTGTTTGCGCATGATCTTTCCGGAAAACCGCTTCGCACTTTTCCGGATCATGCTTTAGCCGCCGCGATCGGCATAGGGGTCTTCGTCCGAACTGCCCGCGGCGGCCTGCCGTGCTCTTGCCGCAAGATGGCTCTTGAGCCGTGCCAGCGCATCGGCGGACCAATCATGGACATCCGTGACCGCGACCCAGGCATCGACGTAATGCTCGGGCGCATAGACATGGCCAAATCCCATCGGCGTATTGGTTGCGACCGCCATGTCGAGGGCAAGCTGCAGCATCGTCACGATCGGATACCATCGCAGCTCCGGTGAGACGTCCGGCCCGCGCGGCGCGCTCATCCAGGCCGGGGCCCGAAAGGCATCGCGGTAGGCGAAGAACGTGATCGCGTCGCTGGCATATTGCAGGTAGACGATGCGCATCGCTCCCCAGGGCGTATCCGGCGGCACCGTGGGCCCGTTCTGGTTCATGAAGCGCACGATGCGGCTGTCGCGGAATTCCGGGAGCCACGCCGGCGAGCCAGGGTTGCGGTTTGCGGTGACCGAGCGCCAGATGCGGCTCTCGAACGGTGGACCGCTCCACAGCGCGCCGGCGATGGGATCACCGATCGTCTCGAACAGCTCGGCGGATCTCTCCGAGTTGAGGGCGCCGAGGCTGAGCCCGTGCAGATACAGCTTCGGCCGCTTGTCTTTCGGCAGTGTCGTCCAGTAGCCGTAGATTTCCGCAAACAGAGCGCGCGCGGCCTCCGCGCCGTATTCGGGCTGAAACAGCAGCGACAGCGGGCTATTGAGATAGGAATACTGCATGGCGACGCTGGCGACATTGCCATGGTGGAGATATTCGACCGTGTCCATCGCCGACGGATCGATCCAGCCGGTGCCGGTCGGCGTGATGACGACGAGAACGGCGCGGTCAAAACCGTGCTGCCGCTTGAGCTCGTCGAGCGCAAGCCGGGCGCGTGCTTGCGCCGTGCCGGCGCCGCCGAGACCGACATAAACCCGCACGGGCTCCTGCGCGGCCTGTCCCGTGGCGGCGCTGATGTCGGCCGCGCGCGGGCCCGAAGCGATGAAGCGTCGCCCCGTGCGTCCGAGCTCTTTCCATTTCACCAGCGATGCCGCACCTCCCGTTCGATCAGGATCGGTCGGCTGTGGCCGCTCGGGCTCGAACAAGGCGTCGAACTCGCGGAAGGATGAATCGAGCGCGTTGAACGCCGTTCGGATCAGGACATTGTTGGCGATCAACCAGAACAGCAGGCCTGCGACGAGCACGCCGATGACGTTGGCGACCTTCCGGGGGATGACGCGCTCCGTGCGCGCGGCGAGGACGCGAGCGACAAGCGCGAACAGCCGCCCCAGCACCAGCAGCACCACGAACGTGATCAGCGCCACGGCGCAGACCTTGAGCGGATGCGCGGTCTCGACCGGCGGCATCTTCATCACGGTGCGGATCGAGTTCTGCCATTCGGCGGCACGCCACAGATAGATGACGACGACGATCAGGCAGCCGGTCGCTACCAGCGCATTGGCGCCTGACCTCAGGTGCGGCGAAGGTTCGGGCAGCTCGAGATAGTGCCACAGCCAGCGCCAGAGGTTGCCGGCGAGGTAGCCGATCGCAAAGCAGCCGCCGGCAAGGGCGCCTTGCGTGAGATAGCTGCGCGGCACCAGCGTCGGCGTCAGCGCGGCCGCGAAGAACAACGCACCCAGCATGAGCCCGACGCCGGATAGCGAGAGCAATTGTCGCCGAATGAGCCGCGCCAGAGTCATGAAGGCCCCTTCCGATCGCCGCTAACCTCTGTTCGTGTCCGGGAAGCTGCTCTTGCGCGGCAGCAGGATCGTGAATTCCGTGAAATGGCCCGGCTCGGTGGCGACGTCGATCGTGCCGCCATGCTGCTTCACCACGATGTCGTGGCTCATCGACAGCCCGAGGCCGGTGCCTTCGCCGGCCGGCTTGGTGGTGAAGAACGGATTGAACATCTTCGCCTTCACCTCGTCGGGGATGCCGATGCCGTTGTCGCGGATGCGGATCTCGATGCGGTCGCCGCGGTCGCGGGTGCTCGCAGTCACCACCGGCTCGTAACCGGCGGCGCGGTTGTCCGCCTTGCGCCTCGTCACCGCGTAAAATCCGTTCGAGACCAGGTTCAAAAGCACCCGCGTGATCTCCTGCGGGAAGACGTCGGCGGAGCCGGCCGCCGGATCGAGCTCGCGTTTCACCGTCACGTCGAACTGCGGCTTCTCGGCGCGCGCGCCGTGATAGGCGAGATCGAGGCTCTCCTCGACCAGCGCGTTGATGTCGCTCAAGCGGTGCTCGCCGCCGCCCTCGCGCGAATGCAGCAGCATGTTCTTGACGATGGAATCGGCGCGCCGTCCGTGCTGCACGACCTTTTGCAGGTTGTCCTTCAAGAGCCCGGTCAGCTCGTCAATCTCGTTGCGGACATCGTCGGCGAGCGGGACCGGTGCCAGCACCTCGTTGAGCTCGTCGGTCAACTCGGACGAGAGCGATGCAAAATTGTTGACGAAGTTGAGCGGGTTCTTGATCTCGTGCGCGATGCCGGCGGTGAGCTGGCCGAGCGAGGCGAGCTTCTCGGTCTGGATCAGCCGGTCCTGCGCGGCGCGCAGATCGTTAAGCGATTTGCCGAGCTCCTGTGTGCGGTCCTGCACCTCGTTGAACAGGCGGGTGTTCTCGATCGCGATCACGGCCTGGTCGGCGAAAGTCTTGAGCAGGTTGATCGCCTTCTCCGGAAAATGGCCGGCCTCAGGCCGCGTCACGCCGATGGTTCCGATCGCAACGCCGTCGCGCAGCATCGGCACCACGAGAATGCTGCGATAGCCTCGCGTCCGCGCCAGTTCCTTCATGGCCTCCGTGAGATCGGGCTCGTTCTGCATGTCGCTGCGGAACGCGTATTCGCCGCGCGCTGCCACCCGGCTGTGAATGCCCGACGCGGTCAGCGGCGCCGGAAACGAGCTGAGCAATTCCTGGTTGCCGGCCTCGTTGTCGGTGCTGAAGGCGGCCAGATGCAGCATGCCGCCGATGACGCGCGTGACGGCGGTGGAATGCCCGCCGACCAGCGCCTTGGCGCTGTCGGAGATGGCCTGGAACACCGGCGTGACGTCGGCCGGCGAGGCCGCGATCACCTTGAGGATGTCGGCGGTCGCGGTCTGCCGTTCCAGCGCTTCCCTGGTGGCATTGAAGAGGCTGACATTCTTGATCGCGATCACAGCCTGGTCTGCGAAGGTCTGGAGCAACCTGACATGATGATCATCGAACGTCCCGGTCGCGCGGCGCGTGGCGATGATGACGCCGATCGCCTCGCCCTCGCTCATCAGTGGCGTGAACAGCATGCTGCGATAGCCGCGCGCCCGCGCGATGTCGCGTGCGGCCGGCTCGAGCTCGGTGTCGGGTAGCTGCGCCGCGCTGCCGCCCGCCACGAGCGGGTAGGGCGGAAACTGCGCGAACGCCACCGGAAAGGACGCCTGGAGCACGCGGTCGCCGGCCGGATCGGTCGGCGTGAAGGCGGCAAGATGCGCGGCGCCGTCGATATAGCGCAGCACCGCGGTGGAGAAGCCGCCGATCAGGCGGTTGGCATTGGCGGCGATGGCGTCGAATATCGGCTGCACGTCGGAGGGCGAGGCGGCCATCACCTTCAAGATGTCCGCCGTGGCGGTCTGCCGCTCCAGCGTCTGCTGCGTCTCGTTGAACAGCCGCGCATTCTCGATCGCGATCACGGCCTGGTCGGCGAAGGTCTGGAGCAGTTGCACGAGGTCGGGCGCGAACGCGCCGACCTCGGCGCGGGTGACGCTGATCATGCCGACCGGTGCGCCGCGGTTCATCAGCGGCATGAAAAGCACGCTGCGGAAGCCACGCAGCCGCGCGAGATCGCGGTTGAGCTGCGGGACGTCATCGGCTTCGCTGTCGGGAAACTGGATCGTCTCGCCGTCGCGCACCAGCTCGAAGGTCGGAAACTCGGTGATCTTCCGCGGGAAGGAGGCCTTCAGCCCCGCGTCTGCCTCCGGGCTCGTCGGCGTATAGGCGACGAGATGCAGCTCATCGCCGATGAATTGGAGCACGGTGGCGGAGAAGCCGCCGAGCAGGCGTTTCGAGCTGGATGCGATCGCCTCGAACACCGGCCGGGCGTCGGAAGGCGAGGCCGCGATGGTGCGCAGTATCTCGGCGCTGGCGCTCTGGCGGTCGCGCGCGCTCGCAAGCTCGCTGCGCAGCCGGGCGTTCTCGGCAGCGAGCGCATCGGCGACATCGTTGGAAGGGTTGGTCATTCGCAATCCGGCCTGATGCCGCGGCCCGCGCGGCACCAAGGCGGATTATCACATCTTCTGCGGCCGGAGCCAGCGCCCGCAGTGAGACCCGGCCTCACGTACCCGGCCGCGACACCTCGGTCTCCTTGCTGGTGATGAACTCCAGCAGCACGGGGATGCCCTCCTGCGTCTTCTGGATGCCGCGCTTGATCGCGGGGATGATGTCCTCGGGCTTCGTTACCCGCTCGCCATAGCCGCCGAAGGCGCGCGCCATCGCGGCGTAGTCGCCGGAGATGTCGGTCGAGCGATATTTCTCGGTCGAGACCGGCATCACCTTCAGTTCGATCGCCATCGAGAAATTATTCAGCAGGATCGACATGATCGGGATGCGCTCGCGCACCGCGGTCTCGAAATCCATGCCGGTGAAGCCGATGGCCGCGTCACCCCAGACATTGATGCAGAGCTTGTCGGGCTTTGCCAGTTTGGCGCCCATCGCGAGACCCAGGCCATAACCGAGCTGGGTCGTCTTGCCCCAGCCGAGATAGGTGAGGGGCTCGACCGATCTCCAGAACGGCGAGAGCTGGTCGCGCGGGCTGCCGGCATCATGGGTGATGATGGTGTTGTTGACGTCGACGGTGTGTTGCAGGTCCCACAGCACGCGATAGGGGCTGAGCGGCGCGTCATTGCTGGTCAGTTTCGGCATCCATTTCGCCAGCCATTCCTTGTGCGAGGCGGCGATCTCGGTCGCGACGGTTGAGGCATCGCGATCAGCGGTGACGGTCATGCCGATCTCCTCCAGCAGCGCATCGAGCACGAGCCCGGCATCGCCGACGAGGCCGATTTGAGCCTCGACATCCTTGTTGAGATGGTTCGGATCGAGCGTCGAATGGATGATGGTCTTGCCCTTCGGCATCGCGATGCCGAAATTGGTCTCGGTGAAGGAGCAGCCGATGCCGAAGATGACGTCGGCCTCGGCGAGGAATTTCGGGACCGCGCGCGGCACGGCGAGGCCGCCGGAGCCGAGCGAGAGCGGATGGGTCTCCGGGAACGCCGATTTGCCACCCAAGCTGGTGGTGACGGGAATGGCGAGCCGCTCGGCGAGTCGTTTCAGCTGCGGCCAGGCCTGCGCGTAATGCACGCCCTGGCCGGCATAGATCACCGGCCGTCTTGCATTCACGAGCAGGCTTGCTGCCTCCTTCACATGCACAGGATCGGCGCCGTAGCGGGTGCGCAGTACCGGCGTGTAGTTCAGCGGCTCCGGCACCTCCTCGTTCCACATGTCGGAGGGAATCTCGACGATCACAGGGCCGCCGCGGCCGTTCTTCAGTTTCGTGAAGGCGCGGCGAAAGATGTTGCCTACCTCCGTGGCCAGGATGATCGGCTCCGAGGATTTTGCGAACGGCTTCATCGCCTCGCTGGAATTGAAGTTCGGCTCGATATGCGAGAGCCGGCGCTGATAGCCCATCGGCAACACCAGCACGGGCACGGACTCGCCGAAGCACTGCGCGACGCCGCCCATCGCATTCTCCGCGCCTGGTCCATGCTGCATGCAGAACGCGCCGATCGTGCGTCCCGACGTCAGGCGCGAGATCGCATCCGCCATGTGGATGCCGACGCGCTCCTGCCGCACCATCACCGGGCGGATCTCGGCCTTGGCCGCGTGCTCGATCAGATGATTGACGGGATAGCCGCAGAGGATCTCGATCCCCTCGCGCCTCATGATTTCCGCAATGGCGGTGCCGAGCTTCATGGCGTCTCTCTCTCCCTGGCGAGGCCGGTTGGTCCCGGCTAGTTGAAGAGAGAGGATCAGGAAATGCGGGAAGGGTAAAGCGCGCGCGGTGAACGCGGCGGTAGGCCAGCTATGCACCGCGAGCGTGCATCGGCCCCGGCTGGCGATAATGGCCGCAGCCGCCCGGCGTCGACCGCATGCGCTGCAGCAGGCGCGAAGCAGCCACTAGATCCGGCGTCTCGAAGCCCTCGGTGAACTCATCATAAATCGGGGCGAGCAGGCGAACAGCCTTGGGCCTGCGGCCGGTCGCAATCCAGTGCGCGGCCAGGTCTGTGGAGATGCGCAACGCGAAGGTCATCGCGCCGATGGCGCGCGCTTCGGCGAGTGCCTGCTGTAGCCGCTGCTCGGCGCGCAGCGGCTCGCCGGCGTGGAGAAGGACCGCTGCTTCGACTCGTTGAAGTTCCGACCGGCACCAGCGCTCGCCCTGACGTTCCTGATGGTCGATCGCCCGCGTGATGACCTTGCACGCCTCCGCGATCCGCCCCTGCCGCAGATAGGCGCGGGCGAGAACCGCGAGATAGCTGCCGATCCGCATCAGGAAGCGAGATTCGATCAGTTCGTCGATTGCGGCGCGAATGTCCTCCACCGCGCGCGGATCGCCACGCAAGTCGCGAAGGCAGGCGGAGAAATAGCGCTCGACCGGGACCCAGCGCGAGATGCGCTCACGTTCCAGGTTGCGACGCAGCCGCATCGTGAAGCCCTCGAGCGCATCCAGATTGCCGGTTTCGAGGGCGACAGGCAGCGCGGCAAGCCCCAGCGCGTTCGACTGCGACACCCAATGGCCGCCGCGGTCCGCGGCGTCGACCGCGTCGCGGGCTAGCCTTGCCGCATAGTCGGGTTGCCCTTGCATCCACGCCACGAAGGGCAGGTTGAAGCGGACGGTGATGAACCGGTAGACCTCGTTCGCATCCTTGCGCGAACGGCCCTCGGCCAGCGAATAGGTTGCCGCAAGACGATCCAGAACCGGGCGGCTCTTGCTCAACTCGCCGGCAAAGGCGCGGGCCCAGGCCAAGGCCCGATCCGCTTCGGATGTTGCCGTCAAATCGCGGGCGCGGTCGGCGAGCGCGGTGGCCTCCTCGAGATGGGTTATGGCGCGCGGGATCTGGCCGATCTGCAACAGATAAAAGGAAAAACCCACCAGCGCGCGCTGCTGATATTCGATGTTGCCGGCCCGCCGCGCAAAGGCGATGGCGTCGAGCCAGGCAACCTCGTTCTCATTCGACATTTTACGCGCGTAGAACAGGCTCCATCCAAGGGCGCAGGCGAGCTTTGCCTTTGGCAGATCGTCGCACGCGACCGTCTTGGCCAACGCGAGCGCGTCCTCCAACCGTGCCTGCGCTTCCGACAGGATGGAGGTTTCCGACCACAAGGTGATCGCCGCAACCGTGAGCCTGATTCCGAGGGCGGCATCGCCTTGTTCGCCAAATGCCCATGACAGCGCAGCTCGCAAGTCGGCGATGCGGCCGAGATAGCGCTGGGTCCAATCAGCCGGCTCGCGCCAGTTCCACTCCTCCTCGGACCGTTCGAACAGCGCGAGGACGCATTGTGCATGGCGGCGCAGCGCCTGGTCGCAGGCCGGATCGCCCTTGCGCCGCTCGGCGGCATACCGCCGTGTGCTGTCGAGCAGCCGATAGCGCAGGCTCGCGCCCCGCGTCTGCGCGCTCAACAGCGATTTGGCGACGAGACTGCCAAGGCCGGTGACGACGTCGATCGGGATGAGCCCCGCGGCCTCGGCGACGAAAACCGCGTCCTCGGCGTCAAAGGCGTCACTGAACACCGACAGCAGGCAAAACAGTCTCGCTTCCTTCTGCGACAGCAGACGGAAGCTCCAGTCAATCGTCGTCATCAGGGTTTCATGACGCGGCGGCGTACCGTCGGCGCTGGGGGCGCGGAAACCCAGCTTTTGATCGAGCAGCGCCACCAATTCGCGAGGATTGAACCTGCCGATCTGGGCCGCCGCCAGTTCGATCGCCAGCGGAAGGCCGTCGAGCGATTGGCAGATCGAGGCGACGTCCTCGCAATCGTCATCAGCGAACTGATAGTCCGACCATTCGGCGGCGCGGCGGACGAACAGCTGCACCGCCGGGAATCTCAGGGCCTCATCGACGGTCAGGGCAAGGCCGGATTTCGGTGAGGCCAGGGAACCAAGCCGCACGACATGCTCGGTGGCGGTGCCGAGCGGCTCGCGGCTGGTCGCGAGCAGCCTGGACGGCGAGGTGTCCGTCAGGAACTTGGCGGCAAAGATCGTGGCAGCGGGCAGCACATGCTCGCAATTGTCCAGGATGAGCAGCATCTGCCGCGGCCTCAGATAATCGAGGGCCGCCGCCAGGCCATTGTCGGTATTGCCTCTGATGCCCAGTGCCGTCACCAGCGCCGCGCCGAACAGCGTCGGATCGGAAATTGTCGCGAGGTCGACGAAGCAGATGCCGTCCCGGCAGTGTGGCGCGTAGGTCCGTGCGGCCGCGACGGCCACGGTTGTCTTGCCGATCCCGCCTGCGCCAGCAAGGGTCACGTGCCTGTTGTCGGCCAACAGGTCGGCGATTTCGACGATCTCCGTTTCACGGCCAACGATGTCGCGCAACAATGGCGGATTGGGCAAGGGGAGGGGATCGGCCAGCCCCGGATCGTCCTCGATCTCGCCGATGCTGGCTTGGACGTCGGCGATGAACTTGTACCCGCGGCGCGCCACGGTCGCGATGTAGGCGGGCTCGATCTGGGTATCTCCCAGCGAACGCCGCAAGCTCCACATGTTGACCTTGAGATTGCTGTCGTGGAGGAAGGTGCCCGGCCAGGCCGCCGCCATCAGCTCATTCTTGCTGACCAGCTCGCCGCAGCGCTGCACCAGCAGCTGCAAGAGCTCGAATGCGCGTCCGCCCAGTTTGACGGGGCGCCCGTCGAGCAGGAGGAGCTGTCGGCTGGGAACCAGTCGAAACGGACCGAAGCAGTAGGTGAGTTCCTGCCGGCGTGTGCCCCGTTGCCGTGTCTCCGTGGCAGCCCGCATTGATCATTGCCAATCGATCGAACAGATCGCCTGCAATTATCACGCGCTGCAAACTTGTTGAAGTGAGCCGTTCTGAATTCGCACGAATCCTGCGGGCGCTTGCCCGCAGGACGGCTGCGACAAAACCGCTCGCGCGGGGTTTGGGCTATTTTGGTGGCCTGCCAAGAACTGCCATGCGCATGACCTCGACGCCGCCATCGGCAAGTTCCGGAAGCCTGGCGAACCACGCCTGCACATAAGGCATCGCGTTATGCGCGTCGAAATCGGCCTGGCTGGCGAACACCTCGTAGAAGATGAAGTGCCCGGGTTTGGCGCGGTCTTCCTGCAGAAAATAGACCAGGTTCTTGGGATCGCCGCGAACGAGGTCAATCAGTGGCAGTGTGGCGGTGCGCAGTTCCTCTTCCTTCCCTGGCTTGGCGCGGATCTGGGCCACCACCGAATAGGCGCCTTCCGGAATTTCCTGGTAGCGCACGCGCGGAGCTTCCTGGGCGACGATTGGTGCCGCTGTCATGGCCATCGACGCAGCGAAGAGCAGGGCGCCAAGCGAATTGCGGATGAGGGTTTGCATGATGAAGTCCTTCACATTGCGATCGGGGCGTCTTGCCGGGCGACCAGCGGACGCCGGTTGCCCGAGGTTTGGCGGGTCAGCGCACGATCGTCTGCTGCCGCTTTGCCAGGGCCTCGCTGAAACGCTGCTTGACCGGGCCGAGCGCTTTGACGAATTCGAGCTGCTCGCCCTCGGGCCCCTTGCAATAGATCAGCTCCCAGCCGTTCGAGGGTTCCGCGGTGACCCGGTTCGTGTTGGCGCTGCGGGGCGTCGCCTTGCGCTCTGCTTCCGTCATGACGCGGATGGTGCGGTTCGCTCGCACCTGCGTCATGCCGCGGCGCGCGGATTCGGCTTCGAGGTCGGCGATGAACTTGTTGAAGTCGACATCGTCGCGAACGTAGAAGCAGATGTGCATCATGCGCGGAAATGCCGGGCTCATGTGCTCCACCGGCTCGGCAAAGCTCTTCGCACTGCCCATCGGCTGATCGGCTTCGCGATATTGCAGCAGTTCGAGCACCATGTTGTCGAACTGGATGAAGCGGACATCGAGCCTCTGCGCACCGCTTCTGAGGTCGGGAACGCCGATGGTCCTGGGATTGACCCCCGCGCGCATTCGCCTCGATCTCCTGGTCGGCCAGCAGCGTGTTCTGCACGCCGTCGCCCTGGAAGTCGCCGTGACGGAACACCTCTGTGCCGCCGAGCACCTCCGTATAGAACTGATAGGCCCGTTCCATGTTCTGGACCGTCAACCCGAAATGCTGGACGCCCTGGAGCCGCGCGCCGAGCGGCGCCTCATCGCGCGCGGCTGACGACATGCCGCCGGCGTCCTGCGCTGCGGCCCGCGCGTCGGTCGCCGTGCCGGCGACGAGGCCGGTGACGACGGCTGCGCCGGCTGTCTGGAGCAGGGTGCGGCGACCCATGTTGGTAGCGTTGTCTGCTTCATCCGTCATGTCGCTCTCCGTCATCATCAGGTGGATTGGCGTGTGTTGTCCTTCCGGCCGGAGCAGCGCTCGGCCGGGATGAGTCCGCTGCGCTCCCGGAGCCTCAATCGGCGACGGGAAGCGGAGCTGCGGGATTGACGAGCCCTTCCGAACGGAGCTCGCGCCAGAAGTCGGCGGGGATGGCTTCTTCAAGCGCGGCGCGATCCTCGGCGATGCGGCTCGGGCGGCTCGCGCCGGGAATCACGGCCGCCACAACCGGATTGGCGAGCGCGAACTGCAAGCCGGCCGCCTTCATGCTGATGCCGTAGCGATCGGCGATTGCCTTGATCCGCGCCACCTTGTCGAGGATCTCCGGAGGTGCGGGGGCATATTCGAAGTTCGGACCGCCGACGAGCGCGCCCGAACTGTAGGGGCCGCCGACGACGATCGCGAGCTCGTGCTCCGCAACCATCGGCATCACCCGTTGCAGCGCCCTTGCATGGTCGAGCAGCGTGTAGCGGCCTGCGAGCAGGAAGCCGTCGGGGCGCGGCTCTTCGAGCGCGAGCAGCAGCTCGATCGGCTCGACCCGGTTGACGCCGAGGCCCCACGCCTTGATCACGCCCTCGTCGCGCAGCCGGTCGAGCGCCTTGAACGCGCCCTTGCGTGCGGTTTCGAAGACCGAAAGCCATTCGTCGCCGTAAAAGTCCTGCGCGACGTCGTGCACGAAGGCGATGTCGATGTGGGAGGTAGCGAGCCGCTTCAGACTATCTTCGATCGAGCGCAGCGTCGCGTCCCCGGAATAGTCGTTCACGATCCTGTTCGGGCGCCCGTATTTGAACACGCCACCCTTTTCGCCGAGGTCGCGGGCGCTAACATCCTCGATCTCGTCCAGGATCAGGCGTCCGACCTTGGTGCTGACGACGTAGTCGCTTCGCGGCCGGCCGGCGAGCGCGGTGCCCATGCGGATCTCGGCAAGACCCGCGCCATAGAAGGGCGCGGTGTCGAAATAGCGGATGCCGTCGTCCCAGGCCGCATTCACCGTCGCGAGCGCTTCCTGCTCCGGGATGTCGCGGAACATGTTGCCGAGCGGCGCCGCACCGAAACCCAGCTTCCCCGGCAGAATATTTTTGAGAGCCATGTTGCGAGTCCTTGTATGACAGCCGAAACGATTCCTGCGCGGCGCGGCCGGTCTCAGTCGGCCGCGGAGGTGTCTGCGCTTCTGATGAACGCCGCGACCTCGCGCGGATGCGACAGCATCACCGCGTGGCTGCTTTTGATCTCCGTCACCTTCGCGCCCGAGCGCTTGGCCATGGTGCGCAGCAAGCTCGGAGGGATAATGTGATCCTCCATCGTCACCATGTAATAGGTCGGCTTCGTCTTCCAGGCCACGCGCTCGACCTTGGTCTGCACCGCCTGCAGTCCAAACGGCAATTGCGCCGCAGCCATGAAGCGGGTCGTGGCCGGGTCGACACCGGCGGCGAAGGAGCTCGGGAATTTATCGCGCTCGACGAAGAGATAATTGCCCTCAGTGACCAGCGGACCCTTGTGCTCGCCGGGCGGCACGGGTGCTTCCGACAGCGTGCTGACCGACTCCCCGACATCGGGAGCATATGCCGCGAGATAGACCAGGCTGCGAACCTTCGGATTGTCGCCGGCTTCCGTGATGACCATTCCACCATAGGAATGCCCGACGAGAATGACCGGATGCCGCGCCTTAGCGATCACGCGCTCGGTTTCCGCGACGTCGTCTCGAAGCGAGATCGTCGGCTGCTGGACGACGAGCACTTCATAGCCGGCCTTCGAGAGGATGTCGTAGGTGTCCTTCCAGCCCGAGCCATCGACGAAGGCGCCGTGGACAAGGACGATGGAGACGGGCCTCTCGGCCGCGACAGCGGGGGCGGCCGCTGCGATCGACATTGCAGCAAGCGTAAAGATAAGCGACTTCATACCAGGCTCCGATCCTTGATACGGCGGCATTGCCGTTGATCACCCCTTCACTAGCGCAGGCGAGCATTGCGATATTTCCGATTCCTGCGCGATGACCGACGCATCTTGCTCATTCGCGGAGAAATCCGCTTTCGAAGCGAAAGCGCGCCGCGCGCCAAGCCTTTGCTTTGCCTGCCTTTTACCTCTTTTAACCGCGCGGCCTCTGGACTTCGTCATCGCCGCTTGTGACAAATTCGCAGATCGGCGTGGCAGCGGCCGGGGCTGCAACTCACCACCGGATGGAATGATCGCTCGCTTGCGATATGGGGCCGGGATTCGCCGCAACTTGCGGAGGTCGTGATGGCACTCGTGACGCATGGAGATGATAAATACAAGAACAGCGAGAAGCTCGCGGCGGCGAGCGATTGGCCGGGACTGAGCATCGAGCATCGCAGGTTCGAGGCGGGACGCCAGGCAACGCCCGTCCCCATCTGCACCGAAATCGTCATGGTGCTGTCAGGTGGCGGCATGGTGTGCCGGATCGGCAATGGTGAAGTCCAGAAAAGTCTCGCGCGGCCGGGCATGAGCTACCTCGTGCCTGTGGGGACGCAGGAGAGCCATCTCGAACTGTCGGATCGGATGGAATGCCTTCATCTCTATCTGCCGCCGGCGCTGCTGGACCAGAGTGCGCTCGCGGATTTCGATATCGATCCGGCGAAAGTCGAGATCGCCTACGCGCACGGTCTGACGGACCAGGTGCTGTTCCACATCTGCTCGCCGCTTCGCGATCTGCTTCATCGCCCGCGCCAGCCGACCGATGCGTTTTTCGTGGAGGGAATCCAGGTTGCGCTCGCAGCGCACCTTCTGGGGAACTATACGATCGACCGCTGGCGCGCGCCCGACAAGTCGCCGTCGCTCGACTCGCGGCGCCTCCAGCGCGTGCTGGACTATATCGAGGCTTCTCTCGGCAGCGATATCAGGCTCGAAGATCTGGCGGCCCAGGCCTGCCTCAGTCCCTATCATTTCTCCCGGCTGTTTCGCGAAGCGACCGGGTTGTCACCGCACCGTTATGTGACCGATCGCCGCGTCCAGGCTGCGCGGCACGAACTCGCACGCGACCGCTTGTCGCTGGTCGAAATCGCGCTGGCGTTCGGCTTCGGCTCGCAGGCCAATTTCACGCGCGTGTTCCGCAAGGCCGCAAGCCTCACGCCGGGGCAATATCGCGAATTGTGCTGCGGCCAGGCTGACGTGAAAGCCGATCGTGCCAATACGGCATTCCGCAGGGATTGTGCATGATCCCGCAGGATTCGGAAATACTGCCCAGCCTGCATCGGGCAGTGCTGGTGTGCCGACCAGATCCGCAAGGGGATATATCGACATGATCGAACTCACGGTGAACGGGATCAAGCGCCAGGTCGACGTCGTTCCCGAGATGCCTCTGCTCTGGGTGCTGCGCGACGAGCTCGGCATCACCAGTGCCAAATACGGCTGCGGGGTCGCGCAATGCGGGGCCTGCACCGTTCACATCGACGGCAAGGCGGTGCGGTCCTGTCAGTCGCATATCGGCGAGGTCGCGGGCAAATCGGTCGTCACGCTGGAAGGCCTGGACAACAAGGACCAGCACCCGGTCCTGCAGGCCTGGATCGAGCATCAGGTGCCGCAATGCGGCTACTGCCAGACCGGACAGATCATGCAGGCGATCTCGCTTCTTGCGCGGATCTCCAAGCCGACCGACGAGCAGATCAATCAGGTGATGTCCGGTAATCTCTGCCGCTGCGGCACCTATCCGCGCATCCGCGCGGCGATCCATGCGGCGGCGGCCAAGAAGATTGCGGAGAAGTGAGATGGGCCACATGCAGACCCTTTCGCGTCGGGCTTTCGTTTTCGGCTCCGCTACCGTCGCCGGCGGCATTGCCTTTGGTGCCTATAGTCCTGCCGAAGCGGCCGCGCCGAGCGCCGATGGCAATCCGCTGGCCGCGGGCCTCGCCCCGAACTCGGTGACCTTCAATCCCTGGGTCGAGATCAGCCCGGATAAGATCACGCTGATCGCACAGCACGCCGACATCGGCCAGGGCGTCGGCTCCGTGCAGCCGATCATGATCGCCGAGGAGATGGACCTCGATCCCGGCCAGTTCGAGATCCGCTTCGCTGGTCCCAGTCCCGCCTATTTCAACACGGGCTTCGCCGACGAGTTCGCGCCGTTCGTGGCCGCGGACCAGAGCCCGGCCGCCGAGGAAGCGCGTGCCAAGACGCTCGAATGGTTGCGACAAGCCGGCTTGCAAATGACGGGTGGATCGAGCTCGATTCCGGACACCTATCAAAAGCTGCGTGTTGCCGGCGCGGTGGCACGCGAGACGCTGAAGGCCGCTGCGGCCAAGCGCGCGGGCGTGGCCATGGCCGACCTCCGCACCCAGTCCGGCCATGTGATCCTGCCCGATGGCAAGAAGATCGCCTATGTCGATCTCGCCGCGGACGCTTCAAAAATTCCGCCGGTGCTCGATGCACAGCCGCGCGACCCGTCCAAATGGCGCATGCTCGGCAAGCCGATGATGCGGCTCGACGTCCGCTCGAAAGTGATGGGCGAGTTGAAGTTCGGCATCGATATGAAAATGGACGGCATGCTCTATGCCTCCGTCAAGCTGAACCCCAACAAGGGGCAGCCGCTGAAATCCTACGATGCCGGCAAGGCGCACGCGATGCCGGGGGTCAAGAAGATCCTCGAAATCAAGAATGGCGTCGCGGTGATCGCGACGAACAGCTGGTACGCCATGAACGCGGTCGACGCCATCGCTTGCGAGTGGGCACCCTCGGCCTATCCCGCCGAGCAGGCCGACCATTGGAAGGTGCTGGAATCCTCGTTCAAGCCGGAATTCCTTGGCAAGGAGTGGAAGAAGATCGGCGATATTGAAACCGGGCTGAAGACGGGCACGCGCGTCGAGGCCGAGTATCGCGCTCCTTACGTGGCGCATCAGCCGCTCGAGCCGCTCAACGGGATCGGTCTCGTCACCGATAAGGGCATGGAGATCTGGGTCGGCCATCAGAGCCCTCGCTTCGTGCAGTATGTCGCGGCGACGGCGATCGGCCTCAAGCCGGAGCAGGTCACTTTCCACAATCAGTGGACTGGCGGAAGCTTTGGCCACCGTCTCGAATACGAGAACGTCCGCGTTCTCGCCGAGATCGCCAATCAGATGAAGGGAACGCCGATCAAGCTCGTGTTCTCGCGCGAGGAGGATTTCCTCCAGGACATTCCGCGGCAGATTGCGATCGCCCGGCACACAGGGACCGTCGACAAGGGCAAGATCGTCGCGGCCGACCTGCAACTGGCCTCGACCACTCCGCTCAAAGGGCTGCTCGAGCGTTCGGGCACGCCGTCGAAGGATCCCGACGGGCAATTGGCCGCCGGCCTGTGGAACGTCTATTACGACATCCCCAATTTCCGCGCCACGAGCTACGAGGCGCAGGGGCTTTCGCCGAGCACGACGTGGCGGTCGGTCGGCGCCTCGACATCGGGCTTCTTCACCGAAAGCTTCATCGACGAGCTGATCCATGCCGCCGGCCTCGATCCGATGAAGGCGCGCATCGCGATGTGCACTGTGCCGACCTATCGCAAGGTGCTGGAGACGGTCGCGGAGATGTCGGACTGGAAGGGACCGCTCGGTAACGGCAGAGGGCGGGGCGTCGCGTTCGTTGAATCCTTCGGAACGCCGGTGGCCGAAGTCGTCGAAGTGACGAAGACCGATCGTGGCATCAGGATCGACAAGGTCTGGGTCGCGGTTGACGTCGGCAAGGTCGTCGATCCCGTCAATTTCGAGAACCAGGTGCAGGGCGGCGTCGTCTGGGGGCTCGGCCACGCCATCAATTGCGAGCTCACCTACGCCAAGGGCGCGGTGCAGCAGACCAACTACAACCACCACGAAGCGATGCGGATCTACCAATGTCCGGTCATCGAGGTGCGCGGGCTCGAGAACGATCCGAAAGTGCGAGGCGTCGGAGAGCCGCCGGTTCCTCCCGCCGCGCCCGCGCTCGCCAACGCGATCTTCGCTGCGACCGGACTGCGGATCCGCGAAATGCCCTTCAACAAGTTCATCGATTTCGTGTGAGGATCAGCAATGAAGACGTCTCTGATTGCGCTCGTCCTCGCCGCGTCCACGATCGCGGCTCTCACCGGAATTGTCGCGGCCAAGGACGAAGGTGCCAAGGAAGGTGCCAGGGATGTGCTGCCGGCGGGCAGCGTCAGCCGCGCCGAGGGGCTTTTGGCCTGGAAGCGCATCGAGGCGGTGGTGACGCATCCGCGCTGCGCCAATTGCCATGTCGATGCCAAGGCGATCCCGATCTGGACGCCGGCAGGGGAAACCAAACCGCGCGTCCATGGCATGAACATCCATGGCGGCGAGAGCCGGATCGGTGCGGAGGCGATCCCGTGCTCGACCTGCCACATGACCTCGACCCAGGCGAACGAGCCGGCACCGTCGCCGCCGCGCGCCGGCATCGACTGGCAGCTCGCGCCGGTCGCCTTCATCTGGTTCGGCAAGAGCGGGGCCGAGATCTGCGCGCAGCTGAAGGATCCCACGCGCAATGGCGGGCGCGATGCCGCAGGTCTCCTCGATCACCTGCGGCACGATGCGTCATTGAACGGCTTCATTCCCCGCGGCTGGTCGCCCGGCGCAGGCCGCTCCACGCCACCGGGCACCTTCGAGGATCACGTCAAGGACATGGCGCTGTGGGGCGCCGCGGGGCAGCCCTGTCCGGAGTGAGGCGTCTCCGCGTCGCGTCAACGTGATCCCAATGGTTGGGACAGCATCCCGACAGCAAAGTTGTTGGTCGGCCAGCAATGGTGCTCTGGCCGCCTGAATGCAAGGCCTTATCCAAAGGAGAAACCCATGACCCAACATGTCCTCTTCATCGTCACCAACGCAGCCGTGCTCGGTCCGCATAATCGCAAGGTCGGCTTCTTTTTCGCCGAGGTCGCCCATCCTTTCGAGGTGCTCGACAAGGCCGGGGTCGCGGTGGAGTTCGCGTCCCCGGCCGGGGGATGGACGCCTTACGATGCGTACGACGAGAAAGATCCCGCTCAGAAGGATTTCCTCGCGAGTAAAGCCTTTCGTCGCCTAAATCACAGTCGCAAATTGTCCGAGGTGGATGCCGCCGATTACGACGCCATTCTGGTGCCCGGCGGTCTCGGGCCCATGGTGGACATCCAGCGCAACGCAGCGGTCCAGAATGCCATCGTGCGCGCCTGGAGCACTGGCAAGCTCGTCAGCGCTGTCTGTCACGGGCCGTGCGCGCTGCTTGGCGTTGACCTTGGTGACGGCAGCCCTTTCGTGCGCGGCAAGAAGCTCACGTCCTTCTCAAAGAAGGAAGAGTACGATTACGCCCGCGAGGATGTGCCTTACGAGCTCGAGGACGCGTTAAGGGCAGAGGGCGCCGAGTACTCGTCTGTCGCCAACTGGCAGCCTCACGTCGTCGTCGACGGCCGGCTCATCACGGGGCAGAACCCCGCTTCGGCCGGACTGCTGGGAAAAGAGTTGCTCTCCGCCCTCAAGCGACAGGACCGGTGACGCGAACATCTGAAATCTCGGAGTGAACGCAATTCGCGAGGGGGCTCGGCATCTCCCAAGCCGCGCCTGCCCTCGCATCAGGAGCTGTCGAATGACGCAATCGCCATCCAAGATCACCGCTATCCTGGTTGCTCGCCCGGGCAAGTCCGCTGAACTCAGGGCACTGCTTGCCGGCATGGCACCGCACTCCAGGGCCGAACCTGGCAACTTGCACTGGGATGTCTGGCGCGACATATCGAATGAAGATCGCTACGTTCTCGACGAGCTGTATCGGGACGTTGCGGCCGTGGAAGCTCACCGAACCACGCCGCATTACCAGGCCTACCTGGCCAAAATTCCCGAGCTGGCTGATCGGACGGCGGTGGTCTTGGAAGCGGTCGAGGTTGGGGGCCGGTGAACGGCGTCAGCAACCTATTTGCAGTTTTTGCAGATCGTCAGCTTTCGCTTCAACGCCTCATCCTCCGGATCGAACGAGTCCGGGTCCGTGGAGCCGCTCCTTGCCCCGCGTGACCGGGCCGGCGGCGACACCTGACCGTGGGTGTCGTTGTCCTCAGTGCCGACGCTGAAGCCATCGTAGTCGGCGGCGGGATTGGGCGATGCCGGAAAACCGCCAATCACGGGCTTCGAAGCCTCTCCGCCGGGCGCGGCCACCAAGGCAGGATCGCGCTTGGGCCGGGAATTCCTGGCGCTTGCTGGCGGTGGCGATGCCTGCTGCTGCGACCCTTGGGGCGGCGACGCTTGCGGCGGAGCAAGCGAAACCGGCGGTGCGGTCTGTGCTTTCGCGCCGTCCTGCGGCCAGAGGCCGACAAACGCGAGGCTGACAGCCAGAACCATCGTGCGTCTCATCGGCATCCTCAAACAACCTTGGTTCAATGATCGAGAGCATGACGGCTCGCGTCATGCCGTGCTGAAGAATATCAGCACCCAAATGGCTGCCAAAGGTGACGGAAATGGGGAGTTTGCTTCGCTCTACCCGGCGGGCTCCGACGAGCGTGCAGGGGGCGTCGCGTCAGGCCACAGCGGCCGTTACTTTATCGCCGAGCTGACCGAGTTGAACTTGTTGTTGAGGAGCGCGCTGCCGGTGTTGTTGACGATGGTGACGATCGCGAGCGCGATGCCGGCGGCGATCAGGCAATACTCGATGGCGGTGGCACCATGTTCATCGGCAAGAAATGACCTGAGCAAAGTCATCGTCAACTCCTGTTCATCCGTCCAACGTAGGCTGGCGCCGTTTTCGGAATGGTAAATTGATTCACTAACTTTCGGGGCGCGTGCGCGCGCAAAAGGGCAGGCGGGATGCTTCCTGCCTGCGGCCATATACGTGCCATTCGTTGACTTAAGGTTTCCTCACCGGCTTTGGCTGGATTTGACGCTGTCTCCGTTCAGGACGCGATCGACCGCCCTGGCGCGGCCTTGCCGGAGCGTTTCAGCACCGCTGCAAGGCGCCCGACCAGATAGCTCATGACGCGCGGCTGCAACTGCGCGGCGCCGCCGGTGAGGCGCTCGTCCTCGGCCGTGTCGTTGACGAGGCCGATGTAGTTCTTTCTGGCGTCCTGCTGCGGCACGGGTGCAACCCCCGGGTTCAATCGACGATGCGACCATGCGCTGAGCAGCGGGAATCGAAGGTTAATTTTGTCTTCCGTAGGATTACGTGGCGTCGTCCGAGAGCAGGCGAAAACCACAATGCGGGCTTAACGGATTGTTGAGGCTGTTCGCGAGACGGGTCACGAGGAACGCGAGCGCAGCATCCTGCACGCGACACAGCGCCTAGCTGCGGCCGGCGTCCGCGTTCAGCGCCCGCAACATCGCGATGCGCGCGAACATCATCCATCCGCCGCCGGTCTCGGCCGCATGGATCAGCGTCTCGATCGCGGTCTGCCAATGAGGGGCGTGCTGCGCGTCCTCGGGCAGCCGCATGATGTGATCGGCCGCCTCCTGCAGCGTCCGCAGCTTGCGCCCGCCGCGCAAGGCAATGGGATCGTCGAACGCCGCCGACCAGGGCATGTCAGGCCGGCCGATCGGCGAGGGGAGAGATCACTGCGCGATGCGACGGTGTGATGCCGCTAGCCGGCCTTCTTCGCGCGCGCCGGCGCGCGCACCGGCTTGTCGGCCTTCCTCGCAGGCTCCTTCGCCGTCTTCGCAGCAGCGTCCTTGCCGCCCTTGCCTGATATCGGCAGCAGCATCTCGCGCTGGCCCTCGACGCGCTTCTTCGGCTTCTTGCCCTTGACCGCCTCCTTGGCGGCCTTCGCCGCGGGAGCTGTATCCTTCTCGTTCGCGATGCTCTTTTTCAGCGCGTCCATCAGGCTGATGACGTTGCCGCTGGTCTTTGGCGTGGCCTTTGCGGCGATGGGCATGCCGCTGCGCTTCTTGTTGATGAGGTCGATCAGCGCGCTCTCGTAATGGTCCTCGAACAGCTCGGGCTCGAACGCGCCGGACTTCTTTTCGACGATGTGCTTGGCAAGGTCGAGCATGTCCTTGGTCAGCTTCACGTCCTGGATGTCGTCGAAATATTCGGTCTCGCTGCGGACCTCGTAGGGATAGCGCAGCAGCGTGCCCATCAGGCCGCTCTCGAGCGGCTCCAGCGCGATGATGTGCTCGCGGTTGGTCAGCACCACGCGGCCGATCGCGACCTTGTCCATGCTGCGGATGGTCTCGCGGATCACCGCATAGGCGTCGTGGCCGACCTTTCCGTCGGGCACGAGATAATAGGGGCGGATCAGATAGCGGTTGTCGATGTCGGCCTTCGGCACGAACTCGTCGATGTCGATCGTGTGCGTGGAATCGAGCGCGATGTCGTCGAGCTCGTCCTTGGTGACCTCGATATAGGTATCGGTGTCGACCTTGTAGCCCTTGACGATGTCCTCGGAGGTCACCTCGTCACCGGTCTCGGCGTCGACCTTCAGATACTTGATCCGGTGGCCTGTCTTGCGGTTGATCTGGTTGAACGAGACCTTCTCGGTATCCGAAGTGGCCGGATACAGCGCGACCGGGCAGGTCACGAGCGACAGACGCAGAAAACCCTTCCAATTGGCGCGGGGGGCCATGGGCTACTCCAAACGCAACGGGGACAGCAGACAAGGATACCATCGGGGAACACCGAATCATAGCAAGGCACGACGCGGAATCTTGCAACTGCGTTAACCGGCTGCTGAGCGCGCGGTTGCTGCCTCAGTCCGCGGCAAAAGCCGGAACATCATATCGGATCGGGCGTTGGCTCCGGACACGGGGCTGCGACATGGTCGCCGGCCATCGGAGGCGACATCCAGAGATTGAGGGCATCATGGCAACCACGCGAGAGCAGAACCGGATCGTCGAAACTCCGACCGAGGCCCGCCAGGGCGAGCCCGGACCTTCGGTGGCCGCGCTGCTCGCCATCTCGACCGGACTGGCGATCCTGATCCTCGCCGTCGTCTGGTTCGTGTTCTTCCGGACCTGACGGCCGACGTCGAGGCGTTCAGACCCTTCCGACTCGCCGCGCAAAGCGGCACATTGCGCTCGCCATGCCCCGGCTCATCCGGTGGCCCGGCGGGCGCAGTCGCGTCGGCGCGTTGTTAGTATATGACTAAAAAGTAACGCAGGCAGTTCCCCGCGTTCATATTCAGTTCACGCCGGAATTGCTCATCTCTGGCGCAGTTGATGCGGCCAATCTCTGGAGAGAAACGTGCGCCTGCTCGTTGTTGAGGACGACCCCGATCTCAATCGCCAGCTCACCAAGGCGCTGACCGACGCCGGCTACGTCGTCGATCGCGCCTTCGACGGAGAGGAGGGGCATTATCTCGGCGACAACGAGCCCTACGACGCCGTCGTGCTCGACATCGGCCTGCCGAAGAAAGACGGCATCTCGGTGCTGGAGGCATGGCGCCGCAACGGCCGCACCATGCCGGTGCTGATCCTCACAGCGCGCGACCGCTGGAGCGACAAGGTCCAGGGCTTCGATGCCGGCGCCGACGATTATGTCGCAAAGCCGTTCCATCTGGAGGAGGTGTTGGCGCGCATCCGCGCCCTGCTGCGCCGCTCCACCGGCCACGCCCAGAGTGAGCTCTCTTGCGGCCCCGTCACGCTCGACACCAGGACCGGCCGGGTCAGCGTATCGGGCAACCCGGTCAAGATGACCTCGCACGAATATCGGCTTCTGGCCTATCTGATGCATCATTCCGGGCGCGTCGTCTCCCGCACCGAGCTCGTCGAGCATCTCTACGACCAGGATTTCGACCGCGACTCCAACACCATCGAGGTCTTCGTCGGCCGCATCCGCAAGAAGCTCGACGTCGACATCATCCAGACCGTCCGCGGGCTCGGCTATCTCCTGACCCCGCCGGCCGCCTGAGGCCCTCTCGGGCTTGACGGGCAGCCCGAACAGGGGCCTTGGTCCGGTCATGACGTTCGACGCCCTGACATCCTGCGCCTGCCGGGACCGTTCCGATGGCCGCTAGCTCACTTGCCAACCGGCTGTTCCTGTCGGCGACGGCGTGGCTCGTGGTGATCCTGGCCATCACCGGCGTCGTGCTGTCGTCGGTCTACAAGAACGCCACCGAGCGCGCCTTCGACCGCCGGCTCAATCTCTATCTGCGCACCCTCATCGCCGAGGTCGCGACGCCCGACGAGCCGCCGGACCGCCAGTTCCAGTCGCTGGGCGAGCCCTTGTTCGAGCTGCCGCTGTCCGGCTGGTACTGGCAGATCACGCGCACCGACACCGAGAAGCCGGAGGTGCGCTCCTCGCGCTCGCTGTGGGACAAGAAGCTGCCGAAGCTGGAGGAGCAGGGCGCCGAGCTCACCGCCGCCGGCATTCGCCTCGCCTACGTCGACGGGCCCGAGGGGCAGAATCTGCGCATGGTGGAGCGGCCGGTCGATCTCGGTGCCGACGGCAAATTCCTCGTCAGCGTCGCCGGCGACGATACCGAGATTTTCGACGAGACACGCAGCTTCGACTACTATCTCGGCGGCACATTCACCGCGCTCGGCATCGTGCTGCTGCTGACAACGGTGTTCCAGGTCCGCTTTGGCCTCGCGCCGCTCAAGCGCATCTCGGAATCGATCGCCGACATCCGGTCCGGGCGGGCGGAGCGGCTCGAAGGCGAATTCCCGGTCGAGATCGCGCCGCTGGCGCGCGAGACCAACGCGCTGATCGAAGCCAATCGCGAGATCGTCGAGCGTGCACGCACCCATGTCGGCAATCTCGCCCACGCGATCAAGACGCCGCTCTCGGTCATCGTCAACGAGGCCGGCGCCCACGCCGCCGAGCCGTTCGCGGCCAAGGTGATGGAGCAGGCCGACGTGATGCGCGACCAGGTCGCCCATCACCTGGAGCGCGCCCGTATCGCGGCGCGGGTTTCGGTGGTCGCGACCGTGACGGAGGTTGCGCCTGCGATCGAGGCGCTGCGGCGGACCATGGAGAAGATCCACCGCGACCGCGGCATCTTGGTCGAGGCCAAGGCCGATCCGTCGGCGAAGTTTCGCGGCGAGCGGCAGGATCTGGAGGAGATGGTCGGCAATCTCGTCGACAATGCCTGCAAATGGGCGGCCTCCCGGGTCTTCATCGAGGTCCTGGTGGAGACGGCGCGTCAGGCGGACACCGGCCCCCGGCTGCGGATCCTCGTCGACGATGACGGCCGCGGCCTTTCGGAGGCCGAGCGCGCCCAGGTCTCCCGGCGCGGGCAGCGGCTGGACGAGTCCAAGCCCGGCTCGGGACTTGGTCTGTCCATCGTGACCGACCTTGCCGCGCTCTATGGCGGCAGCCTGTCCCTCAGTGGCGCGCCGATCGGGGGCCTGCGCGCCGAGCTGGTCCTCCCAGGAATATAATCCCTTGTTCCCACGGGAGTTTTCGGCTTGAGGACGACCAATTCGCAGAGCCAAAGGGAGCATTCGCGCCAACGTCCTCAACCGCTTCTTAAGGCGCAGCCTCCTATGATCGCGCCCGGACGCATCCCACGTCCGCCATTTTACCGTGCATTACCGGGCGCATGAGCCAGACATCGATCGAGCGGCTGAGGGAATATCTCGCGCAGCTCCCGCCGCAGTCGCAGGCGCTGCTGATGCGGGAGTTCGAGCGCGCGCTCGAGCGCGGCCAGGACACGGCCGTGGCGACCCTCGTGCTGGAGCAGCTGCGCAAGATCGTGCGCAAGAGCGAAGCCGACGAAGCCCCACTGCCGCGCACCGATGATTTGTCGCGGCTGCTGTTCCAGGCGCTGGAACCGTTCCTGGTCGAGGCGGGCGCTCCGATTCGGGTCGGCCAGATCCGTCGCGCCTCGCTGCATCCGATCTGGCAATGGCTCGGCCGCGACGGCGCGCCGGACAAGGTCAACGAATTCGAGGCGGCGCTGGCGCGCATGCCGGCCGAGGCGGGAGGGCAGGTCGAGGCGCTCGCGCACAAGCTCCAGGCCGTGGCCGCCGATGCCATCTTCGAGCTGACGGGTCCGGGCGGCGGCGACAAATCGCGCGCGCTCGCCCGTGTCGGCCCGCCCAATGTGATCGAGGATCTCTATTCGATCGGGGCGGTGCTCCAGGTCCGGGAGGCCATCGCCACCCTGAACGAGAAGCTGCCGCGCTTCCTGCGCGCCTTCGGCGAGCCCCAGATCGCCTCGGTGACGGCGGCGCTCAACATTCCCGTGCTCCAGACGCCGCAGATGCTGCCCTTCGCCCTCTCGATGGTGGCGCAGCGGATGACCGCGCCCTGGCAGATCATCCGCCTCGCCATCAAGATGGCCGCGTCCGACGACGAGATCCGCGTCGCGGCGACGCCTTATGGTGTCGCGGTCACGATGGCCCTGCACGATCTGTCCTGCGTCGCCGCGATCCTGCGCATGGACATCAAGCGCGGCCATTTCGACAACGTTGCCGACAATCTCAAGGCGCTGCATGACGGCGTGCGCGGGCTGCGCACCGAGCTCGACCTGCGCAACGATTCGACTTGGGGCAAGCAGCTGACCTCGATCCGGGCCGACATCTCCAATGCGCTGCAATCGGAGATCGACAGTGTTCCGGGCCGGGTCCGCCGCATCCTGCGCCAGCGGCCCGAGAAGGACATCCCGCCGGGGGCGCGGATCGACAGCACCGAGGTCGAGGAAACGGCGGCGCTGATCGATTTCGTCGCGACCTGCCGCAACTATGCCAGCGAGCTTGCGATCAACGAGGTGACGCTGCGCACCTATTCCGACCTCCAGCAATATGTCGAGCGCTCGACCGAGCAGCTTGTGCAATCGCTGCGCGCCGCCGATCACAAGGTCCGTACCTACCGCCAGCAGCAGGTGCAGGCCGCAATTCGCTTCTGCCAAGTGCTGTTCGGCGATGACTACGCCTCGCTGATGAGCCGCGCCGCGGAGAATGCAGCTACTGGCGAGCGCAAATCGTCGCGCGCAAGCTGATCCAAGCGCATATTTTTGTGATCACAATTTGTGGTTGACGCTGCCGGTGGCGAGCCCTACGGTCGCCGTGCAAGTTTTGAAATTTCTATCTGTGGGCGCATGAAACCCGTCATCAGCTCCATCGAGATCGAGAACCGCGTCATTGTTGCCAAATATCAACGGCTGATGGTCGGGGCGAAGGTGGTGCTGGTCGAGAAGGCAAGCGGGCGGCAGCTGCCTGAGACGGTCACCAGGGTTGCATCGCCCGTTCCCGTCGGGGCGCTGCGCATCAGATTGCCTGACGCCATCGAGCCGGGAACATACTTCCTGAGGGCCTTCGACGGGCACGGCGAGAACGCCGCGCAGAGCGCGGACTTCGAGATCGGCTAAGCCGTTGGATTTCCACCGTTTCGGGACTGCGTGCGCTCGCGCCAAATTGACAATTGTCAATTGCCGCATCGTCCGGCCGTGGTGTAAAGCCAGCTATGGGCGCGGGTGGCGCGCTGCCGGAAGCTTGCCTGATGACGCTATGGTTCGTGTTCGCGCTGATGACGGTCGCGGCGATTTTCGCCGTGCTCCTTCCGCTCGGCCGCAGCGGACGCGCGCAGGATCAGGGCAGCCAAAACCAGGGTAGCGAGGTCGCGGTCTACAAGGACCAGCTGGCCGAGGTCGAGCGTGATCTCGCCGCGGGGCTGATCGCCGCGCCCGAAGCCGAAGCCGCGCGCATCGAGATCAGCCGCCGGCTGCTGGCCGCGGCCGGCAGCGAGCCGGCATTGGCGCCGAAATCGAACCTCAAATGGCGCCGCGCGGCGGCCGTACTGGCGCTGGCCGGGCTGCCGCTGGTTGCGATCGGCGTCTACATGCCGCTCGGCTCGCCGCTGTTGCGCGACTTTCCGCTGGCGCAGCGGGAGCGCGGGACGGGCTCGGGCATGGCGCAGTCGCTCGAGAACCTCGTCGTGCAGGTCGAGCAACATCTGGAAAAGAATCCGACCGACGGCCGCGGTTGGAACGTGCTCGCGCCGGTGCTGGAGCGGCTCGGCCGCTTCGACGATGCGGTGCGCGCCTATCGCAACTCGATCACCTACAACGGCGAGAGCGCGGAGCGAAGGTCCGACCTCGGCGAAGCGATCGCGGCTGCCGCGAGTGGCGTGGTGACTGCGGAGGCAAAGAGCGAGTTCGAGCGCGCGCATGCGCTCAACGCCGACGATCCCAAGGCGAACTACTTCCTCGGCCTTGCCGCCGAGCAGGACGGCCGCAAGGACGATGCCGCCAACATCTGGCGCGCGCTGCTGGCGAAAGCGCCCGCGGATGCGCCGTGGCGTCCCCTGGTGCAAACCTCGCTGGCGCGGGTCGGCGGCGGCAGCACGATGCCGACGCTGTCGGACGAGACGATCGCAGCGTCGAAGGACATGAACGAGGGCGATCGCAACGCGATGATCCGCGGCATGGTCGAGCGTCTCGCCACGCGCCTCAAGCAGAACGGCGACGACGTCGAGGGCTGGCTGCGCCTGGTGCGCGCCTATCTCGTGATGGGCGACCGCGACAAGGCGAAGGGCGCCTCGACCGACGCGCGGCAGGCCGTCGCCAACGACGCCGAGCGGCTGCGCCAGCTCAACGAGGGCCTCAAGACGCTCGGGCTCGACGGATGACGATAGTGGGACGAGACGGGAGAACGGACACGCCATGACCCGCAAGCAGCGACGCATGACTATCATCGGCGGCTCGCTCGCCGTGCTCGCGCTCGCGGCCGCGCTGGTGCTCAATGCACTGCGCGACTCCATCGTGTTCTTCTCGACCCCGACCATGGTCGCCGAGAAGCACGTCGCGCCGGGCAAGCGGTTTCGCCTCGGCGGCCTGGTGCAGCCCGGCTCGCTCCAGCGCGGCGATAATCTCGCGGTGACCTTCGAGGTCGCCGACGGCAGCGCCAAGCTGCCGGTCGCCTACAAGGGCATCCTGCCCGATTTGTTCCGCGAAGGGCAGGGCGTCGTTGCCGAGGGCGCGCTCGACGCCAGCGGCGTGTTCAAGGCCGACACCGTGCTCGCCAAGCATGACGAGACCTACATGCCCAAGGACGTCGCCGATGCCCTGAAGAAGCAGGGCCACTGGAAGGATGATTACGGCGCGCAAGCGTCTGGCGGCGGCAAGCCTGCCGCGACGACGGCGCAGGGCAACCCGCAGGGAGCGGTGCGGTGATCGCGGAGTCAGGACATTACGCGCTGGTGCTGGCGCTCGGCCTCGCGCTGATCCAGTCCATCGTGCCGCTGATCGGCGCGCGCCTGCGCGATGCCGCGCTGATGAACGTGGCGCGTTCCACCGCGCTCGCGCAGCTGCTGTTCGTCGGCGCCTCGTTCATCGCGCTCGTGATGCTGCACGTGACGTCGGATTTCTCCGTCGCCAACGTCTACGAGAATTCCCACTCGATGAAGCCGCTGCTCTACAAGATCACCGGCGTGTGGGGAAACCATGAAGGTTCGATGCTGCTGTGGGTGTCGATCCTGGCGCTGTTCGGCGGCCTCGTCGCGGCCTTCGGCAACAATCTGCCGCTGTCTTTGCGTGCTCATGTGCTGGCCGTGCAGGCCTGGATCGCCAGCGCCTTCTATCTCTTCATCCTAATGACCTCGAACCCGTTCCTGCGCATCGTCAGTCCGCCGATCGAGGGACGCGATCTCAATCCGGTGCTGCAGGACATCGGTCTCGCCGTGCATCCGCCGATGCTCTATCTCGGCTATGTCGGCTTCTCGATCTCGTTCTCGTTCGCCATTGCGGCGCTGATGGAAGGACGGATCGACGCAGCCTGGGCGCGCTGGGTGCGTCCGTGGACGCTGGTCGCCTGGATCTTCCTGACGCTCGGCATCGCGATGGGATCCTACTGGGCCTATTACGAGCTCGGCTGGGGCGGCTGGTGGTTTTGGGATCCGGTCGAGAACGCCTCGCTGATGCCGTGGCTCGCCGGCACCGCGCTGCTGCATTCGGCGCTGGTGATGGAGAAGCGCAACGCGCTGAAGGTCTGGACCATCCTTCTGTCGATCCTGACCTTCTCGCTGTCGCTGCTCGGCACCTTCCTGGTGCGCTCGGGCGTCATCACCTCCGTGCACGCCTTCGCCACCGATCCGACCCGCGGCGTGTTCATCCTCTTGATCCTCTGCCTGTTCATCGGCGGCAGCCTGTCGCTGTTCGCAGTCCGCGCGACCTCGTTGAAGCAGGGCGGGCTGTTCGCGCCGATCTCGCGCGAGGGCGCGCTGGTGCTGAACAATCTGCTACTCAGCGTGGCCTGCGCGGTCGTACTGTTCGGCACGCTCTATCCGCTGGCGATGGAAGCGCTCGACCTCAAGATTTCGGTCGGCGCGCCCTTCTACAATCTCACCTTCGTCCCGCTATTCGCGCTGCTGCTGCTTGCCGTGCCGTTCGGGCCGATGCTGGCGTGGAAGCGCGGCGATCTGCTCGGCGTGACGCAGCGTCTGCTCGCGGCTGGTGTTGCCGGCCTCGTCGCTGTCGCCATCGCCTGGGGTTGGGCGAGCGGCGGCGCGACGCTGGCGCCGCTCGCGATCGGGCTCGGCATCTTCGTCATCGCCGGCGCCGTCACCGACCTCGTCGAGAGGACCGGTCTTGTGCGGTTGCCGTTCGCAACGGCGCTGCATCGCGCGCGCGGCCTGCCGCGCTCGGCCTGGGGCACGGCCTTCGCGCATGCCGGCCTCGGCGTAGCGCTGATCGGGATCGTTTGCGAGACCACCTGGAACAGCGAATATATCGCGACGATGAAGCAGAACGACGTCGCCCATGTCGCGGGCTACGATCTCAAGCTCGACGGCCTGTTTTCGCGCCAGGGACCGAACTACCGCGAGATGATCGCCGAGTTCAACGTCAGCCGCGACGGCGAGACGATCAGCGTCATGACGCCGTCGAAGCGCAGCTTTACCACGCGCGGCTCCTCGACCACCGAGGCGGCGTTGCTGACGCGCGGCGCGAGCCAGCTCTACGTCTCGCTCGGCGACGCCACCGCCGAGGGCGCAATCGCCGTACGCATCTATCACAAGCCGCTGGTGCTGCTGATCTGGTGGGGACCGGTGCTGATGGCGTTCGGCGGCGTGCTGTCGCTGTCCGATCGTCGCCTGCGGGTCGGCGCGCCGAAGCCGGCGCGGGCCAAGCAGCGCCTCCAGCCCGCGGAGTGATTGTGATGCGCCGGATGATGGCCGCGTTCGTCGCCTTGATGCTGCTGGCCGTGCCGGCGGCGCATGCCGTTCAGCCCGACGAGATCATGTCGGATCCCGCGAAGGAGGCCCGCGCGCGCGAATTGTCGCGCGAGCTGCGCTGCATGGTCTGTCAGAACCAGTCGATCGACGATTCCGAGGCGCCGCTCGCGCGCGACCTGCGTCTTCTGGTCCGCGAGCGTATCGCGGCCGGCGACAGCAATTCGCAGGTGCTCGATTTTCTCGTCGCGCGCTACGGCGAGTTCGTACTGCTCAAGCCGCGCTTCGAGCGGCAGACCATGCTGCTCTGGTTGCTCGCGCCGCTGCTGCTGATCGGCGGCGGCCTCGCGCTATGGCTGCAAATCCGCCGGCGCGCGAAAAGCGGTGCGGATCTACCAGCTCCGCCGCTCACGCCCGAGGAGGAGGCGCGGCTAGCGGCCTTGATGTCGGACGAGGCGAAATCGTCCTGAGGCGCGTCCGGGCGAGCTGGAAAAACGCCCGGAACAACTCGCTTTCGGCTCGTCCGGGAACCGCCGTTAAGTTCCTAAAGAACCACGACTTTCGGCCTGCGATAAACTGCCGCATCCGGCTCGCCCCTCCATTACAAAAGTTTAACCCCGCCGCCAGCGCACGGTAAGGCGGAAGTCCCCATCTTCAGGTCCGTAAAGGTGCCGACATCCGGCACCAGATGGATTTCAAGGCCCTGGAGATCTCTGCATGAACGACCGTATCGACCTCTCGAACCTTCCGTCCTACCGGCAGTCGCGCCGGTCGGTGTTTTCCGCGCGCAAGATCGCGCTGATGGCCTCGGTCGTCGCCGGCCTCGGCGCTGCCGTTTACGGCTTCAGCCCGTCGGTGTCGCCCGCCGACCTGTTCTCCAGCCCGGCGCATGCGCAGGTCAACAACGAGGTCCGGAAGGTCGAGCGTCCGGTCGGCTTCGCCGACATCGTCGAGCGCGTGAAGCCCTCGGTGATCTCGGTGAAGGTCAACATCAAGGAGAAGACCGCGAGCAACGATGATGGCGACGACGCACAGTCGCCGTTCCAGCCGGGCTCGCCGATGGAGCGTTTCTTCCGCCGCTTCGGCGGTCCGGACGGCGTTCCCGGTCTGAAGGGTGGCGGCCGTGGCCGCGTCGTCCAGGGCCAGGGCTCCGGCTTCTTCATCTCGGCTGACGGCTATGCCGTGACCAACAACCACGTCGTCGACGGCGCCGACAAGGTCGAGGTCACGACCGATGACGGCAAGACCTACACCGCCAAGGTGATCGGCACCGACCAGCGCACCGACCTCGCTCTGATCAAGGTCGAGGGCGGCTCCAACTTCCCGTTCGCCAAGCTTGCCGACAGCAAGCCGCGGATCGGCGACTGGGTGCTGGCGGTCGGCAATCCCTTCGGTCTCGGCGGCACCGTGACCGCCGGCATCGTCTCGGCCAGCGGCCGCGACATCGGCAACGGCCCCTATGACGATTTCATCCAGATCGACGCGCCCGTGAACAAGGGCAATTCCGGCGGTCCGGCGTTCGACACCAACGGCGAGGTGATGGGCGTCAACACCGCGATCTACTCGCCCTCCGGCGGCAGCGTCGGCATCGCGTTCTCGATTCCCGCCAACACCGTGAAGAGCGTGGTGGCCCAGCTCAAGGACAAGGGCTCGGTCAGCCGCGGCTGGATCGGCGTGCAGATCCAGCCGGTGACCTCCGACATCGCGGACAGCCTCGGCATGAAGAAGGCCGAAGGCGCGCTGGTGGCCGAGCCGCAGGCGAACGGTCCGGCGGCCAAGGCCGGCATCGAATCCGGCGACGTCATCACCGCGGTCAACGGCGAGTCCGTCAAGGATGCCCGTGAGCTTGCCCGCACCATCGGCGGCATGGCGCCCGGCGCGACCGTGAAGCTCAACGTGCTGCACAAGGGCCAGGACAAGGTCGTGAACCTCACGCTCGGCCAGTTGCCGAACACGGTCGAGGCCAAGGCCGACATTGACAATGACAGCGGCAAGGGCGCGACCAAGGGTACCGACGTGCCCAAGCTCGGCATGACCGTCGCCCCCGCCAACTCCGTGGCCGGCGCCGGCAAGGAAGGCGTCGTCGTCACCGAAGTCGACCCGAAGAGCGCCGCGGCCGAACGCGGCTTCAAGGAAGGCGACGTGATCCTCGAGGTCGGCGGCAAGAGCGTGGCCACCGCCGGCGAAGTCCGCGACGCCATCAACGCGGCGCGGACCGACAACAAGAACAGCGTCCTGATGCGCGTGAAGAGCGGCGGCCAGTCGCGCTTCGTCGCCGTGCCCATCGCCAAGGGCTGAGACCTCAGGAGGCTTACGAGATGAAGGGTGTCGTCGGCATCGGTCGCCCCCGCCGCCGGCGCCCTTCGGGGGAGCAGCGCAACGTTTGCTTCCCCTGTCTACCTTCCGGTGGAATTACGCCCCCCTCCGTCGGAAGGCCTAGGGCGGTGAAGTCCCCCCAGCTTCACCGCCCGCCTTTTTCTCGGTTCGAGACCGTCCCACTCGGCTTGCATGCGATTGCCGCTCGCGCCATGTTTAGAGAAGGTTGACCTCCTTGACCGCCGCCGAACGCACGATGCGCCTCCTCATCATCGAAGACGACCGCGAATCCGCCGATTACCTCGTGAAGGCGTTTCGCGAAGTCGGACATATTGCCGATCACGCCGCCGACGGCGAGGAAGGCCTCGCCATGGCCGAGAACGGCGATTACGACGTGCTGGTGGTCGATCGCATGCTGCCCAAGCGCGACGGCCTGTCGGTGATCGGCGCGCTGCGCGACAAGGACAACACCACGCCGGTCTTGATTCTCTCCGCGCTCGGACAGGTCGACGACCGCATCAAGGGCCTGCGCGCCGGCGGCGACGACTACCTGCCGAAGCCCTATTCATTCGCCGAGCTGCTGGCCCGGGTCGAGGTGCTGTCGCGCCGCCGCGGCGGACCTGCCGAGGACACGCTCTATCGTGTCGGCGATCTCGAGCTCGACCGGCTGTCCCACCGCGTCGCCCGCGGCAAGGACGAGCTGACGCTCCAGCCGCGCGAGTTCCGGCTGCTCGAATATCTGATGAAGCATGCCGGCCAGGTGGTGACGCGCACCATGCTGCTGGAGAACGTCTGGGACTATCATTTCGATCCGCAGACCAACGTGATCGACGTGCACATCTCGCGGTTGCGCTCCAAGATCGACAAGGGTTTTGAGCGGCCGCTGCTGCACACGATCCGCGGCGCCGGATACATGATCCGTGACGGCATTCGGTAAACTCATCCGCACCACGGCGTTCCGGCTGACGCTGGTCTATCTGCTGCTGTTCGCGATGTTCGCGGCCTCGCTGCTCGGCTATTTCGCCTGGAACACGCGGCGGCTGATCACCGAAGAGATCACGCAGACGGTGAATGCCGAGACCTCGGAGATCAACGAGATCTACGGCCGTCGCGGCCTGTTCTACGTCGCGCGTGCAATCGAGTACCGGGCGTTGCGGCCTGGCGCCAATCTCTACCTCGTAACCTCGCCCACCGGCCAGGCGATCGCCGGCAATGTCGGCTCGCTGGCGCCGGGTGTGATGGCGACCATCGGCTGGTCCGAGACCGCCTACCGGCGGATCGAGGACGCCGATGACCGCGATCATCGCGCGCTGGTGCGCGTCACCGAGCTGGAAAACGGCTTCCGGCTTCTGATCGGCCGCGATCTCGCCGAGCGGCGGCGCCTGTTCGGCATCGTCGCCAAGGCCGCGCAATGGTCGATCCTGATCGTGGTCGTGCTCGGCCTCGGCGGCGGCATTTTCGTCGCGCGCCGCGTGCTCACCCGCATCGACGCCATGACCGGCACGGCCCAGCGCATCATGACCGGCGATCTCGGCGGGCGCCTGCCGGTCGGACGCAGCGGCGACGAGCTCGATCGCCTCGCCGAAAACCTCAACGCGATGCTGGAGCGGATCGAGGCGTTGATGGCAGGGCTGAAGGAAGTCTCCGACAACATCGCCCACGACCTCAAGACGCCGCTGACGCGCATGCGCAATCGCGCTGAGGAGGCGCTGGCGAAATCGGGCTGCGAGGCCGATTACCGCGCCGCGCTGGAGCGGACCATCGAGGAATCCGACGGGCTGATCCGCACCTTCAACGCGCTGCTGATGATCGCGCGCGCCGAGTCCGGCCAGGCGCGCGGCAACATGGATGATTTCGACGCGGCCGAAGTCGCCGGCGGCATCCACGAGCTCTACGAGCCGCTGGCCGAGGACGACGGCATGACCCTGAAGGTGAAGGCCGATCCGACGCCGGTTCACGGCAACCGCGAACTGATCAGTCAGGCGCTCGCCAATCTGGTCGAGAACGCGATCAAATATGGCAAGCCGGTCGCGCAGGCGGCGGGAACCGTGGTCAGCATGGATTCTCGGCAGATCACGATCGAGGCGAAGCGCGAGGGCGACCAGGTGCTGCTCAGCGTCACCGATCGCGGCCCCGGCATCCCCGAGGCTGACCGCAAGCATGTCGTCGAGCGATTCGTGCGGCTGGAGGCCAGCCGCACGCTGCCGGGCTCCGGCCTCGGCCTCAGCCTCGCCGCCGCGGTTGCGACGCTGCATGGCGGCGAATTGCGGCTGGGCGATGCCAATCCCGGCCTCGTCGCCACGCTGGTGCTGCCGTCGCGCGCGGGCGCAGGCGACAGGGTTGCCCCTCCGCTGCCGGATGTGCCACAGAAGGTGGCATGAACCACTCCGCGCCGGGAAACGCGGACAAGACTGGCGTGAGCCTCGCGACCCGCTTCGCGGAGGCTCCCCATATTGCCGCTTCCGCAACCGACGAACGACGTTTTGAGAGCTGGCTGGCGGAACTTGAGCCGGCACAATCGGCCCGTATCGAGGGCTTGCTGAGCCATCCCTTCGCGCGGGATATCCTGGCCGGCATCGCGGAATTCTCGCCCTATCTGTTCGATCTGGTGCGCGCCGATGCACCGCGCCTGATCCGCCTGCTCGGATGCGATCCGGATGCGCATCTTCCCGCGCTGATCGCGGAGGCGAGGGGCGCAGTGCTCGCGGCGGGCGACGAAGCCGAGGTGATGCGTCTGCTCCGCCGCATGAAGGCGGAAGCGGCTCTGCTGACCGCGCTGTGCGACATCGGCGGGGTCTGGCCGGTGATGCGGGTGACGGCGGCGCTGACCGACGTCGCGGTGTCCTCGGTGCAGGCGGCGCTCCAGTACCTGCTGCGGCAGGAAGCCGCACGTGGCAAGCTCTCACCACCCAATCCGGAAGCTCCCGAGGAAGGCTGCGGGCTGATCGTGCTCGCGATGGGCAAGATGGGGGCGGGCGAGCTGAACTATTCCAGCGACATCGATCTCATCGTGTTCTTCGATCCCGAAGCCACGACGCTCGCGCCGGACATCGAGCCGCAGCCGTTCTTCGTCCGCGTGACGCAAGGCATGGCGCGCATCCTTCAGCAGCGCACCTATGACGGCTACGTCTTCCGCGTCGATCTGCGCCTGCGCCCGGATCCGTCCTCGACCCAGGTGGCGATCTCGCGCGACGCCGCGCTGAATTATTACGAGCGGGAAGGGCGCACCTGGGAGCGCGCCGCGATGATCAAGGCGCGCGCCTGTGCCGGCGATCCCAAGGCGGGTGAGGCGCTGCTCGCCGAGATCGCACCGTTCGTCTGGCGCAAGCATCTCGACTTCGCCGCGCTTGCCGACGTGCACGACATGAAGCGGCAGATGCAGACCTATCGCGGCCAGAGCGAGATCGCGGTCGAGGGGCACAACGTCAAGGTCGGCCGCGGCGGCATCCGCGAGATCGAGTTCTTCGCGCAGACGCAGCAGCTGATCGCGGGCGGCCGCCATCGCGAATTGCGGGTGCGGCCGACGCTCGCCGCGCTCGACATTCTCGCCTCCAGCAACTGGATCACGTCCGCTGCGCGCGACGAGCTGACCACGGCCTACGAATTCCTGCGCCGGGTCGAGCATCGCCTCCAGATGATCGCCGACGAGCAGACCCATGCGCTGCCCGACGACAAGGAGGCGGTCGACCGTTTTGCGCGCTTCTTCGGCCATCCGGATCGCGAAGCCTTCGCGCGCGACCTGCTACGCCAGCTCGAGATCGTGCAGGGGCATTACGAAAAACTGTTCGAGGGCGACGATCCGACCGGCACCGCAAAGCTGCCGGCGCTCGACTACAGCGCAGGTCCCGATGATCCGCGCCTGCTGCAATATCTGTCCTCGCTCGGCTTCAAGACGCCTGCCGCCGTCGCGCAGACCGTGCGCGACTGGATCACCGGCGATTATCGCGTGTTCCGCAACGATCAGACGCGAGGCGCTTTCGTCGAGTTCGTGCCGGCCCTGATCGAGGGGCTCGCCCATGCCGAGGAGCCGGATCGCGCCGTCGTGGCGTTCGACCAATTCCTCCAGGCGCTCCAGCGCGGCGGCCGGCTGATCACGCTGCTCGGCCAGAACCGCGATCTCGTCGCGCTCGTGGCCCTGGTGCTGGGCGCAGCGCCCCGGCTCGGTGAGATGCTGGCGCGGAAGCCGCAGCTCATGGACGGCCTGATCGATCCGCGTTTCTTCGGCGCCATGCCGGACAAGCAGGAATTGTCGGGACGGCTGGCGGCGACCGTGCAGGACGCCGGCTCATACGAGGAATTCCTCGATCGCCTGCGCCTGTTCGGGCAGGAGAGCCTGTTCCTGATCGGCACGCGCATCCTGTCCGGCACGGTCACGGCGCAGCAGGCGAGCACGGCCTTTGCCGACGTCGCCGAAGGCATCGTCCATACCGTGCACGGGCTCGTCGCCGACCGCTTCGCCGCCCAGCACGGCCGTATCAAGGATCAGGAGACCGCGATCATCGCGATGGGCCGGCTCGGCAGCCGCGAGATGACGGCCTCGTCCGATCTCGACCTGATCCTGCTCTACGATTTCGACAGCGACGATCCGGACTCGGACGGACCGAAGTCGCTCCAGGGCGCGCATTATTTCGCCCGCTTCACCCAACGCCTGATCAGCGCCTTCACGACCCGCACCAATTACGGCGTGCTCTACGAGATCGACATGCGGCTGCGTCCCTCGGGGCGCGCTGGCCCGGTGGCCTCGAGCCTCGTCTCCTTCGCCGACTACCAGGCCAGCGAGGCCTGGACCTGGGAGCATATGGCGCTGACGCGTGCGCGCGTGGTGTCGGCTTCGCGCGAATTCCGCGAGCGGATCGAGCGCGTGATCCGCGATGTCCTGACCCGCCGCCGCGATCCCGTGATCACCGCCAACGATGTCGCCGACATGCGCCACGCCATCGCGCAGGAGAAGGGCGAGAGCGACCATTGGGATCTCAAATATGCCGCCGGTGGCATGGTCGATATCGACTTCATCGCGCAATATCTCCAGCTCGTGCACGCCCACGACAAGCCCGAGATACTCGACGTCAGTACCTTGCAGGTGCTGGACAATGCATGCAGGCTCGGCGTGCTCTCACAATCGGAGACCGAGATCCTGCGCGCCGCGGCGCGGCTCTATCACGATCTGACGCAGATCCTGCGGCTCTGCGTCAGTGACCGATTCAAGCCGGAGACCGCCGGCACCGATCTTCAACGCGTGATGGCGCGCGCCGGCGATGCGCCGGATTTCTCCGCGCTGGAGGCTCGCGTCAAGGAGACGCAGAGCGAGGTGCGGCGCGTGTTCAGGACGCTGCTGGGAGGGACGTCGTCTGCTTCAGCGCGATGATCGCCTCGCGCACGTTTGGCTCGAGCCCGACGCCGCCGCCATCGAGATGAGCGAAGATCGCGCGCTTCATCCGGGGATCCCAGAACTTCTTGATGTGCTCGGCAATCCCCGGCACGGCCTTGTCGTGGCCCTGGCTCTGGAAGAACTTGCCGATCTGGTTGGCCATGTAGACGAGGCGGTCAGGCGACGACATCGATAATCTCCTGGGCACGAAGAGCCGCGATGCGGCTCTGGTGCGTGAACACTTCAAACCCGTCGCTGCGGGCAATCGCAATCAACGTGATGCCGGCAGCCTCCGCGGTGCGCACCGCAAGCGCAGTGGGGGCGGAGACCGCGACCATGACAGGCGCGCCGATGGCGGCCGTCTTCTGCACCATCTCGACCGAGACACGGCTCGTCAGCAGCACCATGCCGGCGCTGGCGTCGGTCCGGCTCCGCGCCAGCGATCCCGCGAGCTTGTCCAGCGCATTGTGGCGGCCGACGTCTTCGCGCAGGGCCGCAATGCCGTTTGCCGGCGACCAGAACGCTGCGGCATGGACCGCGCGGGTCTGCATGTTGATCGATTGCAGGGGAGCGATCGCCTGCATCGCGGTCATGATCTGCTGCGGCGTGAAGATGGTCCCCTGCGGCACCACGGCCGCAGGCCGCACCGCTTCGGCAATCGACTCGATGCCGCAGATGCCGCAGCCGGTCGGGCCCGCGATGTGGCGGCGGCGCTCGCTGATCCGCGCGGCGTCGTCCGACGCCAGCCACATGCGCAGCTCGATGCCGTCGTCGAGGCGAACCACGTCGAGCGACTTGATGTCGTCGACCGACTTGATGATGCCTTCGTCCAGGCTGAAGCCGACGGCAAAATCCTCGAGGTTCTGCGGCGTGCCCATCATGACGGCATAGGTGCCGCCATTATAGGTCAGCGCCAGCGGCGTCTCCTCCGGGATCAGCCGTGCGCCCTCGGACGCGACACCGTCGCGCCAGACCTCGCGGTCGATGGCCTGGACCGGCACGTGCATGCGGCTACTCCGCGGCTTCGGCCGGCGCGATGCGGCGGGAGTGCCGCGCCTGCGCGTCATAGGCCTTCTGCCAGTCGGACGGGCCGTTCGAGGGCGAGATCTGCACCGCGGTGACCTTGTATTCGGGACAGTTGGTCGCCCAGTCCGAATAGTCCGTGGTGATGACGTTGGCCTGCGTGTCCGGGTGGTGGAAGGTGGTGTAGACGACACCCGGCGCAACGCGGTCGGTGATCTCCGCGCGTAGCGTGGTCTCGCCGGCGCGGCTCTTCAGCCGCACCCAGTCGCCGTCGCGCACGCCGCGGTGCTCGGCGTCGTGCGGATGGATCTCGAGGCGATCCTCGGCATGCCAGACCACGTTCTCGGTGCGCCTCGTCTGCGCGCCGACATTGTACTGGCTGAGGATGCGGCCCGTGGTCAGCAGCAGCGGGTAGCGCGGGCCGGTACGCTCGTCGGTCGCGACATATTCGGTGACGACGAACTTGCCCTTGCCGCGGACGAAGCCGTCGATATGCATCACCGGCGTGCCTTCGGGCGCCTTCTCGTTGCAGGGCCACTGCACCGAGCCGAGCTCGTCCAGCTTGGCGTAAGAGACGCCGGCGAAGGTCGGGGTCAGTGCCGCGATCTCGTCCATGATCTCCGAGGGGTGGCTGTAGTTCATCTCGAAGCCCATCGCCTTGGCAAGGCCAATGGTGACCTCCCAGTCGGCCATGCCGTTCTTCGGCGTCATCACCTTGCGGACGCGCTGGATGCGGCGCTCGGCATTGGTGAAGGTGCCGTCCTTCTCGAGGAAGCTCGAGCCGGGCAGGAAGACGTGGGCATAGTTCGCGGTCTCGTTCAGGAAGAGGTCGTGGACGATGACGCATTCCATCGCCGACAGCGCCGCCACCACGTGGCTGGTGTTGGGATCGGACTGGAGGATGTCCTCGCCCTGCACGTAGATGCCCATGAACGTGCCTTCGACCGCGGCGTCGAACATGTTGGGGATGCGCAGGCCCGGCTCAGGGTTGAGCTTGACGTTCCACAGCGCCTCGAACTGGTCGCGCACGGCGTCGCCCGAGATGTGGCGGTAGCCCGGCAGCTCGTGCGGGAACGAGCCCATGTCGCAGGAGCCCTGCACGTTGTTCTGGCCGCGCAGCGGGTTCACGCCGACGCCGGGACGGCCGATATTTCCGGTCGCCATCGCAAGGTTGGCGATCGCGATCACGGTGGTCGAGCCCTGGCTGTGCTCGGTGACGCCGAGGCCGTAATAGATCGCGCCGTTGTCGCCGGTGGCGTAGATGCGGGCGGCTTCGCGCAGATCCTTTGGATTGACGCCGGTGAGGATGGCCGTGGCTTCCGGGCTGTTGTTCGGCTGCGCGACGAAGGCCGCCCATTCCTCGAACTCGGCCCAGTCGCAACGCTCGCGCACGAAGGCTTCGTTGACGAGGCCTTCGGTGACGATGACATGCGCCAGCGCGGTCATCACAGCGACGTTGGTGCCAGGCATCAGGGGCAGGTGCAGCGCCTTCACATGCGGCGATTCCACCATCTCGGTGCGGCGCGGATCGATCACGATCAGCTTGGCGCCCTGGCGCAGCCGCTTCTTCAAGCGCGAGGCGAACACCGGGTGCGCGGAGGCCGGATTGGCGCCGATCACCACGACGACGTCGGTGTCCTCGACCGAATCGAAATCCTGGGTGCCGGCCGAGGTGCCGAAGGTGGTGGCGAGGCCATAGCCGGTCGGTGAATGGCAGACGCGGGCGCAGGTGTCGACATTGTTGTTGCCGAAGCCGGCGCGGATCAGCTTCTGCACCAGATAGGTCTCTTCATTGGTGCAGCGGGAGGAGGTGATGCCGCCGATGGCGTCACGGCCGTACGTCTTCTGGATGCCGCGCATCTTGGCGGCGGCAAACGTGAACGCCTCGTCCCAGGACACTTCCTTCCAGGGATCCTCGATCCGGTCGCGGATCATCGGCTTGAGGATGCGTTCCTTGTGATTGGTGTAGCCCCAGGCAAAGCGGCCCTTGACGCAGGAATGGCCGCGATTGGCCTTGCCGTCTTTGTACGGCACCATGCGCACCACTTCCTCGCCGCGCATCTCGGCCTTGAAGGCGCAGCCGACGCCGCAATAGGCGCAGGTGGTGACGACGGAGTGCTCGGGCTGGCCGATCTCGATCACCGACTTTTCCGTCAGCGTCGCGGTCGGGCAGGCCTGCACGCAGGCGCCGCAGGAGACGCATTCGGAGCCGAGGAAGCTCTCGCTCATGCCCGGCGAGACGCGGCTGTCGAAGCCGCGGCCGGAGATGGTCAGCGCGAAGGTGCCTTGCACCTCCTCGCAGGCGCGGACGCAGCGCGAGCAGACGATGCACTTGGAGGGATCGTAGGTGAAGTACGGATTGGACTCGTCCTTCGGCATCCAGTGGTCGTTGCTGCAGCCGTTCGTCTTGGCGAAGACGTGGTTCTCGCCCTCATAGCCGTAGCGCACGTCGCGCAGGCCGACGGCGCCGGCCATGTCCTGCAATTCGCAGTCGCCGTTGGCGCCGCAGGTGAGGCAGTCGAGCGGGTGGTCGGAGATGTAGAGCTCCATCACGCCCTTGCGCAGCTTCTTCAGCCGCTCGGTCTGGGTGTGAACCACGAGACCGTTCATGACCGGCGTGGTGCAGGACGCCGGCGTTCCGGCGCGGCCCTCGATTTCGACGAGGCAGAGCCGGCAGGAGCCGAACGCATCGACCATGTCGGTGGCGCACAGCTTCGGGATCTGGTGGCCGGCATCCATCGCGGCCCGCATGATCGAGGTGCCCTCGGGCACCGTCACCTGATTGCCGTCGATGGTCAGCGTGACCATCGTTTCCGATTTGGAGCGCGGCGTGCCGTAGTCGATTTCCTCGATCAGAGACATTGTCGTTCTCCTATTCCGCGGCCTGAAGCGTGGTCGGGGCCGGGACAAAATCCTCCCGGAAGTGCTTCAATGCGCTGAGCACGGGGTAGGGCGTGAAGCCGCCGAGTGCGCAGAGCGAGCCGAATTTCATGGTGTTGCAGAGGTCCTCGACGAGCGCGAGGTTTTCGCTGACGCGCTCGCCATTGATGATCTTCTCGATGGTCTCGACGCCGCGGGTCGAGCCGATCCGGCACGGCGTGCACTTGCCGCAGGATTCGACGGCGCAGAATTCCATCGCAAAGCGCGCCTGCCTGCGCATGTCGACGCTGTCGTCGAACACGACGATGCCGCCATGGCCGATCAGGCCGTCGCGCGCCGCGAAGGCCTCGTAGTCGAACGGCGTGTCGAACAGTGCGCGGGGGAAATAGGCGCCCAAGGGGCCACCGACCTGCACCGCGCGGACCGGGCGGCCCGTGAAAGTGCCGCCGCCGATGTCGTCCACGAGCTCGCCGAGCGTCACGCCGAACGCGGTCTCGTAGAGGCCGCCGTAGCGGATATTGCCGGCGAGCTGGATCGGCATCGTGCCGCGCGAGCGGCCCATGCCGAAATCGGCATAGGCCTTGGCGCCTTCGGCGAGGATGAAGGGGATCGCGGCGAACGACAGCACGTTGTTGATGACGGTCGGTTTGCCGAACAGGCCATGATGCGCCGGCAGCGGCGGTTTTGCGCGCACGATGCCGCGACGGCCTTCGAGGCTCTCCAGCAGCGAGGTCTCCTCGCCGCAAACGTAAGCGCCGGCGCCGACGCGCACTTCCAGATCGAAGCTGTGCGTCGAGCCGCCGATCTTGTCGCCGAGATAGCCGCCGCGCTTGGCCGCCACGATGGCGGCGTTCATCGCCTCGACCGCATGCGGATATTCGCTGCGGATGTAGATGTAGCCCTTGGTCGCGCCGACCGTGATGCCGGCGGTGGTCATGCCCTCGATCACCAGGAAGGGATCGCCTTCCATGATCATGCGGTCGGCGAAGGTGCCGCTGTCGCCTTCGTCGGCGTTGCAGACTATGAACTTGCGGTCGGCCTTCGCCTGCGCGACGGTCTTCCACTTGATGCCGGTCGGGAAGCCCGCGCCGCCACGGCCGCGCAGGCCGGACGCCGTGACTTCGTTCAGGATCGCGTCAGGGCCGAGCGAGAGCGCGCGCTCAAAACCCTTGTAGCCACCATGGGCGCGGTAGTCGTCGAGCGAGCGCGGATCGATCACGCCGCAGCGGGCGAAGGTGAGGCGGGTCTGGCGCTTCAGCCAGGGGATCTCGTCGGTGGCGCCGAGCCGCAGCACATGCGGCTTGTTGTTGGCAAGCGCGTCGAGCAGGGAGGGCACGTCGGCTTCGGTCACAGGTCCGAAGGCGATCCGGCCCTGCGGCGTCGCGACCTCGACCAGCGGCTCCAGCCAGTACAGGCCGCGCGAGCCGGTCCTGACGATCTCGACCGCGACGCCGCGCTTGGCGGCAGCCTGTTCCAGCGCCAGCGCGACCTCGTCGGCGCCGACGGCGACCGCACCTGCGTCGCGTGAGACGAAGAGACGCATGCTCATCGCTGGGCCTCCGCAACGAGTGCATCGAGGCGCTTCTCGTCGAGCCGGCCGATGAGGCGGCCGTCGAGCATCGCCGACGGCGCAGTCGCACACAGGCCGAGACAGTAGATCGGCTCCAGCGTGACGCGATCATCGGCGGTCGTATTGCCGAGCGACACGCCAAGCTTCGACTCGGCGCGCGCGGCCAGCGCGTCGCCGCCGGCAGCCTGGCACGCTTCGGCGCGGCACAGCTTCAGCACATGGCGGCCGGCCGGCTTGTGGCGGAAATCATGGTAGAAGGTGAAGACGCCGTGGACCTCGGCGCGCGACAGATTGAGCGCCTGCGCGACCATGGGAATCGCCGCCTCCGGCACGTAGCCGAACGCCTCCTGAAGCGCATGCAGGATGACGAGCGTTGCGCCCTCCTGCTTCGCATGTTCGGCGATGATCTCGGCGCCGCGCGTGTCGTCCCAGGACTCGTAGCAAGGCTCGTGAAGCGTTGTCATTATTCGTTCTCAACCAGAGCGTTTCTCCCTCGCAAACTATTTGGAATCATTCGAAGATCAATAAAGCTGTCTCATGCTGCGATTGCGAATTCTGATCGATTTGCAACCGCAATCGGTCGATACGAAATGGTAATGAAAGTTGTATCGGCTGCCGGTTTTTGCGTGTTGGTGCAGGCCCGACATGCTAGCTTGCATGCCACGACAGAATTCGAGGGGACGTCCGGTTGATCGACAAGCTTGAACTGCTGCTGGCGCTGGCAAAGGAACGGCATTTTGGTCGCGCGGCAGAGGCCTGCGGCGTGACCCAGCCGACGATGTCGACCGGGCTGAAGCAGCTCGAGGAGATCCTCGGCGTGATGCTGGTCCAGCGCGGCTCACGCTTCCAGGGCTTCACGCCTGAAGGCGAGCGGGCGCTGGACTGGGCGCGGCGGATCGTGGGCGATGCCCGCGCCATGCGCGACGAGATCAACGGGCTGAAGCACCAGCTCTCCGGCGAGATCCGCATTGCCGCGATCCCGACCGTGCTCGGCATGGTCGCCGCGCTGACGACGCCGTTCCGCGCGCGGCATCCCGAGGTGCGCTTCCGCATCCAGTCCACCACGTCATCTGAAGTGCTGGGGCTGCTCGAAAATCTCGAGGTCGACGCGGGGCTGACCTATATCGAGAACGAGCCGATCGGCAAGGTGCGCACCATCCCGCTCTACAACGAGAGCTACCGTTTGTTGACCGCGCCCGATGCGATGTTCGGCGACCGCGAGACGGTGACGTGGACCGAGGTCGGGCAGGTGCCGCTGTGCCTGCTCACGCCCGACATGCAGAACCGCCGCATCATCGATCGCGCGCTGCGCTCGGTCGGCGCCGAGGCGACGCCGACCCTGACCTCGAACTCGCTGCTGGTGCTGTTCACGCATGTGAAGACGGGGCGCTGGGCGAGCGTGATGCCCGCCAAGCTCGCCGAGACGCTGGGCCTCTCCGACACGGTGCGCTCGATCCCGATCGTCGATCCCGAGGTCAATTACAGCATCGGCATGGTGATCCCGCAGCGCGATCCCATGACGCCGCTGATCGCGGCGCTGGTCAATGTCGCGCGTGAGGTCGCGCCCTCGCTGCAGCTTTAGGCGGCCGCCGATATCCCGCACGCGGCCTTGACGGCGTCGCGCGGCAGGGTGACGCGGACGACGGTGCCGACATCGATCTTCGAGCGCAGCCGCATCGAGCCGCCGTGCAGCTGCGCCAGCGAGCGGGCGATGGCTAGGCCGAGGCCCGAGCCGTGATAGGTCTTGGTGAGCTGGCTCTCGACCTGCTCGAACGGGCGGCCGAGCCGCGCCAGCGAATGCGCAGCGATGCCGATGCCGGTGTCGGCGATCATCAGCACGACCTTGTCGTCGAGCTGCCGGCTGCGCACCACGACGCGTCCGCCGTCGGGCGTGAACTTCACCGCGTTGGACAAGAGATTGACGATGATCTGCTTGGTGGCGCGGCGATCGGCGACGACGGAGATGGATTTCGCGATGTCGGCGTCCAGCTTCAGGTGCTTGTCCTGGGCACGGCCGGTGACGACGCGCAAGGATTCCGCCAACGTCTGCGCCAGATCGAGCTCTTCCATGTCGAGCTTCATGCGCCCAGCCTCGATCTTGGACATGTCGAGGATGTCGTTGATGACCTCGAGCAGGTAGTGGCCGCTGGTCAGGATGTCCTGGCAGTATTCCTGGTACTTCTCGCTGCCGAGCTCGCCGAACATGCCCGAGCCCATGATCTCGGAGAAGCCGATGATGGCGTTGAGCGGCGTGCGCAGCTCGTGGCTCATATTGGCGAGGAATTTCGACTTGGTCTGGTTGGCTTCCTCGGCGCGGGTCTTCTCGCGCTGGTACTTCTCGGCGAGATCGGCGAGCTCGACCGCCTGGCGCTCAAGCGCGGCCTGCGAGCGCTTGAGGTCGATGACGGTGGCGCGCAGGCGCAGATCGTTGTCGACCAGCTTCTGCTCGTGCTCCTTGATGCGGGTGATGTCGGTGCCGACCGAGACGTAGCCACCGTCCTTGGTGCGGCGCTCGCTGATGTGCAGCCAGCTGCCGTCGTCGAGCTGCGCCTCGAAGGTGCGGGCGCCCGGGCCTTGCGCGCCGGTCTCGTTGTGGCGGGTGCGCACCTCCGGCATGCGGCCGACCTCGAGCACGGTCTCGTAGGAGGTGCCGGGGATGACGGCGCTGTCGGGCAGCTTGTGCAGGCGCTGGAAGTGCGAGTTGCAGAGCACGAGGCGGTCGCTGGCGTCCCACAGCACGAAGGCTTCCGGGATCGTCTCGATCGCGTCGCGCAGGCGCAGATCGGCTTCCACGGTCTTCTCGGCGAGGCTCTTCTGCTCGGTGATGTCGACCGCGATGCCGATCAGGTGCACGCTGGAATCGGTCGCCCCGCGCGTCTTCTCGCAGCGGACGCGGAGCCAGATCCAGTGGCCGTCGACATGCTGCATGCGGAAGGTCTGGTCGATGTGGTCGATCTTCTCGGAGATCAGCTGGTCGGCGATCTCGAACAGGTCGATGTCGTCGGACTTCACCAGGGCGTTGACCTCACCGAAGGTGAGGAGCTCGTTGCGGCCGTCGAGGCCGAGCATCGAGAACATCGATTGCGACCAGAAGATCCGGCCGCGCGACAGGTCCCAGTCCCACAATCCGCAGCGGCCGCGGTTGAGCGCGGTGTCGATGCGGCCGCGCACGGCGTCGTTGATGAGGTCGCCCTCGCGGGCGCGGGTGGACTGCCAGTGGAAGGCGAAGCCGAGGATCAGGACGACGAAGCCCGTGGTCGCCGACAGCGTCACCGAGAGCGCGGCGTCCGAGCCCCAGATCGGCTCGTTGCGCTCCTGGATCACCGTGACGAGGCCGGGCAGCGACTTGATCTGGCGCGAGATCGCCATCGCGGCATTGCCGCTCGGCAGCGTCATGTCGGAGACGTTGTTGTCGCGCAGCGGGGCGGCGAGCAGCTGCGCAGTGGTGATCGCATCGAGCAGGCGGTCATTGCCGGCGGGATCGCTGTCGATCGGAATGCGCGCGAGGATGCGGCGGTCGATACCGGCCGAGGTGACGATGACATGGCGGCCCGCGGCCAGGCCCCAGGACGGAATGAGGTCGGGCAGCAGCGTCGGCAGGTTCTCGATATTCTTCAGCCGCTCCTGACGCGAGGCGGTGAGGCGATCGATGCGTTCGGCGAGCAGGTCGGCGAGCGCCGAGATGTCGTGCCGGATCACCAGCCGCTTCTGCCGCGTCTGGTCGACGACCTGGACGAACGCGCCGAGGCAGATGGTGATCAGGAAGGCGATGATGAGCGTCGGCACGGCACGGCGCAATGCCGGCTCCGCGATCAGCAGCCGGTGGTAGGCAGGTTTCGCGATCGATTGCGCCAATCCCTTGATCGAATCGGATTGGACGCACGCGTTCGCGGCGTCTGCACGCGACATGCCTTCGGCCCCCTGAAAACTGCTCGGAAGCGGCCCCACGTCGCTTCCGAATCACATCGATTTGAATCCAGTTTTGCCGGGCTGTCGAGAGTCAACGAATCGTTAACGCGAAATTATTCTTATCCAACGGGCAGTTCGCGCATCGTATGTGCGCAAACTCACGGGGGCGAGGAGTCCGAAACGAGAACGTGTGACTCCTCACGCATTCCATGTCACGCGCGCGGCGGTTCGGCGTGACTGATGACGCGCTTCACGCTCGGGAACGCGCGGCGCAGCGCGCGCTCGATCGCGTCGACATGCTCGTGCACCTTGATGACGCTCATCGACGGCGCGGCGCGGCAGTGGAAGTTGACGATCTCGCCGGCGTCGGTGTTGCGGACGCGCACATTATGGATGTCGTGGATCTCGCCTTCGCCGGCGAACTCGGCCAGCGCGGCGGCGATGGTCTGCACCCGCTCAGGCGCGGCGTCGACGCCGAACGGCAGTTCAGGCTCCAGCGGCTCGATATGGACGTCGACCTCGACGTCCTCGCCGAACTCCTCCTGGATGCTGCGCTCCAGCGTGTTGGCGATGTCATGGGCGGCCTCGAGCTGCATCTCGGCGTCGACCTCGAGGTCGATGCTGACGATCAGCTTGGCGCCGAGATCGTGCACCGTGACGTGGTGGATGGCGAGGCCGGAATTGTGGGCGATCACCATGATGCGGTCGCGCACGGTCTCGTTGTCGCGCGCGACCGGGACCGGGGTGAAGGTGAGGTCGGCATCGCCGAACGCCTTGTCGACGGCGGCCTGCGCCTCGCGCTTGATCTCCTCGATCCGGTCGATCGGGTAGGTCCGCGGCACCTTGGCGATGGTGTCGATGAAGGTGGTCGCCCCGACCATGCGCACGCGCAGCCGCTCGACATCGATCACGCCGGGCACACTGCGGATCGCGGCGGTGGCCTTCTCCTGCGCGCCCTCGGGGGCGCGGTCGACCAGCGTCTGCACGGTCGAGCCGGCCATGCGCAGGCCGAGCAGGGCGATCATCACCGCGACCGCGGCGGCGGCCGCGGCGTCGCCCCACCAGAAGCCGAGGGCGGCGAGGATCAGGCCGACGATCACGGCGAATGAGCCCATCACGTCGGAGGCGAAATGCAGCGCGTCGGCTGCGAGAGCCTGGCTCCTGGTTTCCCGCGCGGCCCGGTGCAGGGCACGGGCGCGCCAGAGATTGACGACGATGTCGATCACCAGCACCACGAACGGCACGGCCGAGATGGTCGGCGGCGGGGTTCCCTCGCGCAAGCGGCTATAGGCCTCGACCAGGATGCCGCCGGCGAGCACGTAGAGCAGGGCGGTGACGCCGAGCGCGGAGATGCTCTCCAGCTTGCCGTGGCCGTAATGGTGCTCCTCGTCCGCCGGCTTGTCGGAGACCCGCACCACCGCCCAGGTGATGATGGTCGCGACCAGGTCGATCGAGGAGTGCAGGGCCTCGGAGATCAGTGCGAGCGAGCCGATCGCGATGCCGACCACGAACTTGGCCGCCGCCATGCCGCCGCTGGCGAAGATCGAGATGGCCGCGACCGAGGTCTTGTTGTGCTGGGAAGTCATGGCGGGGGATGTAGCAGGGTGAGATCGAACATCAAGCGACGATCCACAGCTATAGTCGCAAGTGAGTTGCAGGAGCGAAGCTATTGCGAATGCTTCCGAATTGAATGGTGGCGACTTGTCCTTGCTCAGCTCTCGTAGGGTGGGCAAAGGCGCATAGCGCCGTGCCCACCGTTCTTCCCCGATCAGTGACGGATGGTGGGCACGCTCCGCTTTGCCCACCCTACGGGACTTGCTCCGTCATGCCCGGGCTTGTCCCGGGCATCCACGTTCTTCGTGCCAAGCCGCCAAGACGTGGATGGCCGGGCCAAGCCCGGCCATGACGAACGGAGAGAGCGGCGCACTCCAGGTCTGGTCCACTGCCACCGCTACAAGGTCACCACGATCTTCCCCAGATGCTTGTTCGCCTCCATGTGCTCGAACGCCTTGTCGATGTCGTCGAACCCATAGACCTTGTCGATCGGCAGCTGCAGTTTTCGCGATTCCACCGCGCCCCAGATGTCCTTCCGGACCTCCTCGAAGATCTCGCGGACCTCCTCGATGGTCCGGGTGCGGAAGGTGACGCCGATATAGGAGATGCGGCGGGCGGCATGCAGGTCGAAGTTGAAATCGGCATGGGTGCCGCCGAGCCGGCCGACATTGACGATGCGGCCCAGGACCTTGGTCGCGGCGAGGTTCTGGCTCGCGACCTTGCCGGAGACCTGGTCGACGATGAGGTCGACGCCTTCGCCGCCGGTCGCCTTCAGCACCTCCTCGACCCATTTGGGATCGGAGGAATCGACCGCGAGGTCGGCGCCATATTCCTTCAGCCGGCCGCGGCGATAGGCATCGGTCGAGGAGCCGATCACGAGCCTTGCGCCCTTCAGCTTGGCGATCTGCATCGCCATCAGGCCGACGCCGGAGCTCGCGCCCTGGATCAGCACGGCCTGGCCCGGCTGCACGCCGCCGACGGTGACGACGGCATTGTGCATGGTCGCGAGCGCGACGGGCAGGGTGGCGGCCTCCTCGAAATTCATGTTCGAGGGAGCGCGGAACAGCCGGCCATGGTCGGCCAGCGTATACTCGGCAAACGCCGCGCCGCCCGATCCCATGATGCGGTCGCCGACCTTGACGCCCTTGGCGTCCGGTCCGAGCTCGACGACCTCGCCCGCCCATTCCATGCCGAGCACGGTGCCGACACCGCCGGCCGCGCCATGGGCGTGGCCCTTGCGCATGCCGGTGTCGGCGCGATTAAGCCCACAGGCACGCACGCGGACCAGCACTTGCGTGCCTTTAGGCTTAGGTTGAGGAACGTCGGAAATCTGAGCGCCCTCAGGGCCGTAGACGTAAGCCTTCATCAATTGCTCTCGTTTCTTACAGTGATTATTCCGCCGCTTGCGCGCTCGGATGAACGATCATGCCTTCGAGCCTGTTCCTGATGATCGCCTCCGCTTCGCGCACGATGCGGGAGATCAGCTCGGCGCAGCTCGGGATGTCCTGGATCAGGCCCTGGACCTGGCCGGCCGACCAGATGCCTTCGTCGGAATTGCCGGTCGCGTAGACCATCTTGCCGCGGGCCCCCGCAACGAGCTCGCGGATGTCCTCGAACTTGGCGCCTTCCTTCTCCATGGCGACGACCCTGGTCGAGATCTCGTTCCTGGCGACGCGCGAGGTGTTGCGCATGGTGCGGAAGATCAGCTCGGTCTCGCGCTCGTCATTGGCGACGATCTTCTCCTTGATGAGCTGGTGGATCGGGCTCTCCTTGGTCGCCATGAAGCGGGTGCCCATGTTGATGCCATCGGCGCCCAGCGCCAGCGCGGCGACGAGGCCGCGGGCGTCGGCAAAGCCGCCGGAGGCGATCATCGGGATCTTGACCTTGTTGGCGGCGGCCGGGATCAGGATCAGGCCGGGGGTGTCGTCCTCGCCGGGGTGGCCGGCGCATTCGAACCCGTCGATCGAGATGGCATCGACGCCCATGCGCTCGGCCGAGAGGGCGTGGCGGACGCTGGTGCATTTGTGCACGACCTTGACGCCGTGCTTCCTGAACTCGTCGACATGCTCCTGCGGCTTGTTGCCGGCGGTCTCGACCACCTTGATGCCGCTCTCGATGATGGCGGCGCGGTATTCGGCGTAAGGCGGCGGCTTGATCGCGGGCAGGATGGTGAGGTTCACGCCAAAGGGCTTGTCGGTGAGGTCGCGGCAGCGCGCAATCTCTTTGGTGAGATCCTCCGGCGTCGGCTGGGTCAGCGCCGTGATGAAGCCGAGCGCGCCGGCGTTGGCGACGGCCGCGACCAGTTCGGCCCGGCCGACCCATTGCATGCCGCCCTGAACGATCGGGTGCTCGACCCCGACGAGCTCAGTGAACCGTGTCTGCAGCATGATCTGTTTCCCCCGCCGGTATGGCGCTCTGTTATCGCTTGATGCTGCGAGGATGCCGCCGGGGTCGGGAAAAGTCTATTGCGCGGGCGTGCGGTTAGGGCGGGGCGCTCATGCGGAGGATGAGGGGATTCCGCGGGGCGGATAATTTGGATGGTCTCGTGTCCCGGACGCGCTGCAACGCCGCTTGGCGTTGCGGCGCAGAGCTGGGACCCACATTCCGCGAATGCTTTGAGAGATGGGCCCCGGCTCTGCAGCGCATCGTCGAAGGGACGCTGCGCTGCGTCCGGGGCACGGATACGGAGGCTTCGGCTACTCCGCCGACAGCCGCACCATCTGCCGGCCGCCGTTCATTTCCTTGAGGCGGTTGACGAAGGCTTCCGGGCGCTGCCAGCGGTTGGGGACCTCTAGGCCCATGAACTCGGCGATGTCGCCGATGAAGCCGGTGCAGTTGGTGGTCTCGGCATTCCAGACCGGCGAGCTCGTCTGCAATTTCTTGATGTAGGCGAACACGCGCTTGGCGTCGGCCTCGTTGAGGTAGACGCGATAGCTCGCGGTCAGATATTCCGGATCGAGATCGCCGTAGCTGGCGCCGGTCTCCGATGGCACCCAGGTGAGATGCCCGAGCACATAGGCCCAGGTGTCGCCGGCGGGCGTGAGCCCTGCGACCTCGACGGCGCGCTCGCTGGTTTTGCCGTACCAGATGAAGGCATGGCCCCAGCTCGCGGCCGTGCGGGCACGGAAGTCGACGTAGTACGGACCTTTCTCCGCGCGCGCGACCGGGCGCCGCGATTGCGGTGCCGGCCGTGAGGCGGTGTCGGCCGGAGCAAGCGCATTGGCGTCCGCCATGCGCTTGTTCGCTTCGTGGGCCGAAGCCGAGGGCGTCGTGCACGCCAGCAGGGCCGCGAGCGCGGCCCCCGCGATGATGCAGGATCCCGTTCGATCAGCTTTGTTGGTCACGCTGTGCCCCCTCGACTGCCAGCCGCTTACGCAGATTCCGCTAGTGCGTCAGTAGCGCGCCGCGACCGGGCCGGGCGCCTTGCCGATCGGGGCCTTGCCGACCGGGCTCTTGCCAATCGGCATCTTGCCGATCGGGGCCTGCTCCGCCGGATAGACCGGCACGGGCTGGCGGCGCGGCAGATCCGCAGCGTTCGCAGCCGTCACCAGAGCAAGCGTGGCACCCAGAACAAATACAGTCTTCTTCACAGTGATACCCCTAGAAGGTTGGTCCAAACACGGCCATGCCGTGCCCCCAGACACGCCTCACAAAAGGGCGGCCGAATGCGTCCAAGTTGCGGCGCGCACGGGACATGTTGGCGGCATCTCTCGGGTGTACACAGATGTGATGTGTCCAGATGTTTCGGAGTGGTGCGATGCCGGAAGCTCACCCGATCCGGTTCAAACTGTTCCTGATCGTCGAGAAGATGCCGCCGATGTCCTTGCGCAGGGCATCGAGGGCGTTGAAATTGTCGAAGATGCGGGCGAGGCGGTCTTCGACTTCGCGCTTGCTCTTGGTCAGTGCGTCCACACGCGAGGCCAGCGTCACACCCGCGTTTGCCTCGATCTCGCCGACGGTTCTGGCGAGCAGGTCGCGCGTGGTGCTGACCTCGGCGATCATCCCCTCGATGCCGAACACCGGAGCCTTCAGCGGGACGAGATCGGCCTGCGACTTCGACAGCTCGGTCTTGAAGGCGTTCAGCGTCGCCAGCGTCTCCTGCAACGCGCCGAGGCGCTGGCGCGACTGGAGCACGAAATCGTTCAGCGCGTTCTGACGGTCGGCAAGGGTCTTGCCGTCGCGGTCGGTTTCGACCTCGGCGAGCGAGCGCTCGAGCTGGGCCCGGCGTTGACCAAGTTCCTCAAAGTCGAGCCGGACGCCCTTGAGGATGTTGAAACTGTCGTCGATGCGGGCGAGGCGCTGCTCGATCTCAATCTTGTTCTTCGAGAGCGTCTCGACCCGGCTGGCGAGCGGCGCCTCACCGCTGGTCTCGAGCTCGTCGATGCTTTTGGCGAGGCGGTCATGGCTGAGGGCGAGCTCGCCGATCAGCGCATTGATGCCGGCGTCACCCGAACGCAGCGGCACCAGCTCGGCGTGGGATTTCGCCAGATCGTCCTTGTAACGGTCCAGCGTTGCGTGAATGTGCTGGACCGTGCTCACCCGCGTCAGGAGCGTCGATACGTCGCGCGCGATGTCCTTGAGCCGGTCGCCGAGGTTGTTCTTGCGGTCGTCGGTCTCGAGGTCGTGCAGGGATCGTTCGAGCTGGTTCTGGCGGTCGCGGATCTCGGTGAAGACGGGCTCGACCGCGCGGCGCTGATCGGCGACCTTGCCGACCATCTCGCGCAGCTCCTGCTGGCGGCGGCGGATCTCGGCGAGCTGGTCATGCATGTCGGTGGATTCGTTGCGGCCCTGCTGCAGCAGCGCGCGCTGCTCGGTCTCGCTCAGCTTGGCGTGGAGGGCCGAGACCGCCTCCCTGGGGTCGCTCTCGATCAGGTGCTGGACGGTGGCGTCGAGGTGGTTTTGCAGGGCGTGGGCGACGACGACGTCCTCGCGGGTCTTCTTGAGGCGGTCGCGCAGGGCGTAGAGCCTCCGATCCTGGCGCGACAACCGCCAGGCGGTCGCACCAATCAGGGCCAGGACGGCCGTCAGGATCGTGCCCGTCGCGATGCGTTGCGACATGGGCAGGCCCGCGAACCAGGCGGGCAGGTGGCCGATATCGTAACCGAACGCCTGCTGGGCGAGAAACGCGACGGCGGCCAGCAGGACAAACCAGGCAACCAGGAAAAACAGCCACATCGTGAATTCCTCACGCCGGCACAATGTCGCCATAGTTGCTATTGGAGAGCGGAACCGAGATCAAGGGGTGCGGCGGTTGCCGAACATGTCCAGCAGCGCGAATCCACCGCCGGCTGCGTCGGCGGATCAATGGAGCGGCGGCGAGCCGTGCCGGGTTTTCCCGATGGGTGGAGCGATAGGGGTCAACACCCTCCGCCGTCATTCCGGGGCGGCGCGTAGCGCCGAGCCCGGAATCCATAACCACAAGCGGCTGTGCTGACGCGAGATCGGCGTGGCGCGCGGTGCCTGACCCAATCGGCCGTCGTGGTTATGGATTCCGGGCTCGCGCTACGCGCGCCCCGGAATGACGGAGAGAGGATCGTAGCGCAGCTCCATGCGGGACCACGTCAACGTCTGTCCAGGTTTACGCTCCGCTCATCCGGCTACGGCGTCGTGCTCGCTATCTCTTCCCGAGGAAGTTCGATCGCATCTTGTCGGCGAACCAGACCACGAAGATCGCAGCGAACGCGAGGACAAAGTACAGAGCCGTCCACAAAAGTGCATAAGTGGCATTCGTCATGGCGTCCTCCCTCGCATCAGACATCGAACCGTTGCCGGGAAGGATAATGGCGGCCGCGACGGCACGATTTGCGCAGGATCAATTTTGCCGCGCTGCGGCGAAATGGTCCGGCGAGCCTTCATTCCGAGATCGCGATGGAGTTGCGCCCGGGAATGAAGGAGCGCTACAGCCGGAATTCGTTGGTGAGCTCGCCGATGCCTTCGATCGCGACGGTCACATTGTTCACCGGCTCCTTCATCACGCCGACGCCCACCGATGTCCCGACCGCGATGAGGTCGCCGGGCAGCAGCGTCATGTCGTGCGAAATCCGGCTGACCAGCTCCTGCGCGGAGAAGATCATGTCCGAGATTGGATAGTTCTGCCGCTCGGCGCCGTTGAGGATGGTGCGCACCACGAGCTTGGCCGGATCGAGGCCGGTCGCGATGACCGGGCCGAACGGGCCGTAATCGTCGATACCCTTGGCGCGGGCCCATTGCGGGAAGGTGGGGTCGCGGGTCAGGATGTCGTTGGCGGTGATGTCGTTGACGCAGGTGTAGCCGAAGATGAAGCCGTCGGCTTCGCCAGGCGAGACGCGGGCGCAGGTCTTGCCGATGACGATGCCGAGCTCGCCCTCATAGGTGGTCTTGCCGTCGTAATAAGAGGGGCGGCGGATCACCGCGCCGGGCGCGGCGATCGTGGTGGTGGCCTTGAGCAGATAGAGCGGCTCCGGCGGCTCGGGCTGGTTGAGCTTCGCCGCGAGCGCGTGGAAATTATTCCAGAGCGCGACGATCTTGCTGGGCGCGCACGGCGCGAGCAGCTCGACCTCGGACAGCGCCAGTGTCTTGCCGGTCGCCGCATGGTGGCCGAACATCTCGCCTTCATGGACGCTGATACCCGATGAGGTCAGCGTACCGAAGCCGGTCGCACCGCTATGAGGGAAGCGCAGCCAGTGTTTCATCTCGCCCGCCATCACGCCACCGCCAGTGCGCGGGGATCGCCGGGTGCCGCGACGCCGTCATAGAGACCGGCGATGCGGGCGCGCTGGGTCACCATCGCCAGCACCGAGTCCAGCGCAGGCGTGGCGATGCCGGTGAGGCGGCCCATCTCCTGCACCACGGTGACGAGCGGGTCGATCTCCATCGGGCGGCCGCGCTCGAGATCCTGCAGCATCGAGGTCTTGTGCGCGCCGACCTTGCGGGCGCCCTCGATACGGCGCTCGACGTCGACGCGGAACTTGACGCCGAAGGTCTCGGCGATCGCCTGCGTCTCCACCATGATCGCGCGCGACAGGGCACGCGTGGACGGATCGGTGCAGATCACGTCGAGGGTTGCATGGGTCAGCGCGCTGATCGGATTGAAGCAGACATTGCCCCAGAGCTTGAGCCAGATCTCGTCGCGGATGCGGTCGAGCACCGGTGCCTTGAGGCCAGCCGCGACGAAGAGATCGGCAAGGCGCTGCACGTCGCTCGTGATCTCGCCGGAGGGCTCGCCGAGCGGGAAATTGTTGCCATAGACGTGACGGATCACGCCGGGCGCCTCGATCTCGGTGGCGGGATAAACGATGCAGCCGATGGCACGCTCGGCGCCGATCTCGCGCCACTGCCGTCCGCCGGGATCGATGCTCTCCAGCGTCGAATTCTCGTATTGGCCGCCGTGCTTGTAGAAGTACCAATAGGGGATGCCGTTGACGGCGGTGACGATGCGGGTGTGCGGTCCGAGCAGCGGCTGCATCTTCTCGATCACGCCGGTGATCGAATGCGCCTTCAGCGTGATGATGATGTAGTCCTGCACGACGAGCTCAGTGGGATTGTCGGTGCAGCGCGGATGCACGGTGTGCGTCTCCTCGCCCGCGAACAGCGTCAGGCCGCGCTCGCGCATCGCGGCGAGGTGCGCACCGCGGGCGACGAGACTGACGTCCGCGCCAGCGCGCGCGAGCTGAACCCCGAGATATCCGCCGATCGCGCCGGCGCCGTAGATGCAGATCTTCATGAAATCCTCGCGAGCAGAGACCGGAATTTTGGGACGAAAGATCCGGTCCGGCTCGGATGGATCCGGGCCGGGGCCGGTAGTCGCAGGGGAAGTGCTGCCGCTCTAAAGCGCGATGCGCTTTAGTTTATTGTTTGAGCATGATCTTGTCGGAAAACCGCTACGCACTTTTCCGGATCATGCTCTAGGCTGCCGCTTGCGGCGTGCCGTTGATGGCCTCGTCAACGGCAGCTGCGATGTCGCGCATGCTGATGACGGAGACGAGGCTGTAATCGTCGATGACCGGCAAGTGACGGATGTGATGACGGTTCATCAGGTGCCGCACGTGCTCGATCGTGTCCGAGGAGGTGCAGGAGACGAGCTGCTGCACCGAGACGAGTTGAGAGACCTTGACGTTGATGGCATTGGCGCCGTGCTCGGCAACCGCACGCACCACGTCGCGCTCGGTGAACATGCCGACCGCGGTGTTGCCTTCAGAGCGGACCACGTCCTTGACCACCAGCGCGCTGATGTTGTTGGCGCGCATCAGCTTGGCGGCGATACCCACCGTTTCGTTCATTCGCACCGTTACAACGCGCGGCGTCTTCTTGCGCAGAATGTCTCCGACCAGCATGGCGACCTCCCTGGGTGACTGATGGGGGAAGTGTGGTATACATAATGCCAATCGTCAAGCGCTGGATTTGGCTATCCGAAAATTCTTGCGGCAGCATTACTGACGTTTGTCGCCGCGCCAAAAGAAAAGGGGCGCATCGCTGCGCCCCTTTTTGACCGACGTGACAGACGTGTGGTCGCTACGCCGTCTCGGTCTTGGCGTTACCGGTTGCGGTGCTGGCGCTCTCGGCTTCCTTGCCGAGGATGAAGGAGCGGCGCAGCGGCTTGATCACGAACAGCGCCATCAGCGCCGCCGTCGCGTTCAGCGCCACCGCCACCACGAACACGGCCTTCCAGCCATACGTCGCCGAGATCACGCTTGCGAGCGGGACGAGCAGGGAGGCGGTGCCCTTCGCGGTGTAGAGCATGCCGTTGTTGGTCGTTGCGAATTTCGAGCCGAAGGTGTCGCCGCAGGTTGCGGGGAACAGCGAGTAGATCTCACCGAACACGCCGAAATACACCGCGGTCGCAAGCACGAACACGATGGGATTCTGGCCATAGGCCGACAACGTCAGGAGCATCACCGCGGCGGTGCCGAAGGCGATGAACATGGTGTGCTCGCGGCCGATCGTGTCGGAGACCCAGCCGAAGAAGGGGCGTCCGAAGCCGTCGAAGATGCGGTCGAGCGAGATCGCGAAGGTCAGCGCCGCCATCTGGAAGCCGGCGAGCGTCACCGGGGTGTTGGCGATCTTGTAGTCGTGCGCGATCGGGCCGATCTGCGCCGCGGTCATCAGGCCGCCGGAGGCGACCATGACGAAGACGAGATACATCACCCAGAAGATAGGGCTGCGCAGCACTTGCGGCGGGGTGAAGTCGATCTTGGTCTGCGGCAGGTTGAGCTGCTTCTTCCTCGGCGGGATCGAGATCCGCGGCGGCTGGATGAAGAAGGCGAGCACGAATACGATCAGGCCCTGGCCGATGCCGAAGGTGAGGAACGCCTGCTGGTAGCCGCTCGATGCGATCATGGTCGCGATCGGCACGATGGTGAGCGCGGCGCCCGCGCCGAAGCCTGCGGCGGTCGCGCCGGCGGCGAGGCCGCGGCGGTCAGGAAACCATTTCAGCGCGTTGCCGACGCAGGTGCCGTACACAGCGCCGGCGCCCATGCCGCCGACGACTGCGGCCGCGTAGAGCAAGGTGAGCGAGTCAGCGTAGGAGTTGAGCACCCAGGACAGCGCGATCATCACGCCGCCGAACATGATGACGATGCGCGGGCCGTACTTGTCGACGAACCAGGCCTCGACCGGCACTAGCCAGGTCTCGGTGACGACGAAGATGGTGAAGGCGAGCTGGATCGCGGCGCGTCCCCAATGGTGGGCGGCGTCGATCGGATCGACGAACAGCGTCCAGCCATATTGCAGGTTGGCGATCATCGCCATACAGACGATGCCCATCACGAGCTGAAGCCAACGGAAACCGGTGCGAAGAGGCGCAGCTGTGACGGCGCCGTCAGTGCTGGAAATCATCAAGAACCTCCCAACGCGCCTGATTGATTACGACCTGGGATTGCAAGATGACCCGGTGTCGCAAATGTTGTGGCTTATCGTCGCAAGCGCGGCGGGCAGCTTGGTATACCATATCCCAGATTGCAAGTCCTATCTCGCGTCGAGGGCCAAGAAAATGCGCGGTTCCGTTCGGATTATCGGAATCTGAAAAATTTCGGACAAACGAAAACGCCCGGCCGCAAGGGCCGGGCGTCGTGCGCGAGCGAGTTGTTGAGGCGCCGCGTCAGACCGTCGATTTGGCGACCACGACCTTGCGCCAGGGTTTCAGCACCGCGATCGCCAGCAGCGAAGCCAGGATGTTGGCGCCAGCCGCGATGATGAACACGCTGTCCCAGGTGCCCGACGACTGCTGCATCAGGTTTGCGACCGGGACGAGCAGCGCGGCGGTGCCCTTCGCGGTGTAGAGCAGGCCGGCGTTGGTGGTCGCGAACTTGGCGCCGAACGTGTCGGTGCATGTCGAGGGGAACAGCGAGTAGATCTCGCCCCAGGCGAAGAACACGAAGCCCGAGAGCAGCACGAACCAGACCGGATCGTGGCCCCAGAGGTAGAGCATCCAGATGCCGAAGCCTTCCATGCCGAAGGCGATGAACATCGTGTTCTCGCGGCCGATCATGTCGGAGATCCAGCCGAAGAACGGACGCGTCAGGCCGTTGAGCACGCGGTCGATGGTCGCTGCGAAGGTCACCGCGGTCATCGTCACCGCCATCAGCGTCACCGGCACGCTGTCGACCTTCCAGTCAACCGCGATCGGCTTCAGGTTCGCGGTGACCATCAGTCCACCCGCGCCGACGATCACGAACATGAAGTACATCAGCCAGAAGATCGGCTGGCGCAGCACTTCGGTCGGCTGATAGTTGCGCCTGGTCTGGATGATATTGGCATTCGCCACCACGCTCGGCACCTGGCCCGGCTTCGGCGCGAGCAGGAAGAAGGCGAGGATGCAGATGATGATGCCTTGTCCGAGGCCGAAATAGAGGAAGGTGGTCTGGAATCCACTGTCCTTGATCATGGACTGGATCGGCGCGACGGTGAGGGCGGAGCCTGCACCGAAGCCTGCCGCCGTGATGCCGGCGGCAAGACCGCGCTTGTCCGGAAACCACTTCAGCGCGTTGCCGACGCAGGTGCCGTAGACGCCGCCGGCGCCGATGCCCGCGATGATCATGCCGAGATAGTAGCCGTTGAGCGAGGTGGCCTGTGCGTTGATCGCCCAGCCGATGGCGCAGAGCACGCCGCCGACGAGGACGACGATGCGCGGGCCGTACTTGTCGACGAACCAGCCTTCGACCGGAACGAGCCAGGTCTCGAACAACACAAAGAGCGTAAAGGCCCATTGGATCGACGCGCGATCCCAGCCGAACTTTTTCTGGATGTCTGGGACGAAGAACGTCCAGCCGTACTGATAATTGGCGATCATCACCATGGCCGCTACACCGATCGCCAATTGCGCCCAGCGATACGTGTCGCTGACGCGTGCGGCTGTAGGGGCCGTTGCCTGCACCATGTCCGTCATAAAGCCTCCCGTGGCGCCTCTAATTTTTCTGCGAGCGCTGGAGCGGCATTCTTGTATTCATTATGCCAAGGTTCAAGCGCTGGTCCGGCCACCGTGCGCAAATGCCGCAGCGACCTTGTCCGGTCGCGGCTGTGACTCGGGACAGCACAAGTAGAAATGGCCCCGTCGTGCGGGGCCATTCATCAAAAGTAGCATGTGGATCGGTCTGAAACCGTCGCGCGGCAGGGCTGCGCGGGAAAGAGCCCGCTTACAGGCCGAAACGCGGCAGGTCGCCGTTGTGATTCGAGATCTCGGCGCTCGCCATCAGGAGGCGGTCGATCGCAGCCATCAGGCGCGCGAACAGCGAGGAGGAGGGAGCGAGAGCGACGGAAGCGGTCTTGGACATCGGAATTCCTTTCTCGAGACAGTCAGTATCGCTGCCTCATTTCGAAAGACAATCTATGTATACCAGATGCCAGTGTCCATGCGCTTGTTTGCATAGCAGCATGCAACCTTTCGCATTGCAACATAATGATGCGTTAAAGCGGCCATTGCGGGCCTAAAATTGCCAAATGGCGGCCGAAACGACGCATTGGCGCGGATTTGACCGGCCTTACAGCGGATCCGGGTCTTGGCAGGGCAGGTCAAAGCCGTTAGTGGTCTGCCCCCTTTTCCAACCAACTGTCAGAGTGGTTCATGTCGAGCGCCTCGGCCGCCGTCTCGATCGGCATCGATTTTGGGACCAGCAACACGGTCGTCGCGCTTGCGGCGGACGACCGCCGGGTCGAGGCCATCCGCTTCGACCATGGCGGCCAGCGCCACAGCGTCTACGTCTCGGCGCTGTGCTTCTGGGAGGACCGGCCGGGCGCCGGCGCCCAGGCCGAGGGGGCCCGTGGGCGATCGAGACCTTCCTGGAAGGCCGCCACGTCTACCGCTTCCTCCAGTCGTTCAAGACTTTTGCCGCGAGCAGCAGTTTTCAAACCACGCAGGTGTTCCGCCAGCGCTTCAAGTTCGAGGACATTCTGGCGGCGTTCCTGCGCACCCTGGCACGCCATGGCGGCGAGAAGTTCGGCTTCGAGACATCGAACATCACCGTCGGCCGGCCCGTGCGCTTTGCCGGCGGCAATCCCGACGAGACGTTGGCGATGCAGCGCTATCGCGCCGCGTTCGAGCGTCTTGGCGCCGGCCACGCGCGCTATGTCTACGAGCCCGTGGGCGCCGCGTTCTCCTTCGCCCGCCGGCTGGAGCGCGATGCAACCGTCTTGGTTGCGGATTTCGGCGGCGGCACCAGCGACTTCTCGGTGATGCGTTTTTCGCGCGCGGGCGGCACGCTGCGCGCCGAGCCGCTGGGACACGCCGGCATCGGCATTGCCGGCGACACCTTCGACTACCGCATCGTCGATCACGTCGTCTCGCCGCGGCTTGGCAAGGGCTCGAGCTTCCGCTCGTTCGACAAGGTGCTGCCGGTTCCGAGCGGCCACTACACCAACCTTGCGCGCTGGCATCAGCTCGCGATGATGAAGAGCAACGGCGATCTGCGCGAGCTCCGCGAGCTCGCGCGCACCGCGCTGAAGCCGAAGCTGCTCGAGGATTTCATCACCATCGTCGATCTCGACCTCGGCTTTTCGCTGTACCGCGCAGTGTCCGACGCCAAGGTCGCGCTGTCGGGGCACGATGAGGTCGACTTCCGCTTCAAAGGCGGCGGCGTCGACATCGGCTCGACGATCACGCGGAAGAACTTTGAATCCTGGATTGCCGACGACATCGCCCGGTTAGGGGCCACCGTCGACAAGGTGCTGGCCGAAGCCCGCATCACCGCGCGCGAGGTGGAGAAGGTGTTCTTGACCGGTGGCACCTCCTTCGTGCCCGCGGTGCGAAAGCTGTTCGCCGACCGCTTCGGCAACGAGCGGCTGATGTCGGGCGACCAGTTCGAGTCGATCGCCTACGGCCTCGCGCTGATCGGGCACAGCCCCGACCCGGACCGCTGGACCGCGGATGGCGGGCTCAAGCCGAAGGGTACGTAGCCCAGGAGCAGTCGTCATTGCGAGTAATGACGATGTGGGTCGATCTGTAGATGCGATCAACCAGTGCCGTAGGGTGGGCAAAGGCGCAGAGCGCCGTGCCCACGTCTTTCCCAGGTTGAGACAGACTGGTGGGCACGCTGCGCTTTGCCCACCCCTACGATACTGCTGTCACTGCTACTGATTGATCTCCGGCTCGACCAGCCGCGCCAGATTGCGCAGCGATTCCTGCCAGCCGAGATAGCAGGCCTCCGGCGGAATGAGGTCGGGGATGCCGGCCTGCGTGATGTCGACCTCGGTGCCGACCGACACCTTCTTCAGGATCACGGTCACCTGGATTTCGCCGGGCAGGTTGGGATCGTCGAACCTGTCAGTGTAGCGCAGGCGCTCGCCGGGCACGAGCTCGAGATATTCGCCGCCGAACGAATGGCTGTTGCCCGTGGTGAAATTCCGGAACGACATCTTGAACGTGCCCCCGACCCTGGGCTCGAAATGATGCACGGTGCAGGTGAAGCCGTTCGGCGGCAGCCACTTCGCCATTGCATCGGCCTCCAGGAAGGCGCGATAGATTTTCTCGGGGCTGGTGGCCAGAACGCGGTGCAGTCGTACAGTGCTGGGCATGTTCGTCATTCCTCGTGCATGTGCATTGATGGGCCGACATCTCATCGCGCTTTAAGGCCCGTTGATGTCTAGATGACGAACGAGGGGCTGACGATCCGACACGTCACCGCATAAAAGAGATCGCACATAAATGAGCCGCCGGAACCGGCGGCTTTGACCTCGCGCTCGCGGACCTGCGTGCTCACCGCGTCCAGTCTTCACCCGCGCACAACGTTCCCATGCAGCCCTGGACGTTGAGATTGCCCGACGGCAGCAAGGTCACCGTGCTCGCATAGGTCTTGCCGTCGTCGGCATTGTAGATCCGGCCCGACCATTTGTTGGCGCCGGCCGCCTGCATGTCGATGAACAGGGAGATGCCGACGATCTTCCGGCCACGCAGCGCCGGATCGGAATTGTGGTCGTCGAGCTGCGGCTTCCCTGTCTTCTTGTCGATCGGCTCCTTCAGCCAGACGACGCGCCCGCACAGCGCGTTGCCGCAACGGCTCACCTTGATCTTCGCATCGCCCGACTGGGTCAGCCAGACGCCGCCGGGATCGCTGGCCGTTGCGGCTTTGGCATCTCCAAGCGGCGAGATGGACAACAGGGCTGCGAGCACGTGCCGGACGAGGGTGGAACGCATGGGGGCTCCGTCGGATTAATTATCATGAATAATTTCATGATAAACAATCAATATATCGCGCTTAAGGTTGAGTCAAGCGTATGGAACGGGCATACTGGCCGGCATAGATGACCCTTGCATTGCGGAGTGCCTGGAGATGGATGCGGTGAGGACGTCGGTGCGCGAGGCCCGGCAGCGCTGGTTTCGACGCCTCGATCTTGCGTTCTGGATGATCTGGGCGGCATTCCCGGTGGTGATATGGCTTGCCTATCGCCACAACACGACCGCCTCCGCGTCGATTGCGGCCAGCCTCAGTCCCGAGCAGGCGAAATGCGCGGGCATCGTCACCAACCCGCTCGACATGTCGCGCAAGGGGCAGATGCTGTTCTGGACGTTATTTTTGTTTCAGCTGTCGTTCTTTGCCGTGTTCACCGGCATCCTTCACCGCATGGTGCATCGATTCGCGCGCGGGCGGATCTTCGTGTCCGAGACGCTCCAGGGTGTGTGGTGGATGGGGATCATTCTGGTGATCTGGCCGTTCATTGATCTCGCCACCAGCAACGCGGTGGCTTACGCCTTGCATGAGATCGGCGACATCAAGTTCTTCCTGCCGTCCTACAATCTGGACATCGGAACGATCGCGGGCGGGGTGTTCCTGATGGCGCTGAAATTCGTGATCGATCACGCTATCCTGCTGCAGTCCGAAAACGAATTGACGATCTGAGGTGAATGCTGGTGCCGATCGTCGTGAACCTCGATGTCATGCTTGCGAAGCGGAAGCGCCGCCTCGGTGACCTCGCCGACGCCATCGGCATCTCCATCCAGAACCTGTCGATCCTGAAGACCGGCAAGGCGAGGGCGATGCGCTTCTCGACCCTGGCCGCGATCTGCCGCGAGCTCGACTGTCAGCCCGGCGACATCCTCGAATATGTCGCGGGCGAGGACAGCGATGGGGAAGCGGGCGAGGGGAGCTGAGCTCACACCTGACGGGTCTTGTCCGCCTTGGTCTTGGACGCGAGGACCTGAAAGACATCCCCCATGTGCAGCGCCCGGCCATCGGGGAAGGCGGACATCCTGAGGCTCGACGTGTGCGTCGCGCCGTCGACCGGAGAGATGAAGGCGAACTGGATCTCGATCTTGTGCTTGATCTCGTAGCCCTGCCATTTCGGATGCTCGCGCGTCAGCAGCTCGGCGAGCTCACAGCGCAGCATGTCGGAGGTCGACGTGGTCTTGGAGAGAATGCCGCGCTCGACCTTCTCCAGGTAGCACTGCTCGGTCACGGTGCTGACATGCGCATTGACGCGCTGAAAATTCGTCTTCTTGTCGTACTGATCGTAGGCGGCAAAGCCGGCAATACCTGCGGCAACCAATCCAAAGAACGCGAGACGCATGCTGATGCTCCCGTTTTAATGGGCGCAACTTCGAGCATCAGTCATTAAGGGCGACTGAATCCGCTTCGATACTTTTTGTGACGGGAAACGCCCGTCTGACGAATACGCACTCAATTGAATCAAATTGGCTTGGCGAGACTCCGAAGTCGAAGCCCGATTTGGCCTCTTTATGTCAGCGAGAAGGGGCACAGCAGCCCATATTTGCTCAGTCGGAGTTCTTCGCTGTTTGCCCCATCGGACAGAGGACCGGGCGAACCGCACGAATGGGTGGTGCGACTAATACTGCACAAGACGTTCATCGAAGCCGCCATCCTTCGCCTCGTACTTCTTAATCGAACCACCATGATCAGCCTGCTACTGCTGTTTGCGATGCTCTACGCCGCGTGCGGGCTGGTACTCAGCATCGTTGTGAACGCGGTGTCATTCACCAGCATCCAACTCGGCGGAAATGCCTTGTTTCCAGTGCTTACGTGGGGAATCTTCCCGGCCTTTTTGTCGGTCATCCTCATCAGCATCTCGGAAAAGGAAAGGAAGATGCGTAGCAGTGTGGGTGAGGAGATCGATCATTGGGAGCTGGTATTTGCGGGGTGCCCCTCGTTGATGAAATATATCTTCTGGGTCTGTTTCGCTTATGCGTGGGCGATCGGTATCGTCTTCGCCATATTGCAACCCCACGAACCGAGCGTGATCTGGCGCGGCGCCTCTGCTTTTTGGATGACATTCTATGCGTTGGGCCTTGCGTCGGTTACAGGCGCCTATCTCCGCCGCCGCGCGCGTCAAACGCCGTGAAGGGCGATGGCTCTCATTCCTCAATGTCGGTGATCTCTCAGGGGATTTGGAACAGACTCGTGCTGGACTTGTGAGTACACGCCCTTCTGTAATGGGCCCGATGATGTCAAGCCTCCCGAGTGAACGCCACGCCGCCGAGCTCATGCTTCTGTTCGTGGTCGACGCCTGGCCGCCACATCATGCTGTCAGAGGGAGCGGTGAGCCTATCTAGATACGCGTGGTTCGTCGGACGACGCCACTGGGCGTGTAACGGCTTCACCGCATCCACCGTCCCGGCGACGGGACTTCGGGCACCGGGCTTCAGTTCATCCCGGTTGCGTTCTTGATCTCCTCCACGTCTTCTATGCTGCGATTGAGCCCGCTTCGGCCCATCGGTAAGTCGTGCCATCGACCCAGATCCGATGCAGGATCACTGCGAGCTTGCGTGCCAAGGCGACCTTTGCGCGCTTCGAGCCTCTCCGCTTGGCGACGTCCATCCCCCAGCGTTTGAGTTTTGAGAACCGCGTGATGCGCGATAGCAGAACGTTGGCGGCTTCATACAAGGCCGTCCGCACCGTCTCATCGCCGGCCAGCGTGATTCCGCCCGTGACGTCCTTTTCTCCCGATTGATATTTCTTTGGCGTGAGCCCGAACAGCGCGCCTGCTGCCTTTGACTTTACAATGCGATGAGGATCATCAATCGCCGATTTGTAGGTGATGGCCACCAGGGGACCAACGCCTGGTACTGTCATAAGCCGGCGGCAGACTGCATCATCACGCACAATTGCCAGCACAGCCTTGTGTAGTCTTCCGTATTCTGCCTTCAGGGCCGATCGTGCCGAAAGCATCGCACCAGCAATGCGCTCCAATGTCGCCTGGCCTGCAACCAACTCTCGAATCCGCGCTTCGAAATTCCTTCGCGTCACCGGGCCAACCTTCAGACCGAAGCCGCGCAAAATCCCTCGGATACTTAATTCTACATCGATCAGCCGCCCGAGAAGCTGTTTGCGTGCGATCAGGAGTGCCCGGATCTCTTGCGCATCAACCGACTTTGCGTGTACCTGCCGAAACCATCCCATCCGGATCAACTGGGCGATCCCGCGGGCATCCTTGCGATCCGTCTTGACCGTCATTGCAGATAATGCGGCCTTCACGTGCCGCGTTTCCAGCAGAACTGTTTCAAATCCTGCACCTTTCAGGCCTGCATGCAGCCATTGCGACAGCGGCCCAGCCTCCAGCCCGATCCGCTTCACTGCAAAGCCGAGCGTCTCAAAAAACTCAACTAAGGCGTCGGGTTCGCTTGCGACCTTCGCTTCCTTCAGGATCTTACCCTGGGCGTCCACAACACACACGCTCGACAGTTCCAATGACACGTCGATTCCGGCATAATTCTCCACGGCTGTCCTCCGTCTCCAGATGCTTGGGGCCGACTCAAGTCGTGACCCCGTTTCATCATCTATCGGGGGACAGCCACCATCATGACCCCTTGCTCCGGAGCCGGGCCCATTACCGCATCTAAATTGGTGGGCGGCTCCGAAAACCGGGATCCCGGTTCTTACAGGCCGGCGGCCATCCCAAATCGGCCAAGGCCAGGTAGCTTCAGCGCCGGACGCCGGATGTCAAACCCGAGCACGGCACCGAAGAGATTGACCTCCACGCCCTCGACCCAGCCGATCGAGAAGCCGAAATATCCAGCAAGCGAAGCATAGATGCCGGTGCCTGACGCGGTGACGCCGAGCCATTTGCCGGTGTACGGGAAGTCCTTGCCGATCGCGGTCGGCGGCAGGACGGCGCGGAGCTCGGGGACGGAGTCGAGTGCGGCCTGCACGAAGGTGTTCGAGTTGGGACCCGGCCAGGCGCTATAATCCCCATAGGACCGGAACCTGTAGTTTTCGATCACGTCCCGTATCTTTGGGATCAGCGCTTCCGCGCGCTCTCCATCCACGGCGACGATGGTTTCGGGCAAAGCGCCGAACCACCGCCCATCTGGAGCGAAGCCGTTGGTGCGGATCGGCTCGCCCCAGGCCGTGTAGTCATATCTTGTGTAGATCGCCGCATTCTTCTCCTTCACGACGATCCAGGTGTGAACGGCAAAGATGCTGCGCCATCTGACGGTTCTTGCCGCGAAGACCCGTATGGTTGCTTCGGGATGATCCGCCGCGGCGGGGAGAAGACCGGCGCTCGACCGGTCGGCCATTTGCCAATTCCCGCGGCCATCGCCCAAGAAGAAATATCTCGCCGCTGACGCAGCGAGGGGCGCAAACAGGAGGAACAGAAAGATGAGCAAGTGTTTCTTCAAGGGAGCGGTGCGGCGGGATCTTCCACGATCATATAGGTCGCATGGATGCCGCCGCCATAGCTGCTTCAGCCGATCGGTTCCGTTGGATCAAGGGTTTTGCCGCCGGAGCAGTGAGCCGAGCGAGTTTGAAGCCTGGCTGATTGATCGAAAGGAGAATGCGTATGGATATGAAGGAAGCTTCGGCGATGACGGAGGCCTCGGGATTGGCGAATGAGCAGGAGGGCATGGGGCGAAATTCAGGACTGAACCAGGGCTTCGGGAGGCCAACAGAGAACACAGGGGAGAGCCGTCGGCCGGTCCACTCGCCTTCGTCGGACGCTGCGATGCGATGGGCTGAGCAGTTGCGCGAGGTAACGACGAAGGCGCCTTTGCGATCGCTGCTTGTCGCTTTCCTGGTCGGAGCATGGATCGCACGCCGGCGATAGGAGCGACTTGCGCACGTCACGCTGAGGAAGATCGAGACACTTCTGAACGATTTTTTGTCGGCAACACGCGATGCCAAGGCGTTCCGCTTGCCGGCGGCAGCTGGTGCTCTTGGCCCATCAGCAAAGTGGCGCCTCGGCAACGGAGGCCGTTCACTAAGGTATAGCGGACTACAATTGATCTGGCTGAGTTCTTCGCATTTTGACCCGAGGCGGACATCGTTTGCGGGGAGTTTGATTCGGAACTGAAGCGGGACCAGCCTGTTGGTTCGATCAGCCAAGCGGAGTCTCGCAATGCGGATCATTCTGATAACGGCGGTTGGCTGGGCGTTGTCGTTCGGATTTGCGGCAGCACAGACCGACCCCAAGGACATGCCAACTGGACGCTCGGCACCAGAAGAGAAAGGTCAATTGCAGCCACAAGGTTGGACCGGACCGCTGGACACGAAATCGGGTGGCGCGCCGCCGGAAAGCCCGCAAGGTCAAAGCCCACCGGGAATGCAGGCAGCGCCGGACGGATCAACCAAAGTGGTGACCGAGCCACGTAAGTAGGTCTCACTTGGTTTTGTCGTCGAGAGGTCGGGTTCGCTTGGGATGAGCCGACCCGGCGTTCTGGCCGCAAGCGGCTAAGTGGTGGACAGTGCCGGCAAGCCCGCTGGTGCCTCGTTGCAGACATTGCTTCGTGAGGAGCAAGGCAACCGCGGCGTAGGTCCGGCGACGGCGCGCGGCAGATGAGCGGATCACAAGGACCGTTCGCTCAACGGCGATGATCTGTCGCGAGGCGTATCTGGTACCAAAACCGAGGGTTGAGGGCTTGTTTTCATTGACGCCTAGGTCGAGATAAAGCCTTGGAGGCCAAATGATTACTGCCGCACAATGCTTGGAATTGGCACATCGATACAGAGCACTCTCTCAGACATCCGGCATCTCCAAAGACCGCGCTTTCATGATGAAGAACATCGCCAGAAGCCTGTCCGGCTTGGCAGGTCAATTGGACCGCCTTGATGCGCTTACGAGAGACGAACAGCCGACATAGTCAGGCAATGCGGGCCTGCGCGCGAGCGTGAAACCGGGAGCCCGCCTAGCAGACTGAGGGTGTCGCCGAACTCCCCGGGGGTGCCTGCCGGCATCCGTGACGGAGAGGGTTACCTCGAAAGAGGCCCAACAAGCACACCCTTGAAGGACTTGTCAGAGCGCTCCTGGTACCGAATAGCATTGCGGATGGGGCAAATTGAGCCGATCCGCCGTCGCCATCAATCGTCGATCCGTCACGTGCGCCCGAACCACGTCGACGAGGACGATGGAGCAAGATTCTTCCGCGGCCTGCTGATTGCCGCGGGGCCGAGCCTGCTGCTTTGGCTATGTCTCGCACTCTTATTCAAAATGATGATCAACGGCCATCTACTTCCCTGAGGGAGGCGAACGAGCGGCTCTTACGGAGTGCGTGCCTAAGCTTGCGAGACGCTCCTCAGCCCTGAGCGAGCGGGCTATGTGATGCGACAATCTCAGAGCGAGCGCCACAACGATCAGCGTCGGATTTGCTTGACTGGACGTTGGCAACACGGACGTGCTGCACAGGTACAGGTTGGCGATGCCAAAAGCGCGAAGGTTCCTGTCCGCGACTCCGTCGTTTGCCGATGAAGCCATACGGGTCATGCCGAGTTGATGCGTGCCATCCTTGGCCTGCCGCAAAGCGCTCTGTTGCTGATCGGATGGGTTACACCGCAGCACCAGTCGGGCGAGACTTCCCCGCTTCAACCATTCCGACATTCGCTGGTGTACTCTCTCGAGGGATGCTGCGTCCGCATCTGCAAAGCGCAAGTCGATCGCAATCCGGTTCATGCCCAACCGATCGACCTCGCCTGTCAAAGTCACCCGGCTCTCCCGATTGGGCAGATGTTCGGCATGATAGGCGAGCCTGTACTGCGAGACTTGGTTGCGCATGAGGAAACCGGGAGGCCGAGGGTCTGCGTACCACCGTTCCAAAAGCGCATTCGCGTCAGCCAGAATGCTCTTGAAGCCTGCCGGCGTGAGGTTTCGCAGATGTGCTCCAGCAGTGCTTCCGAGCATATTTTCGCTGTATCGGCGCCGAATGACTTCCGGCAAGATGGCTCGCCCGAGGCTGTTCGCGCCGGACAACAAGAATAGCAGCGAGAGCAGCGCTCGTTGATGCCTCGCATCTGCAATCGCGCCTTCCGGCCATAGAACCGTGTTCGACAGCCCCCATTTTTCCTGCGTTGCTTCGCTCGGCTGGAATCGGCGGCGGGTATAGGTTCCGTTCGCGTCTTTCCGGAAGTCGAACAAGTCTACGTATTGCGGCTTGAGAAATCTGACGTCCGCTATCGAGCCCATCAGATGGCTCATGTAGTATCGCCCGAGGGGGCCAGCTTCGCCGCCGAACAGCCTGGGTCGATCGCGCTGCATATTCAAAGCTAACCTTGTCGTCTCGATCCCTCCGGCCGCAACGACGAGCATTCGAACGGGTAGTTGGGATAGTTTCGATCCATCCGATGATGCCACGGCAAGTCCGGTGACGACGCCATCGCCGGAGAGCAAAACCTCGGTCACGACCGTGTTCAGGCACACTCTGATGCGGGCGGATCGAACGGCGGCCCCACCGTGCCGGACCTGGCTACGCCTCTCGCCCGCGAAGCGCGCAAGACTCGTGCACGAAAACTCATCGCCAGATTCATGAGCTACGTCGGCCGCAATGAACTCCGCAGGGCCGGTGTCAAGAAAGCGACTGGCCGGTTCAAAGAACGGCGATACATCCTCGTACGTGATCGGCCATGCTCCGTAGCTTACAAATTTCCGCTCCTTGAAGTCGATCGGATCGTAGGCCACGCAAGCTCCGGCCCAAAGATTGGATGTTCCCCCGTACATTTTTGCCGATACGGCCTCGAGCGGACCGTGGGTTGCCGGTGTGCGGAGTTGCGCGGTGAACAGACTGTCCACTGATCGGCGTCGCCTCAGACCTCCAGCTTCGAGGACTTGACTGGTAATTCCCAGCCGATCGAGCTCGAGCGCGATTGCGAGACCTACAGGACCTGCTCCGATGATCGTGACCTCGGCAGCGCTCTGCGATCTATCGAAAGCGTCCCCAAACATTGGGGTATCCTTCGGCAATTAAGGACACAATCTGCGCGGGAATTGCGGTTACAAGATGGATACGCGCGATCAAGGAAAGCGAGCAGCCCGCTCCGGAGAGAGGAAGCGCGTTTCACCGGGTCTGCTTGCGTGATGCCGGCTTGAGGAGGGCAATCATTTTGCAGACCTCGGCTGAGATCGATGCGACGTGAAGCACGCTCGATGGAGATCTTGCCTGCGCCTTCGACGAGTGTCGCCCTCAGTCGCGCGATCTTCCGGCCGAGGTGCTACACCTCGACATTGCCGCGCAACGCGAACTGCTGCGCATCGACGAACGCGGCGGCATTGGAGGCTGCCTCGAAGGCCTCGGCGGACTGGAGGATGCCGTTCGGCCCGACGAGATAAGCGTGATATCGCAGCGTTATGTCGGCGCTCTCAGACCGGGAGAGCTGAGCCACGCATCGATCTGCATGGCTGTTTCGTCCTGTTGCGCCCTGCGGAGCAACATCTCGCGGCGATGGCTTGGAGGAAGCAGGCGCGCCTCTTCGCGTAGGCAATTGATTTCGTCGACGAGCCGCTCTCTGAGAGATCGGGTTTGTTCGAAGTGACCGCGTTTCATGGCGAAGCTCCCTAGTTCGGACAGGGCGGGAGCGCAATCGGCGTTCTCATCACCGATAGAAGCCACGGGCCGGGCGGTGATCACGAACCATACCATAGATCCGCAGCATGTATGTCCATAAAGGGACTTTGTTCACGCGGAATCTGCCAAGCCTGGGTTGCTCGCAAACTACCTCAGGGCTGCTTCCATAGTCCGCCCCGATGGCACGCTCGATAGGCCGGCGCCCCGTTTGTTGCCGGCTGCGACCGACTTTTTTGGCTTGACCACGATCAATCCGTCGCGAATGGCCTGCTTCCGCGCGAGCTTTAGCAGGCGCCGCACGGCGTCGGATTTTCGTCGCGCTGTCGCGGCCGACGGCTTCTCGTAGAATCGCGCGCGACGCATCTCCTTGAAGAGGCCTTCACGCTGCATCTTCTTCTTCAATATGCGCAGTGCTTGATCGACATTGTTGTCGCGAACGAAAACCTGCATCGGCGGCTCCCTGTATTGAGGCTGCCTTGGTCGACCACGACTGCGCGACAGCCGCGTGCGCAGGGATGATTGGATCTCGCGAAGATCTCGCCGCTCACACGAGATGTCTTCAGGTCTGAGTCTCCAAACGGGCAAAGGTTCCACGGAAGCCCACCGGCGCGATTAAATCTGCCCGAAGCCTTGCTAATGCGAAGGGCGAGGTATACCCTCAGTTTGTCGTTCAGCCGCTGTGCCTTGTTGAATGCGCCCGCGGGCTCCTTTTTCCAGAGACATCGACGAATTGAATCGATCTGCGTGAGCGTCACGCGGAATGCGCGTCTATGCGCTTTTGGAGAAGAAGTATGGCAACAGGTACTGTGAAGTGGTTCAACGGCCAGAAGGGCTTTGGATTCATTCAGCCCGACGACGGCGGCAACGATGTGTTCGTTCATGTCAGCGCAGTCGAACGGGCCGGTCTTGCAGGGCTCGCTGAGGGCCAGAAGGTCAACTTCGAGACCAAGACCGACAAGATGCGTGGCAAGGTCAGCGCTGAGAATCTCTCGCTGGCTTGAGTTCTCCTACGCCGTTTCACGGATGTACTGAAACGGCACGCGGCCCGCTCGATCTCGGGTCGAGCGGGTTTTGTCCGTTGCCGAAGAGGATGAAAGATGAGCGCCAAGAAATGAGCGCGAAGAAATCGGCCGAACCGTCCTTAGAGTCCATCGCGCGGTCCGAGCGTCGCCGCCTGGCCGCCGAAGAAGGCGCGCAGGCGATGGCGGATGCCGAAAGGCGGACGATCGATGTCCGCAACAACATGGCGCGGCTTCGTGAGCTGCGCGAGGCCAGGGACGCGGCCGACGGAGATCTGCGTGCATCGTCGTCGCCGGCACCCGCATTGAAGAAGCGCAAGACAAAGCTGTCGCGATAGCCGATTTCAACAGCGCGATGAGAGGGCTCGACATGCCGATGAGTGCGGTTCGTGCCTAGGACCAAGCCGGATGGCGGCGGCACAATCACCTTCTTTCTCGCACTCGGCGCCGGCCGACAGATGTGCCGTCTCGCGATGACATTTCAGACGCAGAAGCAGGCCTTCAGCTATCTTCAGAAGTACCGGACGGAGTTTGAGCGTATCGCACGGGCGCGCCTTGAGTCAGGCGAGCTTGAAGACGGTGTCGTCGTTCTCTCGATGCTCTAAAAGCATGATCCGGAATAATGCGCAGCGGCTTTCCGAAAAAGATCATGCTCAAACAACGACCTCAAGCGCGATGACGATTCATCCGATCTCACCGCGCTTTAGGCGACGAGAATGCCGCGCGAAAGATCGGACCGTCGGCATCGCGCACCTCGATGGCCAGACCGCATCCGGTCGCGGACGGCGCAAGGTCCTTTGCGGTATCGGCAAGTGACAGCGCGGCCTCGATCTCGGCGGCCCTCTGGTTCGTCAGGGTCAGTCCCTCTTCGTCCACAGAAAGTGCGTTGCCGTCCCTGACGTCGAAGTAATAATGCGGCACCAGCATTTCCCTATCTGGGGCGGTTTCCCTGCTTGGCCTCTCGGGCCAGTCGTTCTGCTTTCAGGCGCTCGCGATTTTCGTGAAGGGATTGTTGCGCCTTCGCGTAGTCGGTCATCGGCTTCTTCGTTTCGACCGGCTTGAACGCTTTATGGGCCTCCCGCAGAGCCCGGGACGCGGGATGATCTCTCATCATCTTGACCTCGATTGGGTGGACAGGCGCGATCTCGATGCGCCGGATCTGGCGTTTCCAGCCCGCAGGCTGGTAGCGATCGACTTTGTCATCGTCGGATGGCCGCCTGCGATTCCACGGGCGTGTAGGGAATAACGGGGAGGGATCTCGTCTGTTCCTTAGCCGGCCTCAATTCGGCATCGATCGCGTCCCGGTTGCTCAGCGGGCCAAAGCGCGCTGACACCGTGGGCACTCAAAATCAAGTCGCCACACTCCGGTCCGATTCCGCTGACAGTTCCACTGCACTTGAAATCGACCCTGCGGCTGGCGCGAAGTTCACGATGGTCCCGCCGCATTGTCAGGAGGTGTGCGAATGCTCGGCGCGAACGAAGGGGAGATCAAAAAAATCTCCCGACTGGAAGAATCCCAAGGAGCTCAGGAAGCGACGCAAAGCTGGACCAGCGCGGATGCCTGGGCGGTCTACCAGCTTCCCTTCAACGATCTGCTGTTTCGTGCGCAATCCGTCCATCGCGAGCATTTTGACCCCAATCGCGTGCAGTTGAGCCGGCTCTTGAACATCAAGACCGGCGGTTGCCCGGAGGACTGCGGCTATTGCAGCCAGTCGTCGCATCACGCCACAAGCGTAGCGGCCACCAAGCTGATGGAGGTCGAGAAGATCGTGGCCGAGGCCCGCAAGGCCAAGGCGAGCGGCGCGACGCGGTATTGCATGGGGGCGGCCTGGCGTAACCCGAAGCCGCGCGACATGGATGCGATCGTCGAGGTCGTCGGCGCCGTGAAGCAGCTCGGGCTCGAGACCTGCATGACGCTCGGCATGCTCGACCGCGATCAGGCCGACCGGCTCAGCGCGGCCGGGCTCGATTACTACAATCACAATATCGATACCTCGGAGCGTTATTATCCGAGCGTCATCTCCACCCGCACATTCGCCGATCGTCTCGATACGCTGGAGCATGTCCGCGAGGCCGGCATGAAAGTGTGCTGCGGCGGCATCCTCGGCATGGGTGAGAGCGAGCAGGACCGCGTCGACATGCTGGTCACGCTCGCCAACCTCCCGGAAGCGCCGGAGAGCGTACCGATCAACATGCTGATCCCGATTCCGGGAACGCCGCTGGCGAAAGCGCCGCCGATCGGTCCGATCGAGTTCGTGCGCATCGTCGCGCTGGCGCGCATCATGATGCCGGCCTCCTTCGTGCGACTCTCGGCCGGCCGGTCGGCCATGACCGACGAGATGCAGGCGCTGTGCTTCTTTGCCGGCGCAAACTCGATCTTCGTCGGCGACACGCTGCTCACGGCAGGCAATCCGCAGGACGAAGCCGATCGCAAGTTGTTTGGCCGGCTCGGGCTGGAGGCGCTGTGAGGGGATCGTTCTGGAAGGCCGCCGAAAACCGGTGGCCTTCCTCTGCGAGCGGCCCGTCATGCAGGAGCAGCCACTGCGGGACGTTTCACCAGTGCAAAGGCCGCGGCAGCCGACAGGCAGAGGATTCCGGCAAGAAGAAGCGCCGGCACATAAGTCCCCAGCGCATCTCTGCTGACGCCAGCGGCAAAGGCCATCAGGCCGACGCCGAGCTGATGGGCTGTAAAGGAGCTTGAATCACGTCCTGGGCTCCGCCATCAACCCTCATGACTTATAGCCTTGCTGCCAATGTTCTGAATTTACTTCCGCTTTCGGCGACATAGCGGACTGTGCCCGGAATTGCCGCTGGCTGAACCAGGCGCGAATGACCTGAAGCAGACTCTCCCTGCTCGCCCTTGGAGTTATACACGCGCTGGTTGAGGTCGTAGCCTACTCTACGGCCGCGTGATATTGCGGGGAGTAGATGCAGTCGGCTCAAGGCGGGGTGAAACGAGATCAGGGCCCTTGCGCTATCAATGTAGAAGCCGTGGTGGAGCCGGGGCCAATGAGTCGTCAGCGAAACTCCGAAATCGCCTTCGCCAAGGTCCGTCACGGTAGAGTTGCAGGTCTGGTGTGCCCGAAGTGCAGTGCCACGTCGCGACAAACACTTGAGATCTATACTCACCGTCAGCGTGCTGCGAAATTTGGTAGCGAGCGAGGCCCGGTTCGACCGTGTACGTAGAGACGAAGAATTCGTCGGTAGCGAAGCACCGGGTGACTTTATCGTTCCCTTCGACGTCTCGGCCGTACTGCCGGAGCAAGTTGTCGGTGAGGCTAATAAGCTCCGCGACGGCTTCCCGGTCGAGCGCCGTCTTACTAGCAGAGCGTCGTCTAACCAGCCTTCTCGATCGCTCGATCACCGTGGACTTGGCGTAGCCCAGCAGGGCCGCGATCCGACGCGCGACGTACGTTGTCGCCCGCATTTTAGGCTCCCCGGAGTGATGACTAGACTCACTACAACGTGGAACTGTTTTTGTGGTTCCGCCACCTTAAGATAGTATACTATTTTTAGTTGTTGGCCTTAAGGGACACCGCGCTAAAGTTATTCAGTCCGACGTGGCTTTGCGCTCCTCTTTCTGCCGTTCCTGGAATACCGCAACAAAGGTTTGTCAGCTATGGATCCTATCTCGCGGCCTTCTATCGTGAGACTCGCGTGCTCGTCGGCCGCCCAAGGGCGACAAACCAAGGGACGTGGTATCTATCGGCCTTTATCGAGCATGCGAGCTTGCTAGTTCAGAGCTTTGCCTGCCAGGAACTTGGGGAAGTTCGTCCCGTCAGCCTCGAACTCATCAGGTACTTGATCGTAGGTTCGACGAACCAAATTATGCTCTTTCAAATATTCCTTAACGCCGAAACATACCGAAGCTCATCAAGTATCTGCGGATCATCCTCTGACAGTAGAGAGGTCAACCGTCGCAGGAAGATCGCGGGCGCGCTCGTAAACCAGCCGCCAAAGGTCCTCCGGCGCCAAAGCTCTTCCTTCCGCATCTGCCAAGATCTTCGCAATCGCGACAGCAAAATCGCTGGCATATGGGGGACTGTTCGAAATGATCCGGTAGTGATGTGCAGGCGTTTGGGAAGGGTCCTTCAGTTACGATGACGGAGGTGACGTCTACACCGGGGGCACTCGCCATCCGCCGCATGCACAAGTTGGCGCGCAATCTCGTCTATCAGTTCGTCATGCTCCCAGCACGTGCCATCGCTTTTGGCGACGTTCCGGGCGCGATAATAAGCATGGGTCTCGGCGCCATCGTCACCGACGCGGATGATCACATCCGGATGAAATGGACAAACAGTGGTAGCTCGCGTCGTCAACAAGGCGTAGCGCACAGTTGATTGTAGGTTATCCGCATCAACCGACATCAGAGCTTCCCGGCCCGAGCCGCATGCGAGCGATCGAAAGCGCACTGAGAAGCGAGCCACGGCGCGGAAGGCGCCTACACCGTAACAACCAGCGCGGTTGTCCGCTTTCGCATGGAAATAATCTGCGATTCGGCGTGCTGCGCATTGAGGCAAGTCAAATCGTGTGAGTTCGCATAGAAAATTTTGCGTGCCAAATTTCAATAGAGCGGCTCGCTACCAGGCAGCCTACAGGACCGGCAGATCCGGATGGCACCTACTGGCCCTTGATGAACAAGGCTGAAGCTATTGCGATGTCGGCTATCGGCTCTAGACCCGACCCGGGGCCCTGCTTGCCGCGACCGCCGCTTGTGACCCGATGCCGACATTCCGACGGCATTGGGGCGCATGCGGTGGCAATCGCATCCCATCCTCACACTCGGCGCCGGTGGCGACGAGCAGCTATCCAGCCATGTAAGAGGTGAACTGCATTAGGCCAGCTGGTCGAGTAGCGCCTTGGCGTCCCGCAGGACCGGCGTGTCGAAGCCTTCGGTGAACCGGCCATACCCGAGCGCGAGGAGGTCGCGAGCCTCCGTGCGCTTGCCCTGGTCGCGCCACAGGCAGGCGAGGCTCGTCGCAGCGCGTAGCCCAAATGTCTTCGCGCTCTGGCGCTCCGCCACAGCGAGCGCTCGATGATAATTTTGCTCCGCAGCGGCTCGGTCGCCTCTCGCATTCGTCACATCGCCTCGAAGCCGATGCAGCTCGACCTCACCGCACCGCTCGTGGGTCGTCTCGATGAGCTGCTCAGCCTCGACGAGGCAATGCTGCCCCTCCTGCAGATGCCCGATCTTGGTGCGAGCCGCGGCGAGAAGGCAGAGCGCGTGCGGCGTATGCACCACGGCTCCGGCAGCGCGAAGCACCGAGAGTCCCCTCTTGAGCACAGCGAGGCCATCTTGCGCCTGTCCAAGTTCCGTCAATGACCGACCCTGATGAAGAAGTCCGAGTCCCAACCAGAGTGGAAAACCGTGCTCGTTCGAGACGGCCACCAGCTCCTCGGCGTGCCGCCGTGCGTCATGCCACAAGCCGGCCGCCGCCATCACCGCACACACCTTGCTCAACACGAAGGCCACCGTGAACGGATGATCGAGCCCGCGGGCTTCCGACAACGCCTCGTCCGCGCGCGCGCGTCCCTGATCGATGTAGCCCAGAAACGCTAATGTCAACGCCAGGTGACCCAGGCTCGCCGCGTACGGATCGGCCACCGCTATGGCGGCGCAAGTCGCGCGAGCGGCCGGATTTCTCAAGCCGTCGCACAGCTCAAGAAGGGCGCGCGCTGTCACAAATTCCCCGCGGAAGTAGCAACTGGCGCCATGGATATAGTGACCCAGCAACCGAATGGTTTGATCTTTTCTTGTCTGGCCCAATGTCTCCAACTGTTCGGCAAGCGACACCGCGAGCTCGTGCTCGGCCCGAACCATGTGGAAACCCCATTGGAAATAGAGCAGCGGAGCGAGACGATCCGGTCGATCGAACCGCTCAGCGAGTGTTCGCGCCCTGACGAGGGTGTCGGCCACCACGGGCGCCGAATACCCATGAGTTGCCATCAGGGCCCGTCCGAGGGCGATTTGCAGGTCAAGCTCGTGCTGCAGGGGCCGGGACTCCTCGGGCATTTTCGCCACCAATTCCAGCCCCCGCTGCAACTGCGCCACCGCTTCCGCCATCGCCGACCGCGCGACCGCCTGCTGGCCGGCCTTGAGCCGGTAGCCGACCGCCTTCTCGGTGAAACCGGCCTCGGCACAATGGTTGGCCATGAGTTGCGGCTGAGCGGTCACGATTTCAGGAAACTGGCTCTCCAGCGTCGTCGCAACGCGGGCATGGATCTGCTGGCGTCGACCGCGCAGCAAGGTGCTATAGGCTGCGTCCTGTACCAGCGCGTGCTTGAACGTGTACTCTGCATCCGGCGGGGTGCCCCGCTGGAAGATCAACTCGGCGCGTACGAGCTGCGCCAAGGCCCCGTCCACCTGTTGCTGCGGCATGGCCGCGACGGCGCTGATCAGCTCATGCGAGAACGACCGCCCAAGGGTTGCTCCGATCTGTGCCATCTCGCGCACGGGTGCCAAGCGATCGAGCCGTGCCAGGAGCGACGCTTGGAGCGAGGTAGGGATGGCAAGCGGAGGCACGGGCCCACTCGCATCAAAGCGATCGCCAGCGTCGGTCAGCATACCGCTCTCGATTACGGCCTTGGTCAATTCCTCGATGAACAGCGGTACGCCATCGGTTCGATCGATGATCCGTTCGGCGATCTCCTGAGGCAACGCCTTGCCGCCGGTCACCCGCATGATCATTTCGGCACGTTGTCGACGCGGCAGACGACTGAGGCTGATCGATGTCACGTGCGGGCGCCCAATCCAGGCCGGCACGAACTCTGGCCGGAACGTGATGATCAACAAAACCCGAAGAGTGGAGACCCTGTCGACGATGAGGTCCAATAGGTCAAGCGAGGTGGGGTCGATCCAATGCACATCCTCGAATACCATTAGCACCGGCCGGCGTGCTGCCAGTCCCTCGAGTTGGGCCAGGAGGGCCCGCAGCGTCTTCTCCTTGCGCTTCTGCGGGTTGAGGTTGAGCGGTAGATAGCGATTCCCGATCGACACGGACAGCAGATCCGCGATCAGAGGAACGGCCTCGCTAAGGTCGGCGTTTGCCTCCGCGAGCAACGCCTCGAGCTTGTCCAACCGTTGCTGGTCCGTATCGTCACGCCGGAATCCCGCTGCCCGCTCGAGCTGTGAGATGGTCGGGAAAAGCGCGGTGTCCTGGTGGTGCGGGGAGCAGAAGCGGCGCAAGCGGATGTGTGGATCATCGCTCAGCCGCTCCAGCGCCGTCTCGGCGAGGCGCGATTTGCCTATGCCCGGCTCACCCGAGATCAGCACGACCGAGCCATTGCCGCGTTTTATCTCCTGCCAGAGGCGCATCAGCAGCCCGATCTCCTCAGCTCGGCCGAGCAGTGGCGTTCTGCCTACGCGCAAGGCCTCGAAGCGACTATCGACCGCGCTCGCACCGATGACTTGCCAGATCGGCACCGGATCGCTGAAGCCTTTGATGGAAACGCTCCCGAGAGCGAGATACTCGAAGAACCCTCCGATGAGGCGGCGGGTGCTACCGTCGATGACCACCGTGTCCGGATCGGCCAGGGCCTGAAGTCGCGAGGCCAGATTGGCGGCCTTACCGACCACCTCATGCTGCCGCGACGCGCCCTCCTCGAGGAGATCACCGACAACCACCAAACCGGTGGCAATGCCAACTCGCGCTCGCAATCTTGTCTCTGGACCGACAGCAAGTCCGGCCACTGCCGCGACTAATGTTAGCCCGGCGTATACCGCGCGCTCTGCATCGTCTTCATCCGCCCGCGGATAGCCGAAATAAGCGAGCACGCCGTCGCCCATGTATCTGGCAACGAACCCGCCAGATTTCTCGATTTGCTCGGCACAGCAGCGGTGGTACGCGCCAATGATTTCACGCAAGTCCTCAGGGTCAAGCCTTGTCGAAAGCGCTGTCGAACCAACGAGATCGGCGAACATCACCGTGAGCTGACGTTTCTCGGCCGCGGTCCGAGGAGCAGGCCCGGCTCTCGGTCCGACCTCATCGAGCTCCGCAATCGCGCGTAAAATCTTCCTGCGATGGCCGAGCGAGACGCCGATTTTCTCGAGGTCGTGATCGGTCAGATCGCGCAGAACGCTCGGATCAATGTCGTTCTCGGCAAAGCGCTGCGCGTATTGCCCCAAGCCAAGCTTCTCGAGCCACTCCGCAATCTGCTGCATTGGCCCCACTGACATCGGGTTGGCGGCTGGCCGAATTTCAGACCCACGGCGAAGAAACGTTATCCCAATGTTTCCGGGATAGCACGTCTTGCTTGCAGCCATTCGCCGACATCGGCCTTCGACCATCTTGCCAAGGTGGTGCGTCAGTACGGATTTTCGCCACCAAGAAGCGCATGGCATGATGAGAACAACTGTAGACGTTCGATTTTGGCAATAAGCAGCGTCGCCTTACAAGACCAAAATGCTGGCGGCCAATTGGGTGAATCCATGAGTCGGCGACCGAGGATTGCGCGATGTCCGGAAATGGCCCATCGCGACGAATTTATCAGGTCTCTCTGTGGTCTCCTGTCGGAGGCAGAGCTGACTTAATTTGCTCGCCGCAAGTATCACGGCTCGTGACCCCTAGCCGCTTCGAGCCGCCCTGAGGGGATCTTGGTGGTTGGGCGGGGTCAGGCAGTGTGGCATAATCCACGTCGTGGACCCGTTAAGTCCATTGCTTCTTTGTCAAAGGAGAATCGCCATGTCCACGTACATGCTTCTCTGCAATTTCACCGAGCAAGGTGTTCGGACCATCAGGGAAATGCCGCAGCGTCGAGCGGCCGCCAGGGAGTTGGGCAAAAAGTTCGGCGTTGACATCAAGGCCGGCTATCTCGCCATGGGAACATATGACCTCATCATCCACGCTGAGGCCGCCGACGATGAGGCCATGGCCAAGTTTCTCTTGTCGTTGGCCGCCATCGGGAACGTACGGACGACTTCGGTCAAGGTGTTCCCGGAAGCGGATGTTGACAAGATCATCGGGGGGCTAGCGTAAGCTAACGCAAATCAAAACAAAGGTCAGTTGTTGGCCAGAGGCGGCTGATGGCCGATGGGCAGAGCATGTCCGCTCTGCCCTGGTGATTCAGACATCAACTTGTTCGGCAATCGCGAGGGCGTCGTCAACCTCGATGCCGAGATAGCGGACCGTGCTTTCGATCTTAGTGTGGCCGAGCAGGCTGTCTTCGTCAGGCATGATCGTGCTCCTCGGTTTGTGAGGGCATCGATGCGTTGTGACGCGTAGATCGTGTCTGCTTTCAGAGGCTTGCGGCCGTGGGGCGCCTGGGGGCCGCTCTAACTCCGCAGTGAATGACCCAAACGCGACCACGCACTTTTCCTTCATCCGCTTTGAGTGGTCGTAGGTCTTGCCGGCGGCGATGGGACGGGCTTGAAAAACGCTCTCAGCGGCGGCAATCTCGGCCTGATTGAGACCTCGATCTGGAGAATCTCGGCTTATGCCGATCGATGCAAGGATCGAAGATGAAGCAGCGGCTCATCAGGTGGCTTGCCGTTGTTGCGGGCGTTGCCCTAGTGCTCGCCGTCGCCTGGGCCGCCATCCTCTTGACTCGCCCGGAGCCTATTCGCATCGCGTTCGCCAATTCGCTCTCTGGCCCGTCGGCCCCGGCCGGAACGGAAAGCCTGGCCGCGATGCAGCTTGCAATCGACGATGTGAACGCCAAGGGTGGCGTCAACGGACGGTCGATTGAACTCGTTCTGTTCGATGACGCGAGCAATCCAGCCGTGGCGCGCGCGAATGCGCAGGCGATCGCCGACAGCCCGTGCGTCGCTGTGCTCGGCCATTATCTTAGCTCCGCGTCGCTCGCAGCAGCTCCGGTATATAAGGATGCGCGGATTCCGGCGCTCACGGGAAGCGCGGCTGCCGACGAGCTGACATCCGGCAATGATTACTATTTTCGTGCGCTGTCGCCGGTCTCCGCACAGGCGCGCTCGATCGCGGAACATCTGCGCGCCGTGATGAAGGAGCCAAAAGTCCGCCTCGTTCACACGCGCGATTCCTATGGCAAGAGTTTTGAGCGTGGATTTGCGGCGGCCTATCCGCCGGAGCAGCTGCACGTGTTCGAACTGGACGTTGCGGACGGTCAGATCGGATCGATGGACAAGGCGCTGGACGCTACCGCGCAGGAGCCCGGTCCCGGTGTCATCGTCGTCGGCGCGGCGGCCGATTATATCGCAGACATCGTCAAGGCGCTGCGTCGCCGCGGCATCAAGGGGACGATCATCACGACCCAGGGCGCAGGGCGCGAAAGCTATTTGCAAAATTTCGTCAACGAGCCCGAGGAAAAGATGCATCCGGGTTTCTTCAGTGAGAACCTGTACGCCGCATCGTCGCTGATTTTCGACAGCGCCAGCGTGGCGGCGCAGGTTTTTGCCGCCGACTACAAAGCGAAAGCGGGAACTTCCCCAAGCTGGGTCGGCGGCGGCTCATATGACGCCGCGCGCCTGATGATAGATGCGCTGAACCGAGCTGCGGTCCATCGCCGGTTCATGGCGCAGGGGATTCAGAAACCATCCGACAGCAAGGCTGCGGATCGCGACCGGGTACGCGTCGCACTGGCCGCGATCGACAGTCCAAAATCGGCGGTCGTCGGGCTGACGGGGCGGCTCTATTTCAATGCGAATCGCGACATTCCCCGCCCGATCCGAATGGGTTTCTTCCATTATGGCCGCTTCGTCACGGCACCGCAGCAACTCGTGCGCGTCGATCAGCCTGATGGAATTGATCTCGCTGCGGAGCAGGACAAGAGCCATGTCGTCGCGTTCGAGGACCGGCGCTACTGGATTCAGCGGGTCGTTTATACCGGCATCGACATCATCCGCGTCAGCCGGATCGACGTGAAGCAAAATTCGTTCAACGTCGACTTCTATCTCTGGATGAGGTTCGCTGGCGACGATGAGGCGCAGACACACGTCGAATTTCCGGCTTTACTGGATCGCGGGGCGTTCGATCCAGCTCGGCCCACTCAGGCTGGAAAAGAAGACGGCCTGAGCTATCGGCTCTATCGCATCAACGGCGATTTCAAGGCCCGTTTCGATCTTCATGATTATCCGTTCGACACGCAGGAACTGCGTCTGCATTTCCAGAACACGGAACAGCGGCGGGAGCTGATCACCTATGTCATCGATCGGTTCGGGTTGCGCCTTGCCGACGACGGAAGCTCGCTGGCCGAGGACGGGGCCTATTCCGGACTTCAGCTATGGCGATTTCTCGGACTGAACTATTTCGTCGAATCCCTGTCCAGCGGATCGACGCTCGGAAAGGCGTCTTTGTTTGGTGCCGAGGCAATGACGGAATTCGCAGGCTTCGATGCGACCATCATGCTGCGCCGCAGTTCCTCGATCTACATGCTGAAGAACCTGCTACCGATGTTTCTGCTCGTGCTCGTCGTATTCGCCACGCTATTCTTTCCCGAAACCATGTTTCGTGAACGCGTGACAATTCCAGTGACTTCGATCCTGGCGAGCGCGGTGCTGCTCGTGGCAGTGAACACTCAGATCGGCGATGTCGGATATACGGTGGTGGTCGAAGAGATGTTCTACATTTTCTTCGTACTCTGTCTGATGGCGATATTGGCGGGCTACAAACATGAAAAACTTCGGGAGGCCGGCCGAAAGCGCGCCGCTGTCGCTCTGGATCACGCAGCGCAGCTCGTCTATGCCGGGACGGTGCTCGCTGTTATCGTCGTGCTATATCGGCGTTATGCCTCGTGAGGCAAGCGTGGCGATCTCGCCTGTCCGCCACACCTCGTGAAATTCGCAGAGTCCGGATCTGGCCCATCAGCGAAGTGACGACACCGCTCATTGAGGTCCGCTTAGCCGGGCGGAGCGGACTGGATTGCTCGCGCTGAGTTTTTCGCATTTTGACCCAAAGCGGAATTGGGGAGTCGGCGGGATGCCTGCTGTGCGCAAATAGCTGCACTGCCTGGCAGCGACAATCTCCGACGTCCAGACAGCATTTCAGGTCGCCACCAATCCAGGATCGCAGATAAATGCGATACGGTCGGCCAAATCTCCAACTCGCCCGAGATAGCGTTGGTAATGAGGCGTCGCGTGATGGGCTTCAACGGCAGCGGAATCCTGATACAACTCGTCGAGCACGAAGCGATTGTGCTGCGACCGGTCTCTCCAGACATCCCAGCGAATGTTTCCTGGCTCCGCCCTGCATTGGGGAGCCATCTCGTCGAGCAACAACCAGAGGTCATCAACCTTGCTCGGGCGGGCGGTCCGGACTGCAGCGATCTTGACGGCTGATGTCATCGAGTTGAACTCCATGAATGAGCGTCGCCAGGTTTCGAGTGAGTTGATCCGTTTCGCGTCGATTATCGGTCGGCAGACTCGATGAACACGGCGACCTCCCGCGGATGAGACAGCATCACTGCGTGGCTGCTATTGATCTCTTCCACTCGCGCACCGCTTCGCCTGGCCATCTTTCTTTGTGAACTCGGGGTTATCATGCGGTCCTGAGACGGGATCAGGAAGGAGCTTGGCTTTGCCTTCCAGCCCACTTTCGTGACCTTGGCTTCGACGGCTTTCAGTCCCCATGGCACCTGCGCAGCCGCCATGAATTGGGTTAGCGCCGCAGGGGAATCCGCTGCGAAGGAAGCCGGGAACTTCACGGGATCGACCAGGAGGTAACCGTCCTGCGGCGGCAGCAGGGGCGCCTTCGCCTCACCAGGCTCCGCTGGCCATTCGTTCAGCGATGCAGCAGATTCGCCAGCGTCCGGCGCAAACGCCGCGATGTAAGCCAGGCTCTTGACCTTCGGATTGTCGCCAGCCTGTGTGATCACCATGCCGCCATAAGAGTGGCCGACTAGCACGACAGGGTGTTTGGCTGCTGCGATCACGGCTTCCGTGGCGGCGACGTCACCCTCGAGCGTGATGGTCGGATTCTGGACCACCAACACTTCGTATCCGCTTTTTCTGAGGAGATCGTATACCGCTTGCCAGCCTGAGCCATCGACGAACGCGCCGTGCACGAGGACGACGGATGTCGTTTTCTGTTGCTGAGCTGCCGAGGAGGTCGACGTGATCGCGAGAGCGGAGATTGCCAGCAAAGATGCCAGATACTTCATAGGGATTCCTTTCGTGTTGTGGGGACGGCGTTTGGAGTAGTGGATTGGATCGACGACCCGTCCGTCAGCCGGAACGACGGTGCCGTTGAGCCATGGCCGGCACGACCAGTTCATTCAGGTACTGGCCGGTTGCACCGGTCGGGCTCGCGCCTCCCCATACCTCGATCTTGATCGCTGTCGACCCCAGGATCAGGTCTTTCCCTTGGGCACAACCCATCCTTGCGTCAGCGTCGTTCATTCGTTCGGTCGAGAAAGTCACTGATTAGCGGCGCCATCACGTCGAGTTGGTCCTCAAGTGCGAAGTGACCGGTGTCGAGAATGTGCAACTCGGCGTCTGGCAAGTCGCGCAGATAGGGGTGTGCGCCGGCTTCAGGAAAGACCTTGTCGTTCTTGCCCCAAAGGATCAGAGCGGGCGGCTTCCTTTCGCGAAAAAAGGCCTGGAACGCGGGATAAAGCGGAACGTTGGTCCGGTGGTCGTAGAGCAGGTCGAGCTGAATGTCCTTATTGCCAGGACGATCCAGCAGCGCCTGGTCGTGGACCCAGTTGTCAGGACTGATGCGCGTCAGATCGCGGACGCCGTCGGTGTATAGGAATTTCGTCGCGGGGAGAGAGACGAGGGATGAAAGCGCATTCCTCCGCTCCTCCGTTCCTTCCTTCCAATACGCCTTGATCGGGTCCCAGGCTTCTCCCAATCCTTCTTCGTAGGCGTTGCCGTTCTGGATGATGAGGGCAGTCACACGCTCTGGATGCTTGATGGCGAGGCGATAGCCGACCGGTGCGCCGTAATCCATGACGTACATGGCGTAGCGTTTTGCTCCCAGTTGATCCAGCAAGGCGTCGATCATCTCGGCATAATTCGCGAACCTATAGGAAAAGCGGTTGCGATCCGGCGCATCGCTTTGCCCGAAGCCGGGGTAATCCGGCGCGATGACACGGTATCGGTGGGCCAGATTCGGGATCAGATTGCGGAACATGTGTGAGGATGTCGGAAAGCCGTGCAGGAGGAGAACGACGGGTCCATCTGCTGGCCCGGCTTCGCGGTAGAACACGTTCACGCCGCTGATCGTGGCCGTGCGGTAATGAACGGTTGAAGCGCCTGCGCTGTCGCCGGGCGTTGGCGAAGTGCAGCGATGAGCGGGCGTTGCAGCCGGTCCACATGCGGAAGTCGTGGACTGCCCGAACGTTGGATGTGCGCTTGCAATGGTCAGGGCGACGACAGTCGCGCAAGAAAGTCGCATGGCAGCTCCCTCAGTCGGTACGACCCACGTCATTCCGCAACAGTCGGGTGTGATCCACCTGAAAGCCAGTAAAAAGAGGTAAAAAGTGGTGAATTCTCAGGCGCAGCGGATCCCGTTGTAGGATCGGATTGGTTCGAGAAAGCACGCTCCTAGTCTGTTCAGGGAATGGCGACGTGCCCGGCTTTTGGAGGTCGCGCCGCTGAAAATGCTCGAAGCGGCGGATGCAGTGTCGCAAGCGTGTTGCGCACCGACTGCCATCAATCATCCGGCCGATGCGGGTCGGACGTGGCTTTACGTAATTTAACTATCCAGGGATTAGACGTGGAGGCTTGCCCTCAGTAGGGGATCGGCGGCTTCGGAAAGCTCGTTGAGGCGCTGCCCGGATAGACCGGCGCCGTGCGCGACCTCAACTTCGGCAGCGGCGGCCCGCGGTCCGAAATCGCACAGATGCTCAGATGTCGAGCGACTCCTGCTTTTGGCCCTCAGCGACCGTAATCTATGTCCGCTCACACGTCGGCATTCAAGGCGAGAGCGGACTCGTTCTGCTCTAGATGAGTTCTTCTCAGTTTGACCCCTTGTGGACCTCGGCTCGCTTCAGCTCAATTCCGGTATGGCTTAGTGCCATAGGGACTTGCCTCCCGCGTTATGGCAAGCTCTGGGCGCGCGGAACTGACGCCCCGGACACGCGCGGCCGTGGTTAGCAAGGCAACACCGGTGCGGTGTATCTTCGTCAGGAGATCCCAATGCCAGATGACACCACCGACTTTGGTCAAAAAGTATTGTTGGTACTCCTTGATAAAGGCGTGCTCGCAATCGTCGTTGCGCTCCTCGGACTCTTCGGAGCATCGCTTGTCGAGCGATATAAGGCAGCTCTTACTACCCAGGCAGAACTTGCGAAACGACGAATCGAAGCGGCGGCTGCGGTCTGTGCGAAGCTCGAACTAATGCGTAGGATACTTGGTTCTTTACACAACACTGTACGCAGAGGAATGGACTGGGAAAAGAAAAAAGACGAACACGAAACGTCATCTTCGGCACAAGAGGGTATAGATCGTCTTAAGGAAGAGCTGCGGGTCCTGTCCGTTGCGATCGGCAAGTCTCTTGAAGACGACGAAACCAACTTGCGTAACGCCGTAATGGAGGTAGATGTCGACTTGAGTGCAACATTCGCACAAAACAGATACTGGTTAGGATCATCCCTCTACAGACGGTGCACTCATTCTCATGAAGCCATGTTGGAGTGGTTTAAGGCTCTCGGCGAGAAGGATAAGAAAGCGATTTCTGCCGCGTGGTCCAAGTCCGAAGAGTCTGTGATTGACTTGAATGATGTGCTGGGCCGCAGGACTTCCGCAGTAATATCTCCCATTGGCTTGGTTTTGGTCATAGTCGTTGTACTAGCAACTTTCTATTTCTTACTCCGATAGTAGGTTCTGATGCGACTCCATGACCTGCGAACAACCATCGTCAGGATGGGCCTGCCATTCCGGGATTCTCTTCGCGCCCCACTAGGCCATCGAACAAGCTCGCCGATGACCGCTCCTGGCCCATCGCGGCAGTTAGCTGAGCTGCAAACTCTAGGCGCTATCGGTGCATAGCGGACTCCGGCAAGTCGTCCGCCCGATTAATTTATGAGTTCATGGCCTACAAGCTTCTCTGCGGCGCAGCCTTCGAGACGCCAGCCTATGGCGGGCCCTTAGGATGAGGTCGCATTTCGCGGCGAGATTTTAGACCCTCATGGTGAGGAGCCCGCCAAAGCGTGCGTCTCCGGACGATGCTTCGCATTGCGAGTGAAGCATGCAGGCTGAGTTCGTCCGATAGCTTCCAGCTTTCTTATGGGAAACCGGCGGCGCCTCGACCCGAGTTTTACTCTTTCGGATGATGCCATATTATCCCTGTTTTGCCCGACGCGTCAAGCAATAATTCGTATAATCAGAAATACGTCAAGACCAAGGGGGTTGGCTACTGTGCATGGGGTTGTTTTCAGTTTTTTGGTTTGAGCCTACAACCCCACGACCTTGCCGATGCAAAAAGGGCCGCCCCGAGGGCGGCCCTTTCGTCTTGATTGAAGTGGCTCCGCTCACTCGGCGGCCTGCTTCTGCGGCGGATCGAGCGCGCCGGACTTGTGGATATCGGCGACCTGGTGGTCCGAGAAGCCGAGCACGCTGCGCAGGATCTCGTCGGTGTGCTCGCCGAGCAGCGGGGAGCGGGTGACCTCGCTCGGGCTCTCCGACAGCTTGATCGGGTTGCCGACCGAGATGTACTTGCCGCGGGTGGGGTGGTCGACCTCGACCACGGTGCCGGTCGCGCGCAGCGACTGGTCCTCGGCGATCTCCTTCATCGACAGGATCGGGCCGCAGGGGATGTCGTCCTTGTTGAGGATCTCCATCGCCTCGAACTTGGTCTTCGTCATCGTCCACTGTTCGATGCGCGCGAAGATCTCGTTCAGCCGCGGCAGGCGGGCCGCCGGCTTGGCGTAGTTCGGATCGGTCTTCCAGGTGGGCTCGCCGATCACGTCGCAGATCTTCTCCCAGACCGGGGCCTGGGTGATGAAGTAGATGTAGGCGTTGGGATCGGTCTCAAAGCCCTTGCACTTCAGGATGCGGCCCGGCTGGCCGCCGCCGGAGTCGTTGCCGGCGCGCGGCACGGCATCGCCGAACGGAATGCCTTCGCCGAACTGGCTGTATTCCTTGAGCGGGCCGTGGGCGAGGCGCTGTTGGTCGCGCAGCTTGACGCGGGCGAGGTTGAGCACGCCGTCCTGCATCGCGGCGGTGACGCGCTGGCCCTTGCCCGAATGCGTGCGCTGGTAGAGCGCGGTGACGATGCCGAGCGCCAGGTGCAGGCCGGTGCCGGAATCGCCGATCTGCGCGCCCGTGACGAGCGGCAGGCCGTCGCGGAAGCCGGTGGTCGAGGCGGCGCCGCCGGTGCACTGCGCGACGTTCTCATAGACCTTGCAGTCTTCGTACGGGCCAGGGCCAAAGCCCTTGATCGAGGCGACGATCATCTTCGGGTTGATCGCCTGGATCTTCTCCCAGGGGAAGCCCATGCGATCGAGCACGCCGGGGCCGAAATTCTCGACCAGCACGTCGCACTTCTTGATCAGCTCGGTCAGGACTTCCTTGCCCTTGGGGTTCTTGGTGTCGAGCGTGATCGAGCGCTTGTTGTGGTTGAGCATGGTGAAATACAGGCTGTCCACGTTCGGGATGTCCTGCAGCTGGCCGCGGGTGATGTCACCCACGCCCGGGCGTTCCACCTTGATCACGTCGGCGCCGAACCAGGCCAGCAGCTGCGTGCAGGTCGGTCCGGACTGGACGTGGGTGAAGTCGAGAATGCGAACGCCCGTGAGCGCTTTGGTCATCGTATTGCTCCGTACTCTGTCTGCCCCCGCAAACCGCAGGGAATAAGGGTTGAGGGGTGGACTTACTTCTTCTTCTGCAGAACGCTCTGCGGATTGAGGTTGCCGATGCGGCCGCTCTCCGAGCCGGCGGCCGGATCGATCACCGCGTTGATCAGCGTCGGCTTGCCCGAGGCCATGGCCTCGTTGACGGCGCGCTTGAGCTCATCGGGCGAGGTCGCATTCACGCCGACGCCGCCGAAAGCTTCCATCATCTTGTCGTAGCGCGCGCCCTTGACGAACACTGTGGTCGCCGGATCGGAGTTCGCGCCGTTGACGTCGGTGCCGCGATAGATGCCGTCATTGTTGAAGATGACGACGCAGATCGGAAGGTTGTAGCGGCAGATGGTCTCGACCTCCATGCCGGAGAAGCCGAAGGCCGAGTCGCCTTCCACCGCGAGCACGGGATGACCGGTCTCGAGCGCGGCCGCGATCGCCTGGCCCATGCCGATGCCCATCACGCCCCAGGTGCCGACGTCGAGACGCTTGCGGGGCTTGTACATGTCGATGACGCCGCGAGCGAGGTCGAGCGTGTTGGCGCCTTCGTTGACGAGGATCGCCTCGGGGTGATCCTTGATGACGTTCTTCAAGACGCCGAGCGCGCCGTGATAGTCCATCGGCGATTTGTTGTTCATGAGCTTCGGCGCCATCTTGGCGACGTTCTCTTCGCGCTTGGTCGAGACGGCCTTGGTCCATTCGGCCGGCGCGGTCCAGCCCGCACCGATGGCCTGGTTGAAGGCGGAGACGACCGAGCCGATGTCGCCGACCACGGGCGCGACGATCTCGACGTTGGAGTCCATCTCCCTCGGCTCGATGTCGACCTGGATGAACTTCTTCGGCGTTTCGCCCCAGCTCTTGCCCTTGCCGTGCGAGAGCAGCCAGTTCAGCCGCGCGCCGATCAGCATGACGACGTCGGAGTCCTTCAGCACGGTCGAGCGGGCAGCACCGGCGCATTGCGGATGCGTGTCGGGGAGGAGGCCCTTGGCCATGCTCATCGGTAGGAACGGCACGCCGCTCTTCTCGACGAAGCTCTTGATCTCTTCATCGGCCTGCGCATAGGCCGCGCCCTTGCCGAGGATGATGAGCGGACGCTTCGCGCTCTTGAGCACGTCGAGCGCGCGCTTCACGGAGGCGGGCGAGGGAATCTGCGCGGGTGCTGCGTCGATCACCTTGACCAGCGACTTCTGGCCGGCGTCGGCGTTCATCACCTGGCCGAACAGCTTTGCCGGCAGGTCGAGATAGACGCCGCCCGGACGGCCCGAGACCGCGGCGCGGATGGCGCGGGCAAAGCCGATGCCGATGTCCTGGGCGTGCAGCACGCGATAGGCCGCCTTGCACAGCGGCTTTGCGATCGCGAGCTGGTCCATCTCCTCATAGTCGCCCTGCTGGAGGTCGACGATCTCGCGCTCGGACGAGCCGGACACGAGGATCATCGGGTAGCAGTTGGTGGTGGCGTGCGCGAGCGCGGTGAGACCGTTGAGGAAGCCGGGCGCCGAGACCGTGAGGCAGACGCCGGGCTTCTTGGTGAGATAGCCGGCGATGCCCGCGGCGTAGCCGGCGTTCTGCTCGTGGCGGAAGGAGATCACGCGAATACCCGCGGCCTGCGCCATGCGGCCCAAATCCGTGATCGGGATGCCCGGCACATTATAGATGGTGTTGATGCCGTTCAGCTTGAGCGCGTCGATGACGAGATGGAAGCCATCCGTCAGTTCCTGCTCGGTGCCCGGTGCCTCGGACTTGGTCGCGGTATTCAGCATGGGCCTTGTCTCCCTGGTCTCAAGTAGTGGGGCGAGTTTTTCGCCCTTCTGGTGAAGGTTGCTAGGTGAACAGTTCCTGGCCATGCGCTTCGACGTAAGCGGCAAGGCCGAGGGTGTGGTCGCGGGCGCGCTTCTCGGCGAGCTCGGTATCGCGCGCCTCAAGTGCTTCGATCATCGCGAGATGCTCGGGCAGCGAGGTCGCGGTGCGGTCCTTGCGTCCGATCGTGAGCTGGCGGTAGCCGCGCACGTGCAGCAGCAGGTCGTTGGTGAGATCGACCAGAACAGGGGATTCCGACAGCGAGATCAGCGCCTGGTGGAAGGCGATGTTGGCGCGCGAATATTCCTCGACGTGATCCTCGGGCAGGCGGTCCTTGCCGAAGTCCTTGAAGAAGTCGCGCAGCGCCGAGATGTCCTTCTTGCGCGCGGTGGTGGTGATGAGGCGCGCCGCCATGCTCTCCAGCGCCGCCCAGGCGCGGATCATGTCGACGATCTCGCTCTTGGTCCTGCGCACCACCATGATGCCGCGGCGCGGCACGGTCTTCACGAAACCGTCCTGCTCGAGCATCGCGATCGCTTCGCGGATCGGCGTTCGGCTGACACCCAGACGTTCGGACAACGCGCGCTCGTCGAGCATCACCGGCTCGGGCGTCGAGTAGATGTCCATCTTGAGGATGGCTTCCTTCAAGGCGTCATACGCCTTGTTCTTGAAGCTGCTCTCCGGGGCAATACGAACGATTGCGATATCTGCCTCGGCCATGTTCGGCAACGCCTTGGTTGGTTTCCGCAGTGACACGACGAATCTCCTCCAGGTGGGAGTCGTCTTTTACAGGATTATTAGCGGGAAAGTTTTTGGCATACCACATGCCAGAATGTCAAGCTGCCTATTTTTTGCGGCGTTCTAAGTCATGCGGCGGCTTGACAAGTTGGCTTCTGGCATACCAAATGCCATCGCCAGCCATTTTTGATCCAAGCCGGCGGAGTATTGTTGGCTTTATGCCACTCCGTTCCGCCGCATGGAACAAAGCGCGGCGAATGGCAAGCATCACGGGCAGCCGCAACGCGCGCGCGCTTTGAAAAGAACGAACTGAGGTCAAGGGAGAAGCCATATGTCCAATTCCAAAGATGCCGTCCGCAAGGTGCTTGACCAGGTCAAGGCGGACAACCGCACCAGCCTGACGGCCCCGGAAGGCAAGCTGGTCTGCGACGCCTACGGCATTCCGGTGCCGAAGGAGGGCGTGGCCAAGTCGGCGGGCGAGGCCGGCAAGATGGCCTCCGCGATGGGCTTCCCGGTGGTGATGAAGATCGTCTCGCCGGACATTCTCCACAAGACCGAAGCCGGCGGCGTCATCGTCGGCCTCAAGACGGCCGAGGATGCCGAGAAGGCCTACGAGACCATCCTCGGTAACGCCAAGAAATATAAGTCCGATGCCAAGATCGAAGGCGTCCAGGTGCAGCAGATGCTGGCCGGCGGCACCGAGGTCATCGTCGGCTCCATCACCGACGGCTCGTTCGGCAAGCTGGTGGCCTTCGGCCTCGGCGGCGTGCTGGTCGAGGTGCTCAAGGACATCACCTTCCGTCTCGCGCCCGCGACCAAGGAAGATGCCCTGTCGATGCTCGATGGCATCCAGGCGCACGAGATCCTCAAGGGCGTGCGCGGCGGCGAGCCGGTGAACCGCACGGCGCTCGCCGACGTCATCGTCAAGGTCTCGCAGCTCGTCACCGATTTCCCTGAAATCGTCGAGCTCGACCTCAACCCCGTGTTCGCGACCCCCAAGGGCGCGACCGCCGCGGACGTCCGCATCGTCGTCGACTTCGCCTACAAGCCGAAGCCGAAGCCGCGTCCGACCGAAGAGATCGTCGCGGCCATGAACCGCATCATGCAGCCGAAGGCGGTCGCCGTGGTCGGCGCCTCCGCCGAGGACGGCAAGATCGGCAACTCCGTGATGAAGAACCTCATCAACGGCGGCTACAAGGGCGAGATCTATCCGATCCATCCCAAGGCCGCCGAGATCCTCGGCTACAAGGCCTATAAGAGCGTCAAGGACGTGCCGGGTGTGATCGACGTCGCGGTGTTCGCGATCCCTGCCAAGTTCGTGGCCGCTGCGCTCACCGAATGCGGCGAGAAGAAAATCCCGGGCGCGGTGCTGATTCCGTCAGGCTTTGCCGAAGCCGGCGCGCCGGAGCTGCAGGCCGAGATCGTCGAGGTCGGCAAGAAGTACGACATCCGCCTGATGGGGCCGAACATCTACGGCTTCTATTATACCCCCGCCAATCTCTGCGCGACCTTCTGCACCGCCTACGACGTCAAGGGCCACGCGGCGCTGTCGTCGCAGTCGGGCGGCATCGGCATGGCCATCATCGGTTTTTCGCGCTCGGCGAAAATGGGTGTGTCGGCGATCGTCGGCCTCGGCAACAAGTCCGACATCGACGAGGACGATCTGCTCGCCTTCTTCGAGCAGGACCCGAACACCAACCTGATCGCGCAGCACTGCGAAGATCTGAAAGACGGCCGCGCCTTCGCGGAAGCCGCCAAGCGTGTCTCCAAGAAGAAGCCGGTCGTTGTGCTCAAGGCCGGCCGCACCTCGGCCGGTGCGAAGGCGGCCTCGTCACACACCGGCGCGCTCGCCGGCAACGACCGCATCTATGAGGACGTGTTCAAGCAGTCCGGCGTGATCCGCGCCCGCAGCTTGCGCCAGCTGCTCGAATTCGCCCGCGGCGTGCCGGTGCTGCCGACGCCGAAGGGCGAGAACGTGCTGATCATCACCGGCGCCGGCGGCTCGGGCGTGCTGCTGTCGGACTCCTGCGTCGACAACGGCCTGTCGCTGATGTCGATGCCGCCGGATCTCGACGCGGCCTTCCGCAAGTTCATCCCGCCGTTTGGAGCTGCCGGAAATCCTGTGGATATCACCGGCGGCGAGCCGCCGATCACCTACGTCAACACGGTGAAGCTCGGCCTGTCGGATGAGCGCATCCACGCGCTGATCCTCGGCTACTGGCACACCATCGTCACGCCGCCGATGGTGTTCGCCCGCAACATGGTCGAGGTGAAGAAGGAGATGGAGGCCAAGGGCTTCGTGAAGCCGATGGTCGCCTCGCTCGCCGGCGACGTCGAGGTCGAGGAGGCCGCCGAATATCTTTACCAGCATGGCATCCCGGCCTACGCCTATTCGACCGAGCTGCCGGTCGAGGTCTTGGGCGCCAAGTACAAGTGGGCGCGCGGGGCAGGGCTGCTCTGAGCCGTTGACATTCGCCTCTCCCCGCTTGCGGGGAGGCCGGAATTTGCGTAGCAAATTCCGGGTGAGGGGGACTCTCCGCAAGTCCATCTCTCACCCTACTCGCGGAGATAGCCCCTCACCCCAACCCTCTCCCCGTAAGAACGGGGAGAGGGAGAAGAGGCGGCTCGCGTCTTGTCTGACTGGCAAATGCAGGTCGCGATGAGCAAGAACGTGATCCGGCGCAAATCGCTCGAACCTCGGTCGCCATCGGAGGCCGAGCACGAGGCGCGTGACGGCGGCGTGCAGTCCGTCGATCGCGCGCTTTCGATCCTAGAGACACTGGCCGAGGACGACGAAGGCTATCGCCTCAGCGATCTCGCCGTACGTACCGGCCTGTCCGCCTCGACCGTGCACCGCCTGCTGGCGACGCTGGAAAGCCGTCGCTTCGTGCAGTTCGACCGCGCCGAATCCAAATGGCATGTCGGTGTGCGTAGCTTCACCGTCGGCGCGAGCTTTGCGCGGCGGCGCAATTTCTCCACGCAGGCGATTCCATATTTGCGCAAGCTGCGCGATCTCACCCGCGAGACCGCCAATCTTGCCGTGGTCGACGACGAGTTCATCATCGTGCTGACCCGCATGGAGAGCCGCGAGATCATGCGGTCGCTGACCCAGATGGGTGGACGCGTCCCCATGGTGACCTCGGGTGTCGGCAAGGCGGTGCTCGCGACCTATTCCGACGAGGACGTCGGCGCGGTGATCCGCCATCACGGCATGCCTCGCCTGACCGAGAAGTCGATTGTGCGGCCGAGCGATCTGTTCAGGGAGCTCGAGAAGATCCGCAAGCAAGGCTTTGCGATCGACGATGAGGAGGCTTGCATGGGCCTGCGCTGTATTGCCGCAGTGGTCTATAACGACTGTGCCGAGCCGCTCGCGGCGATTTCGGTCTCGGGCATGACCAGCCGCCTGACCGACGACAGATTGCCGGAAATCGGCCAGATCGTGCGCGAAGTCGCCGGTGAGTTGACCATCGCGCTCGGCGGGGTGATGCCCACCTCCGCCTAACGAGGAAACCGGGCGCTGTCGCTGGACAGCATCGGCCGTTTTGGTTGATATGCGACCAAACGACACAATGCGGCACACGATCAACACGTCCGCATGAGCCTGGAGACTGCCCTAATGTTTCAATTCCCCGCGCGCCTTGTCGGCGCAGCCGTCGCGCTGACCCTTGCGGCAGCAACTCCGGCTTTTGCCCAGCAGCTCGAGCTCAAGCTGATGGCGCCGGCGGCCCCGGGCGGGGGATGGGACCAGACCGCGCGCTCGATGCAGCAGGCGCTGGTCGCCTCCGGCGTGGCGCGCAGCGTGCAGGTCACCAACGTTCCCGGTGCCGGCGGCAGCGTCGGCATCGCGCAGTTCGTCAACGGCGCCAAGGGCGACGGCAACCAGCTGATGGTCAATGGCTTCGTCATGGTCGGCGCGCTCGCCATGAACAAGTCGCCGGTGACCCTCGAGCAGGTGACGCCGATCGCGCGGCTCACCGAGGAAATCCAGGTGATCGTGGTGCCCGCGAACTCGCCGATCAAGAATGCGCAGGATCTCGCCGCCGCAGTGAAGGCCGACATTGCCAAGGTGACCTTCGCCGGCGGCTCGGCCGGCGGCGTCGACCATGTGATGGCCGCGTTGTTCGCAAGCGCCGTCGGCGCCGACGCCAAGAAGATCAACTACATCCCGTTCTCCGGCGGCGGCGAGTCGCTCGCCGCGATCCTAGGTGGCAAGGTCACCGCGGGCATTTCGGGCCTGAGCGAATATGAAGGGCAGATCAAGTCCGGCAAGCTGCGCGCGATCGGCGTGACCTCGGAGAAGCGCATCGCGGGCAGCGACATTCCGACCTTCAAGGAACAAGGCATCGACCTCGTCATCGCCAACTGGCGCTCGGTGGTCGCTCCTCCCGGCATCACTCCGGAGCAGAAGAAGACGCTCAGCGACGCGGTCGAGAAGATGGTCAAGTCGGACGCCTGGAAGGAAATCCTCAAGCAGAAGGGCTGGGAGGATGCCTATCTCGGCGGTGACGCCTTCGCCGACTTCCTGAAGAAGGAAATCGTCCGCGTCACCGACGTGCTGAAATCGGTCGGTCTCGTCAAGTCATGAGCTCAGGCGATCCCGCCCAGCCGCCGCGGCGCGTCGATCGCGCCGGCATCGTCATCGCTGCCTTGCTTGCAGGTCTTGCCGCAGTGCTGGTCTGGGACGCGCGCGGCCTGCAATCGGCCGCGATGTACGGCATGGGGCCGGAGGCGATGCCGGTCGTGGTCGCCAGCGGCCTTGCGCTGCTCGCGATCGGCAATTTCATCGACGCGCTGCGCGGCAACCTGCCGGCGCGCGAGAGCGCCGATCCCGTGCCGGTGGTCTTGATCCTCGTTGGCCTTGCGCTGCTGATCGCCATCATCGGTTTCGGCGGCGGCTTTATCCTCGCGACCTCGGCGCTGTTCGTGACGACGTCGGCGGCGTTCGGGCGCCGCGCCATCCTGGTCGACAGCATCATCGCGCTCGTGATGTCGACCCTCATCTATCTGGCGTTCGACCGCCTGTTGACGCTGAGCCTTCCCGCCGGCCCGCTGGAGCGACTGCTGTGATGGACACTTTTGCCGCGCTGGCCCACGGCATGGCGGTCGCCGTCCAGCCGATGAATTTGCTCTATGCGCTGATCGGCGTATTTCTCGGTACCGCCGTGGGCGTGCTGCCCGGCATCGGCCCGGCGCTGACGGTCGCGCTGCTCTTGCCCGTCACCTACAAGCTCGACCCCGGCGGCTCGCTGATCATGTTCGCCGGCATCTATTACGGTGGCATGTATGGCGGATCGACCACCGCGATCCTCATCAACACGCCCGGCGAGAGCGCATCGATGGCGACCGCGCTCGAAGGCAACAAGATGGCCAAGGCCGGCCGCGGCGGCCCGGCACTCGCGACCTCCGCGATCGGCTCCTTCGTCGCCGGCACCATCGCCACCATCGGGCTCGCCTTCCTCGCGCCATGGCTGGTCGATTTCGCCGTGCGCTTCGGCCCCGAAGATTATTTCGCGCTGATGTGCGTCGCCTTCGTCACGGTGTCGGCGACCTTCGGCGATTCTCCTGTCCGTGGCCTGACCAGCCTGTTCATCGGCCTGACGCTCGGCCTCGTCGGCATCGACAAGCTGACCGGTCAGGCGCGGCTTGCGTTCGGCGTCCCTGAATTGCTCGACGGCGTCGAGGTGACGACGCTCGCGGTCGGCCTGTTCGCGGTGGGCGAGGCGCTCTACGTCGCATCGCGCCGCCACCACACCGAGGAGAAGCTCGAGCCGGTGCGCGGCTCGCTGTGGATGACCAAGGAAGACTGGAAGCGGTCGTGGAAGCCGTGGCTGCGCGGCACCATGTTCGGCTTCCCGATCGGCGCGCTACCGGCGGGCGGTGCCGAGATCCCGACCTTCCTGTCCTATTCGACCGAGAAGCGGCTGACGAAACACCCCGAGGAGTTCGGCAAGGGCGCGATCGAAGGCGTCGCCGGACCCGAAGCCGCCAACAACGCCTCCGCCGCCGGCACGCTGGTGCCGCTGCTGACGCTGGGTTTGCCGACCTCGGCGACCGCCGCGATGATGCTGGCCGGCTTCCAGCAATACGGCCTCAATCCGGGGCCGCTGCTGTTCGCCGAGCGGCCTGACCTGGTCTGGGGCCTGATCGCCAGCCTGTTCATCGCCAACATGATGCTGCTGGTGCTCAACCTGCCGCTGGTCGGCCTATGGGTACGGCTGCTCGCGATTCCGCAGCCCTGGCTTTATGCCGGCATCCTCGTCTTCGCGACCATGGGCACCATCGCGGCAAAGCCGTCCGTGGTGGAATTGTCGATGCTGGCCGGCTTTGGTGTGCTCGGCTTCCTGATGCGCCGGTTCGATTTCCCGATCGCGCCGGTCGTCGTCGGCCTGATCCTCGGCCCGATCGCCGAGAGCCAGTTGCGCCGCGCGCTCGCGATCAGCCTCGGCGATCCCATGACGCTGCTGCAGAGCCCGATCTCGGCGACGCTGCTCGGCGTCGCGTTGATCGCGCTGCTGGCGCCCTTCGTGCTAAAGGGTCTCGGGCGGTTCAAGGCAAACGAGGATTAGCCGTCCCGACGCGCGCGTCTCCGAGTGCTGCGTCCCTCTCGTTGAGGAAACGCCATGCCGGACCTTCGCTCGCCCCGTCTCGCCGTCCTGATCGACGCCGACAACGCCTCCGCAAAGATCGCGGATGGACTGTTCGAGGAGATCGCCAAGATCGGCGAGGCGAGCGTTCGCCGCATCTACGGCGACTTTTCCAATGCGCGATCCAGGGGGTGGGCCGACATTCTGTCGAAGCACGCCATCATCCCGCAGCAGCAGTTCGCCTATACAACGGGGAAAAACGCGTCCGACATAACCCTGGTCATTGACGCCATGGACCTGCTTCACAGCGGCCGGTTCGATGGCTTCTGCCTGGTGTCATCCGACAGCGACTTCACCCGCCTGGCCGCCCGCATCCGGGAGCAGGGCGTCGATGTTTTCGGGTTCGGCGAGCAGAAGACACCGGAAAGCTTCAGGCAGGCCTGCCGAAGGTTCGTCTACACGGAGAACCTGCTTGCCGGCGCGGCGACCACCCAGGATGCCGCCTCGAGGCCGGCGCCGCTTCAGCCGCCTGAGGCCGCCACACCCATCATCAAGAAAGTCATCACCCAAATGGAGAGTGAAGACGGTTGGGTCACGCTCGGTGACGTCGGCCGGCAGCTCGCCAATCTCGCCTCGGATTTCGATCCGAGAACGTTCGGTTTCCGCAAGCTGAGTGACCTGGTGCGAAAGACGAATTCGTTCGAGATCGATGAGCCAAAGGGCCGGTCGATGCGGATTCGGGTCAAGCCCGCTGCCGCAGCACCGCCGAGACGGCGGAACTCGCGCAGGACTGCAAGGTCGGGGACGGCAGGCGGTTCGCCGCCTAAGGCGTAAGCAGGGCGTGCCGATATATTTACGCTTGCCCGGCTTGGCGCAGGGCGTAACCATCGCGTGGCCGTAACGCCACGCGAGGGTCCCGATGACCAAACTTACCCGCTTCGCCGTCGCACCGCTCCATTCGATGACACGGCGTCTGGCCGATGTCGCCTCGGCGCGCGTCGCGCCCGATCTCGTCATATCAGGCGCCCGGGTGCTTTCGACCTATTCGGAGCGTATCCACGAAGGCCGCGAGGTCTGGATCACCGGCGGCCGCATCGCGGCGGTGAAGCCTGCCGGAGCGGCGAAGAAGGTCTGGAGCGGCATCGCGACTTACGACGCGGCCGGCGGCATCATCGCGCCGGGCCTCGTCGATCCGCACATCCACATCGAGTCCTCGATGGTGACGGCCTGCGCCTATGCCGAGGCCGCGCTGCTCAACGGCACCACGACGATCTTCTGCGACAGCCACGAGATCGGCAACGTCATGGACGTCGCCGGGGTCGAGGCGATGCTGGAGGACGCGCGCGAGGCGCCGCTCTCGATCTTCCTGACGGTGCCGAGCACGGTGCCGGCGACCTCGGCTGAGCTTGAGACCGCCGGCGGCGATCTCACGCCGGACAAGATCGCCGGTCTGTTCGACCGCTGGCCCGAGGCGGTCGCGCTCGGCGAGAAGATGGATTTCGTGCCCGTCACGATGGGGGACGAGCGCAGCCACGCCATTCTCGCCGCTGCCTTGAAGCGGGGACGGCCGGTGTCCGGCCACGTCTACGGCCGTGAATTCGTCGCGGCGTATGCGGCGAGCGGCGTCACCGACACCCATGAGGCGATCGACCGCGACATCGCCGACGACCTGCTCGACGCCGGCGTCTGGGTCTTCCTGCGCGGCGGGCCGCCGACCACGCCCTGGCACTCGCTGCCGCAGGCGATCCGGACGATCACCGACCTCGGCGCCTCGCACAAGCGCACGGCCGTCTGCACCGACGACCGCGATGCCGACGATTTGCTGCTGTTCGGCCTCGACTGGGTGGTGCGGGAGGCGGTGAAGGCCGGGATGTCGCCGGAGCAGGCCTGGTCGATGGGCTCGCTGCACGGGGCGACGCGCTTCGGCATGGAGGGTGACATTGGCGGGCTCGGCGGCGGCCGCCGCGCCGATCTCGTGCTGATGGACGATCAGCTCAAGCCGCAATGCACCTGGTATGGCGGCGAGCTCGTGGTCGAGCACGGCAAGATCACGAAGCTCCTCGATCAGGCGCTGTCGCAGCGCTATCAATATCCGAAGGCGGCTTATGCGACCGTGAAGCTGCCGGAGAAGATGAAGCTGACGCCGGAACTGCCGACGAAGGCCTGCACCGTCAACGCGATCAAGACCGCGCTGCCGGGCATCACGCTGATCCACGAGAAGGTCAGGATTGAGCCGGCAAAGGACTGGCCGTCGCTGTTCGAACGCTACGGCCTCTGCTTCGTCACGGTGGTCGAGCGCCATGGCAAGTCGCCCGGCAACGCCGCCCATGGCCTCCTGAAGGACTTTGGCCTGAAGCGCGGCGCGGTCGCCTCCAGCGTCGGGCACGACAGTCACAACATCATCGTCGCCGGAACAAATGAACCGGACATGCAAGTCGCGATCTCGGCCATCAAGGAAAAGCAGGGCGGCGTCTGTGTGGTCGCCGACGGCAAGGTGAGGGCACTGGTCCCGCTGCCGATCGCAGGCCTGCTCTCCGACAAACGTGTGACGGAAGTCGCCGAAGAGGTGAAGGCGCTGAAGAAGGAATGGGCCGAGGCGGGCTGCACCATTCCCTACATGGGCTTCAATTTGATTCCGCTATCGGTCATTCCGGAAATTCGCATCACCGACAAGGGCCTGGTGCTGGTGCCTCAGATGGAGCTGGCGCCGCTGTTCGAGTAATTTCTTTCATGTAGTTCTCGATCTAAGCGCTTGAAGCGGCCGCATTTTTCCCACGGCTGCCGCATCGTGGAAAATAAAATCGATCTCGTTGAGATCGCATCTTGCACGCCTGATGATCTCGCTCGCTGACTTAAGCCAAAGCGAGGTCCGATATGGCGAAGATGCGCGCTGTCGATGCTGCCGTGCGAATTCTGGAGAAGGAAGGCATCTCGACTGCCTTCGGTGTTCCCGGGGCGGCGATCAATCCGCTTTACTCGGCGCTGAAGAAGCGCGGGTCGATCCGCCACATCCTGGCGCGCCATGTCGAGGGCGCCTCGCACATGGCCGAGGGCTATACCCGCGCCAAGGCCGGCAATATCGGCGTCTGCATCGGCACCTCGGGGCCGGCCGGCACCGACATGATCACCGGGCTTTATTCGGCGATTGCCGATTCCATCCCGATCCTCTGCATCACCGGCCAGGCGCCGCGCGCGCGGCTCTACAAGGAAGACTTTCAGGCCGTCGACATCGAGTCGATTGCAAAGCCGGTGACGAAGTGGGCTGTGACTGTGCGCGAGCCGGCGCTGGTGCCGCGCGTGTTCAGCCAGGCGTTTCATGTGATGCGCTCGGGCCGGCCGGGACCGGTGCTGATCGACATGCCGCTCGACGTCCAGCTCGCCGAGATCGAGTTCGACGACGAGACCTACGAGCCGTTGCCGGTCTACAAGCCGACCGCGACCCGCAAGCAGGTCGAGAAGGCGCTTGAGATGCTCAACGCGGCCGAGCGGCCGCTGATCGTGGCGGGCGGCGGCATCATCAACGCGGATGCCTCGGACCTGCTGGTCGAATTCGCCGAGATCGCCAACGTGCCGGTCGTGCCGACCCTGATGGGGTGGGGCGCGATCCCCGACGATCACGTGCTGATGGCCGGCATGGTCGGCCTCCAGACCAGCCACCGCTACGGCAATGCGACGCTGCTCGAATCCGACTTCGTGCTCGGCATAGGCAATCGCTGGGCCAACCGTCACACCGGCTCGGTCGAGACCTACACCAAGGGCCGCAAATTCGTGCATGTCGACATCGAGCCGACCCAGATCGGGCGGGTGTTCAATCCCGATCTCGGCATCGTCTCGGACGCCAAGGCTGCGCTCGAACTCTTCGTCACCGTCGCCAGGGAGTGGCGCCGGTCAGGCAGGCTCCGCGAGCGCCAGGCGTGGCCCGCGGCCTGCCGCGATCGCAAGAAGACCATGCTGCGCAAGAGCCATTTCGACAACGTCCCGATCAAGCCGCAGCGCGTCTATGAGGAGATGAACAAGGCGTTCGGCCGCGACACCACCTATGTCACCGTGATCGGCCTGTCGCAGATCGCCGGCGCGCAGTTCCTCGGCGTCTACAAGCCGCGCAACTGGATCAATGCCGGACAGGCGGGGCCGCTCGGCTGGACGCTGCCGGCGGCACTCGGCGTGCGTGCGGCGTGCCCCGAGCGGGAGATCGTCGCGCTGTCGGGCGATTACGACTTCCAGTTCCTGATCGAGGAGCTCGCGGTCGGGGCGCAGTTCAATCTGCCCTACATCCACGTCGTCGTGAACAATTCCTATCTCGGCCTGATCCGTCAGGCCCAGCGGGGCTTCGACATGGACTATCACGTCCAGCTCTCGTTCGAGAACATCAACGCGCCGGAGATCGGCGTCTACGGCGTCGACCATGTCGCGGTGGCCGAAGGGCTCGGCTGCAAGGCGATCCGCGTCACGGACCCGAAGGACACGCAGGCTGCGTTCGCGACCGCGCGCGAGCTGATGGCGAAGCACCGCGTGCCCGTGGTGGTCGAGTTCATCCTCGAACGCGTCACCAACATCGCGATGGGCACCGAGATCGACAACATCGTCGAGTTCGAGGAGGTGCTGGATCTCCCGCTCGACGAGGTCGGAACCAAGCAGCCTGGCGTGTTGCAGCCGGCGGAATAGGGGAGAGCATCATGCCGAAATTTGCCGCCAACCTCACCATGCTCTTCAACGAGATGCCGTTCATCGACCGCTTTGCCGCGGCGAAGGCGGCGGGCTTTGCCGGGGTCGAATATCTCTTCCCCTATGATTTCGACAAGGCGCAGCTCCGCGAGCAGCTCGAAGCGCATGGTTTGACCCAGGTGTTGCACAATCTCCCCGCCGGCAATTGGGCGGCCGGCGAGCGCGGCATCGCAATCCTGCCCGATCGCGTCAGTGAATTCCGCGATGGCGTGTTCCGCGCCATCGACTATGCCAAGGCGCTCGATTGCGACCAGCTCAACTGCCTCGTCGGCATCGCGCCTGTCGACGCCGATCCGCGCGAGCTTCAGGAGACGCTGGTCGGAAACCTGCGCTTCGCCGCCTCGACGCTGGCGCGGGAGAACATCAAGCTGCTGGTCGAGCCGATCAATACGCTCGACATTCCCGGCTTCTATCTCAACGGCACCGAGCAGGCGGTGCAGCTGATCGCAGAAGTGCGGTCGAACAATCTGTTCATCCAGTACGACATCTATCACATGCAGATCATGGAGGGCGATCTCGCCCGCACCATGCAGGAATATCTGCCGCAGATCGCGCACATCCAGCTCGCCGACAATCCCGGCCGCCACGAGCCCGGCACCGGCGAGATCAACTATCCCTTCCTGTTCCGCCACCTCGACGCGATCGGCTATCGGGGCTGGATCGGCTGCGAATACAAGCCGCGCACCACGACGCTGGAAGGCCTGTCCTGGCACGCCGCGCAGACTTTTGAGACCTGAGGAAATCTGGACATGATCGACATCGGCTTCATCGGACTTGGCACCATGGGACGGCCGATGGCCGGCCACCTTCTGGCTGCGGGTCATCGCGTTCTGCTGCACGACGTCGCGCCGGTCGCGCCTGAGCTGATTTCTGCGGGCGGCGTCGCCTGCAAATCAGCAAAGCAGGTCGCGGAGGAGGCGGATGCGGTCATCATCATGGTGCCGGATACGCCGCATGTGGAGGCCGTGCTGTTCGGCAAGGACGGCGTCGCGGCCGGCATCTCCAAAGGCAAGATCGTCGTCGACATGAGCTCGATCTCGCCGCTGGCGACCAAGGAGTTCGCGAAGAAGATCGAGGCGCTCGGCGCGGACTATCTCGACGCGCCGGTGTCGGGCGGTGAGGTCGGGGCGAAGGCTGCGAGCCTGACCATCATGGTCGGCGGTCCCGAGCGCGCCTTCAGCACCATGAAGGGCGTGTTCGACAAGATGGGCAAGAACGTCACCCATGTCGGTGCCAATGGCGATGGCCAGACCACCAAGGTCGCCAACCAAATCATCGTCGCGCTGACGATCGAGGCGGTGAGCGAGGCGCTGCTGTTCGCATCGAAAGCCGGTGCCGATCCGGCGTTGGTGCGCAAGGCGCTGATGGGCGGTTTCGCCTCGTCGCGGATACTCGAAGTGCATGGCGAGCGCATGGTGAAGCGCAACTTCGAGCCCGGCTTCCGCATCGAGCTGCATCAGAAGGATCTCAACCTCGCGCTGGAAGGCGCGCGCTCGCTCGGCCTGTCGCTGCCGAGCACGGCGGTGGCGCAGCAATTGTTCTCGTCCTGCACCGCCCATGGCGGCAAGGCCTGGGATCACTCCGCGATGGTGCGGGCGCTGGAACTGATGGCAGGCCACGAGATCGCCGCGGCCTGAACTGTTACGCGGTAACACTCTGCAGATTTGATGCTTCTTTCGTCGCGGCGGAACCGGAACAATGCTCCGGCCCCGCGGTTGAAGGCGCACAACAACACTGGAGAGTGTGGACATGAAGACCCGTCTTGCGATTTCGTTGGCTGCCGCGTCGCTGCTGGCGTCTAGCGCAGCCTTTGCCCAGTCGACGACCGAACAGGGCGCCAGGGACGGCGCGCGTGCGGGCGGCGACATCGGCGGACCGGTCGGCGCGATGGTCGGCGGCACCGTCGGCGCGGCCGTCGGCGCCGGTCTCGAAATTCCGAATGCAGTGCTGGGCGGAATCCCCCGCGATGACTCTGTCGTGATCCATGAGCGCGTCGTGGTCGGCGAACCGCTGCCCCCGACCGTGGTGCTGCGCCCGGTGCCGAACTACACCGAGTATCGCTACGCGGTCGTGAACGATCGCCGCGTGATCGTCGAGCCGCGCACGCGCCGCGTGGTCAAGATCATCGATTGATCAAAGCGTAGGCTGTGAAGATCGGGCCCTGCGGAGCATCACTCCGCGGGGCCTTGGCTTGTCAGGGTGGGACCAGCGCGAAGGCGCGCGAGCGCCCAATCGGCTGCGGCGGCGAGGGCAAAGCCGATGCAGGCCGCGCCGGCATCGACCAGGAAATCTTCAAGCCGTGCATGCCGTCCCGGTGCCCACAACTGCATCAGTTCGAGCACGCCGATCAGGGCCACTGCGATAGCGGTAACGGCTCCGCGGCGGTTCCTGTAAGCGACGCCAAAGGCCAGCCCGACCAGGACGAAGGCGAGGCCATGCTCGCCGTCCTGCCCGAGGTCGGAATGCGGCCGCAGGGTCGGCGGTCCCAGGGTCGCAAAGGTAACGGCGGCCGCAAGAAGCCAGGCGAACAGGCGAACAAGAATGGACATCCGGCGCCGATAGCACGGATTTGCAACGGCCTGTTACCGGATATGGATCAGATCGCCGTGTAGTTAATGACGGAACGTTAAAGTGGCTCGCGCACGCCGAGGCCGTGCATGAAGCGCTCCCGGATCTGCACGGGGTCGCGCCGGGTGGTGCCAACCCCCGGCTTGTCGTCGATGCGCACCGCAATCAGGCTGGGCTCGGAGCGGGACATTGCCTCGTCGACCAGGCGCTCGAAATCGTCCTCGTCTGCGGCCCAGGCGCTGTTGGCTAGCCCCGAAGCGGTGGCGATGCCGACGATGTCGGCCACACTCGCAGCCGGCGTCGGTTGCGCGCCGGTGATCTGGTAGATGCCGTTATCCATCACGATCATGATGAGGTTCTTCGGCTTCAACGCCGCAATGGTCGAGAGCGCGCCGAGCTGCATCAACAGCGAGCCATCGCCTTCGAGTGCGAAGACGCGGCGGTCTGGCTGCGCCAGCGCGACGCCAAGCGCGATCGGGAAGGCGAGGCCCATGCTGCCCAGCATGTAGAAATTCTGCGGGCGATGGCCGGCGGCCCAGAGATCGAAATTGGTGTTGCCGATGCCGCCGATCACGGCTTCCTCGTGCTTGAGCTTTGCGATCAGGCGCGAGGTGACGTCGAAGCGGTTCATGACCTTGGTATTGCGATTGTCCATGGCCGCACTCACTTGTCGAAAACCTTGCCGCCGGTGAGCAGCGGGTTGAGGATCAGCGCCACCGGCGCCTGCGTCGTGACGGCCTGCTTGATCGAGCGGTCGGCGATGAATTCGAGCTCGTCGAGCCGGGTGATGGTGTGGTGCTCCATCGCGAGCGAATCCAGAACCGGGCGCATGGTGCGGCAGACCAGCGACTGGCCGTAATTGAACTCGCCGAGCGTGCCGCGCTCGGACACGAACATGATCAGCGGGATCTGGTAGGGTACCGCGAGCGAAGCGAGTACGTTGGCGAGCGTGGCGAAGCCTGAGGTCTGCATCAGCACCGCGCCGCGTTGTCCGCCCATCCAGGCACCGGAGACGATGCCGACGGCCTCCTCCTCGCGGGCGGTGGCGAAGGTCGTGAAGAAGGGATCGGCGTGCAAATTCTTGATCAGCGGCGTCAGCACGCGGTCGGGCACGTAAGGGATGAGGCTGATCTCGTTCCGCTTCAGGGTCTGCAGGACGATGCCGTGCCAGCTCTTGTCGCCGGACCCCTGTGCTGCCTGGGCCTGCTGTTCTGCAGTCGCCATTGCGTTCTCCCTCGAGCCGCGCATGCTTCTTGGTTCCGGCCGTCGCGGCGGTCTGCCGAACTTGACGCAGGCAGCGGGATTGTCAACATGTCCGGGTCGGCACCGTGATCTGCGCCAGACGGCCTGCTGTTGCCGGCACCGCCATGGCATAAGCGGCGACAATGAGAAACGGGAGGGACGCATGGACGGGGCACAGATTGCGCTGGCCTTGCGGGTCTCCATGAGAGAGCCGGAAGGATACCGATGTCCGTCAACAGCAAGCGCGTCTTCTACGTCAAGTATCTGGCCAATCCGATCTATATCGACATCCTGAAGGCGCGGCCCGACGTCCGGCTCGATCGCATCGAGAACGAAAGCCCCGAGGACTTTTACGCGCCGATCGTGAGCGCAGCCCATGTCTACCAGATCGGCGCGGCCCGCGACGAACTGGCTCCGCACTTCCATGTCGACGCCGCCCTCCTGAAGCGCACGCCGAACCTCCTGCTCGTCTCCAGCAATGGCGCCGGCTTCGATCCGGTCGACGTCGAGGCCTGCACGGATGCGGGTGTCCTGGTCGTCAACCAGTCCGGCGGCAACGCCCATTCCGTTGCCGAGCACGCGCTGGCGATGATGCTGACCTTGTCCAAGCGCATCATCCAGTCCGACCGCAGGCTCCGCAGGGAGTCCAACGTCAACCGCAACGAGCTCGTCGGCAACGAGATCGAGCACAAAACCGTCGGCATCATCGGTCTCGGCAATGTCGGCAAGAGGATTGCCGCGCTGTGCAAGGGCCTGCTCGGCATGAAGGTGCTGGCCTACGACCCGTATTTATCGGCCGAGGTGATGGCCGAGCGGGGCGGGGAGAAGGTCGAGCTCGACGAGCTCCTGCGCCGCGCCGATTTCGTCTCGATCTCCTGCCCGCTGGACAAGCGCAGCCGCAACATGATCAGCACGCGCGAATTCGCGCTGATGCAGCCGCACGCCTATTTCATCACCACGGCGCGCGGCTTCATCCACGATGAGGATGCGCTGCTCCAGGCCTTGCGCGACAAGCGCATTGCCGGCGCCGGCCTCGACGTCTGGTCCAAGGAGCCGCCGCCGCCGGAGCATCCTCTGCTCCAATTGGACAATGTGCTGGCAAGCCCGCACACCGCCGGCGTCACCATCGAGGCGCGTCAGAACATGGGCCGCATCGCCGCCGAGCAGGTGCTCGAGACGCTCGACGGCAAGCGCCCGCCTCGCATCATCAATCCCGAAGTCTGGCCGCGCTATGTCGAGCGCTTCAAGCAGGCTTTTGGCGTGACGCCGAGGTAGGGAACGCGCGCGAAGTCTGATCGGGCTCCGATCGTTGGTTACGAGGCTGAAAACAGAAAGCGGCGGATTTTACCGATGCGGTGAATGAACACGTATGACTTGTGCTGTAGATCAGGGGGCATGAGCATACTCTCGATTGCGACATCCGGACTTTCTGCGGCGAGCCTGCGCGTGAACGTGGCCGCCAGCAATATCGCCAACGTCAACACGACCGGGCCGCTTCCAGCATCAGGCGGACCGAGCACAGCGGCCAGCTCGGGCATTGCTCCGACGTATCCTACCGCTTATGTGCCGCTGCGCGTCGATCAGGTCTCCCAATCGAGCGGCTCGGCGCCCGGCGGTACGATCGCGACCGTGTCGGCGGTTTCGCCAAGCTATACCGCGCAATCCGACCCGAGCGCTCCCTTCGCAAATCAGGATGGCCTGGTCGCCGCACCGAATGTCGATCTCGCCAATGAGTTCGCTCAGCTGGCGACAGCAAAGTACAGCTTCATTGCCAACGCGAAGGTCATTCAAGCCTACGCCGAGACGGAAGACACGCTCCTCGATATCAAGACGTGATTGCTGACGGATCGTTTCGAAGCCTCCCTTTGGCGGCGGGAACCATCGCCGACCTTGATCCGCGTCAAAATCTCCTTCCCCTATCCGGCCTAAATGGGATTAGAGTGCCGCCGGGGTAGGCAGGAGGTTCCATGTCCACTTATGTCGTGAGGTTCATGAAGGACGTGCTCGGCCACGGCCGGGAAATCGAGGTTTGCCAGGGCACCCTCGAGGTCGACGCCTGCGATGAGAACGAAGCCAAAGAACGGGCGAAAGCAAAGTTTTGCAAGGACCAGGCGTTGCTTCACTGGTCGCTGCATGCCGACCGCATCCAGGTCAGACCGGCTGACTATCCGTCCTGAGGTTTAGCGTCCGGGTGCCGTGAGCGACGGCGGAGAGGTTGCGCCCGCGCCGAGCGAGCGCTGCACCATGACGGTGTCGGACCAATGGCCGTGGCGATAGGCGACGCCGCAGAGCAGGCCGGCGCGCACGAAGCCGAACTTCTCGTGCAGCGCCAGCGAGGGCGCATTGTCGGCATCGATATAGCCGATCATCTGGCGGAAGCCGGCCGCGGCGCAGGCGTCGATCAATTCGCCGAGCAAGAGCCGTCCGACCCCGCGGCCGAGATGCTCGTGGTGGACATAGATCGAGTGCTTGGCGGTGTAGCGATAGGCCGGCCGCTTGCGAAATAGCACTGCATAGGCGTAGCCGACGACCTCGCCGCGCCAGGTCGCGACCAGGTGCGGCAGGCGGGTCTGCTTCAAATTCTTGCGACGGTCGCGCAAATCGTCCGGCTCCGGGGCGCCGGTTCCCTCGACGTCGCGCGGCACGCCGTTGCGGACGTGATGGCGGTAGATCGCCAGCATCGCCTCGACATCGCTCTCGCGTGACGGCCTGACCAGGACAGGTTCTTCACTCGCGCGCACAGCTGTTTCGTTCATCGGCACCTACTCGGCAACGACGTAAGTATAGAGCCCGATACGTCCCTGCGCATCGATCTCCTTGTAGACGCCCTGGATTTCCACATCGAAACCGGGGAACGTGTTGAAGCAGGTCTCGAACATCTTGAGATAATCCACCATGGGTTTGGCCCGTTCCGTCAGCCGCTCGCCGGGCACGATGGTGGCGATGCCGGGCGGGTAGACCACGAAGGGCGTGGTGGCGATGCGGCCCGCGATCGCCTCGATCGGCAGATAGTCGACGTCGTTCTTGAACAGATAGCGTGCGGCATCGCGGGGTGACATCGCGATCTCGGGCATATGCTCGGGCATGAACTGCCGGGCCTGGAGCGCACTGACGTCGGCGGCGCGGAAGAAGCGGTGCATGTCGGCGCAGAGATCGCGCAACCGCACGCCGGCATAGCGCGCCTGCCGCCGCTGGTAGAACTCCGGGATGACGTCGGCCAGCAGTGCATTGTCGTCATGCAGCTTCTTGAAGGCGACGAGGCCGGAGATCAGCGTGCCGGCCTTGCTCGCCTCGACGCCGGGGGTGAGCAGGAAGAGCAGGGAGTTGAGGTCGTTCTTCTCGGGGACGATGCGGTTCTCGCGCAGATATTGTGCGACGACGGGCGCGGGGATGCCGTGCTCGGCATAGGCACCGGTCGTGCGGTCGAAGCCGGGGGTCAGCAGCGTCAGCTTGTTCGGGTCGGTGATGGCGAAGCCTTCAGCGAGATTGGGGAAGCCGTGCCAGTTTGTATCGGGCGAGAGCTGCCAGAGCGCGGGATTGGTGGCGAGCTCGTCGGTGGAGAGCGACTCCCAGGCGACGTTGTGCGCGGCGCCGGGACGGCTGACGTCGGGAATGGCGACGCGATCCGGCACGAAGGGTTCGAAGAACCAGCGCCGGTCCGGATTCTGCTCCTTTTCCTCGAACTCCCGGCGCATCGCGCGGACTTTCTTGCGCAGCTCGATGCCGAGGCGGATCGTGTCGTCCCAGAGTACCTCGCCGGAGCGGCCCTTCATCATCTGCGCGCCAACGTCGAGCGAGGCGAACAGCGGGTAGAACGGCGAGGTCGAGGCGTGCTGCATGAAGCTTTCGTTGAAACGACGGTGCTCGACGCGCCGCTTCTGGCCGCGGATGTGGCGGTCCTTGATGTGGATCTGCGAGGCCTGCGAGAAGCTCGCGAGCTGCTTGTGGGTCGACTGCGTCGCGATGATGCCGGGCGCCTCGGGCGGAAGGTTGGTGAGGCCCATGGCGAATCGGCCGGCATAGAGCGGGTGGAATTTCATGAAGCCGGCCCAGGCCTCGTCGAACAGGATGTATTCGCAGAGATGGCCGATGCGCTTCAGGATCATCTCGGCGCTATGGATCGAGCCATCATAGGTGCACTGCTCGACCACGGCGACGCGGAACGGCCGCTCCTTCCGCCAGGCGTCCCTGTCGGTCACCAGTGGATGATTGCGGATCGCCTCGCGCAAGGCCTTCTCGTCGAGCAGGTCCCACCGCATCGGGCCGATCAGGCCCCAGGCGTTGCGGACGGTCGGGACATAGACCGGGATGCCGCCATTGATCATCAGCGCGCCGTGATGGGCGGCCTTGTGGTTGTTGCGGTCGAACAGCACGAGGTCGCCGTCGGTGACGAGGGCGCCGAGCGCGACCTTGTTCGAGGTCGAGGTGCCGTTGAGCACGAAATAGGTTTTTTCCGCGCCGAAGATCTGCGCGGCTTCCTTCTGCGCCTTCAGCGCCGGCCCCTCATGGGTGAGGAGGTCGCCGAGATCGAGCACCGAATTGTCGAGGTCGTCGCGGAACACGGATTCGCCTAGATGCTCGACGAAGACCCGGCCGATCGGGCTGCGGTTGTAGAACACGCCGCCGTTGTGACCCGGGCAGGTCCAGAGCTGGTTGCCTTCCTCGGCATAGTCGACGAGGGCGCCGAAGAACGGCGTCTTCAGCGTCTCGGCATATTGCTTGAGCCGGCTGATCAGGTTCTTGGCGATGAAGGTCGGCGTCTCCTCGGAGAGAAAGACATAGCCGTCGATGAAGTCGAGCACCTCGACCGGCAGGTCCTCGAAGCGCTTGCGCCGGATCAAGAGGATGATCGGGAAGTCGAGGCCGCGGCGCCGCATCAGGTTGATCAGGGCCGAGGTCCTGCCTTCCAGGCCCTTCTTGCCCCAGTCCACCACCATGCAGCCGATCGCGGCATCGGTCTGCACCGCGATCTCGGCGTCTTCCAGCTTGCGGGCCCGGACCACCTCGAAGCCGGAGCGCTGGATCTCCTCAATGATCTGGTTGAAGCGGAGACCCTCGAGGTCGTCGGCGTCGAACGCAGGTGCGGCGAACAGGAAGTTGAAGCGCTTGAAATAGTCCATGGCGTGTCCCGAATGTGCGAGACCGACAGGTCTCTGCACATTCGATGACAGTTCTATGACAGCGAGGGGGCCGGCGCGGATTGCGTAGAGGGGAAACTCTCCGCGACCCCCAATTCACTGTGCCGTGCCAGCCCCTAAGAACGGGAAAGGGAAAAGAGCTACCGCTTCGCCTCGCCGAACACCACCGTCGGCACGGCGCGGTTGACGATTTCGCGGAGCGCAAAGCTCGATTGCACCCGCGCGACGCGCGGCAGGCGCGACAACTCGGTGCGATGGATGCGCTCGAAATCCTGGATGTCGCGGGCGAGCACGATCAGGATGTAGTCGTCGGTGCCCGACATCAGGAAGCAGCGCACGACGGAGGGGCATTTCACCACCTCGGCCTCGAACGCCTTCAGCGCCTCGTCGCTTTGGCTCTCCAGCGCGATGCGGACCAGCACGGTGGTGGTGAGGCCGAACTGGTTGAGATCGAGCGCGGCCTGGTAGGCCTGGATGTAGCCGTCGTCCTCCAGCGCCTTCTGCCGCCGCGCCAGCGCGGTGCTGGATAGCCCGACCTTGTTGGCGAGCTCGGTGTGGCTGGCCCGCGCATTGGTGGTGAGTTCCGCGAGGATGGCGAGATCTTTCCGGTCGAGGGCCAAGGTTTTGTTTCCGGCGTGAAAGGGCGCTTCCGCGCCGGAAACCGGCGCGCATGTGGCAAACCTAGCGGATATTTGCACGAAACCAAACCGGCCCCGTCGCTACGATCAACAACGGAATCAATGCGTTGACAAGGGAGCTGAAGATGCGCGTCGGTGTGCCCAAGGAGATCAAGGTGCAGGAATATCGCGTCGGGCTCACCCCGGGCGCGGTCCGTGAATATGTCGCGGCCGGGAATCAGGTCACGGTCGAGACCGGCGCCGGCAGCGGCATCGGCGCGTCCGATGAGGTTTATCAGCGGGCAGGGGCCACCGTCGCCGCGAGCGCGCGCGACATCTTCGCCGCATGCGACATGATCGTGAAGGTGAAGGAGCCGCAGAAGAGCGAATGGGCCCAGCTGCGCGAAGGCCAGATCCTGTTCACTTACCTGCATCTTGCGCCGGATCCTGAACAGGCCAAGGGCTTGCTGGCTTCCGGCTGTACGGCGATCGCCTATGAAACCGTCACCGACGCGGCCGGTCAGCTCCCCTTGCTGGCGCCGATGAGCGAAGTCGCCGGCCGCCTCGCGATCGAGGCCGCTGGCGCCGCGCTCAAGCGATCCGCGGGCGGTCGCGGACTGCTGCTGGGCGGCGTGCCCGGTGTGCAGCCGGCGCGCCTCGTCGTGCTCGGCGGCGGTGTGGTCGGAACGCAGGCCGCGCGCATGGCTGCGGGTCTTGGCGCCGAAGTCACGGTGATCGATCGCTCAATTCCACGCCTGCGCCAGCTGGATGACGTCTTTCTCGGGCGAGTCCGCACCCGCTTTTCGACCATCGAGGCGGTCGAGGACGAGGTGTTCGCCGCCGACGTCGTGATCGGCGCCGTGCTGGTGCCGGGTGCCAGCGCGCCGAAGCTCGTCACGCGCGCGATGCTGAAATCCATGAAGCCGGGTGCGGTGCTGGTCGACGTCGCGATCGACCAGGGCGGCTGCTTCGAGACCTCGCATCCGACCACGCACACCGATCCGACCTACGAAGTCGACGGCGTCGTGCACTACTGCGTCGCCAACATGCCGGGCGCGGTGCCGGTGACCTCCAGCCAGGCGATGAACAACGCGACGCTGCCGTTCGGCCTGATGCTCGCGAGCAAGGGCTTTGCGGCGGTGCTGGAGAATCCGCATCTGCGCAATGGGCTGAACGTGCATCGCGGCCGCATCACCAACAAGGCGGTGGCGGAGAGCCTCGGGCTCGAGTTTGCTCCGGTGGAGAGCGGGCTCGCGGCTTAGGGCAGCTCTCAATCTGGCTTGCGGTGGCGGCTGCCGAGCGCCGCCGCGATCGTCTCGGGGTTCTCGATGCGCTCGATCAGCATGTCGATGCGGTCGCCGCCCCAGAACAGCTCGCCGTTGAACACCATGGTCGGCACGCCGAACACACCAAGTGCCTCGGCCTCGTCGATGATGCGGTCGTGCTCGGCGCGGGCAGGGCCGTTGACATAGGCTTCAAATTCGCTCGCCGAGCCGCCGCACGAGGTGATGATTTCAGTGATTGCGGCCAAATCGTCGATCTCGAGCTCATGGCTCCAGAATTTGCGAAACACCGTGTCGTGGTAGGTGCGGAAGAGGCCGTGCCGTTGCGCGAACAGCATGCCGACGCTGGAATAGAAGGCGTCGTAGATTCGCCGCGGGCCCTTCATGACGAGCCCTTGCGCATTGGCATAGCGCCGCGCGTCCATATAGGCGTAGCGCAGCTTGCGCCAGAAATGCGGCGTGCGCTCCTCGACCTTGCCCATGAACTCGGCGATACGCAGCGTGTAGGGCAGCCATTCGAGCTCGACCCCATGCGTCTGTTCAAGTTCGAAGAGGCGCTTGTTGGCCACGAACGCGTAGGGACTCTTGTAGTCGGTGTAGACGCGGACGATCGGCTTGGGCATTGGGCACTCCCTCCAGTCTACGCCTTCGTCAGCCTATATTGCCCCAAATCGGGGTCATGCGTCATGCGCCAGTAGTCCACGAACCGCCACGGCATGGCCGAAAACACGCGGCCACTTGAGTTGCGGTAGTAAGTGCTCATGCCCGGATGGGTCCAGATCATGGCCTCGTGCTCGACGTCAACCTTGCGAACGTAATCGTCGAGCACGTCGGGGCGAACGTCGATCGCGGCAATATCGCGCTCGATCATCTCGGCGAGACAGGCCGAGATGTAGCGGCTCTGGCATTCCGACTGGAAGATGACGCTGCCGCCATGGGCAGGGCCGGAATTTGGGCCGAGCATGCAGAAGAAGTTGGGAAAATCAGGCACGGTGAGGCCGAGGAACGCGGTCGGATTGTCGTTGGCCCAGGCCTGCCGCAAATCCTTGCCGCCGCGGCCGCTGATGTTGAGGCGCGCGGCCATCTCCGTCACCTTGAAGCCGGTGGCGACGACGATGATGTCGGCGGGGCGGTGCTTGCCGTCGGCGGTGATGATGCCGCTCTCGTCGAAACGGTCGATCGTATCGGTGACGAGCTCGACATTGTCCCGCCTCAAGGTCTTGAACCAGTTGTTGTCGAGCAGGATGCGTTTGCCGTAGGGCGGATAGGTCGGAACGCATTTCTCGATCAGGTCCGGCCGTCCCTGCAGTTCGGACAGGATGAAATCGGTCAGCTCCTGGCGGTGCCGGTCATTACCCTTGTTGACGGCGCGCTCGGGATGCGGCCAGGCCGGGTCCTTGCGCAGGAACGGCAGCAGGCCGTCGCCGTAGCGCCAGAACATGTTGAAGCGATACCACTGCACATAGAACGGCAGATGCGCCAGCAGCCAGCGCGCGCCCTCGGTGATCGGGTCGGAATAGCCCTTCACCGGCCGCGCCCATTGCGCGCTGCGTTGATAGACCGTGACTGACGCGACGCGGCCGGCGATCGACGGCACCAGCTGCATCGAGGTCGCGCCGGTGCCGATTACGGCGACATGCTTGCCGTCGACATTGATGTCGCTGGACCACAGCGCCGAATGCAGGATCGTGCCCTTGAAGAGTTCTTCGCCCTGGAAGTGCGCCCGCGAAGGATCATTGAGCTGGCCGATCGCGCTGACCAGCGCGGTGGATTCGAAGATCTCTTCGCCGTCTTTCGTCTTCAGCGTGGATATCCAGCGCTTCTTGCTCTCGTCCCAGCGCGACGAGGTCAGCTCGGTGTTGACGCGCAGATGCTTGCGGATGCCGTATTCGTCGGCCACCTTGAGCAGATAGCCGAGCAGCTCCTCGCGCTGGCAGAAATAGCGCGTCCATGCATTGCCCGAGCCGAACGAGTAGGAATAGGAGTGGTTCGGCGTGTCGACGCCGCAGCCGGGATAGCGGTTGATCCACCAGGTGCCGCCGAGCTCGTCGTTTTTCTCGACGATGGTGTAGGGGATGCCGAGATGGCCAAGCGCGACGCCCAGCGCGATGGCGCAGACGCCGGCGCCGACGATCAGCACGTGCTGCTCCGCAAGCTTCTCGTCGGCGGGCCGCTTGGTCCAGCGCGCCTCGCGCGGCACAAAGCCCATCTCCTCGCGCATCAGCGGCGCATATTCCGGCGCGACGTTCTCGCCGAGGCAGGCGCGCATCATCCTGAGCAGCAGCTCCTCGCCGGGATCGGTAATGACAGGTTTTGGCGTGCCACCGGCAAAGAGCGTCACCACGGCGGCACGGATCTCGTCCTGGATCTCGCGGGGCACGCCGGCCTCGGGGTCGGGGATGAGGCGGATGTCGCGCTTGGGCAGGTACGGCGGCTCGAGCCATTTCTCGTCGCCCGTCATGTGCATCAGCACCATCAGCAGGCAGCGGATGTCGGCTTCGGCAATCGCCGAGGCGAGGTCGAGCGGCTTGTGTGGAGATGCGATGTTCATGGCGTGTCCCCGGATGCAGTGAAGAGGCCGCGCGTCATCAGCTTGCGATAGGCGGAGATGACGTGGTCGGGCACGGCGGTGACGCCGCCGTCCGAATAGGAATAGCGGCGGCTGAGATAGCCGCGCGAGCCCATCAGCATGTGGACGATGGCCTCGAATTCCTCGTCGCTGTAATCGTGAATCGCGCCTGCCGTTCGCGCGCGACGCAGAATGCGGACATAGGCTGTCGAGATGTTGTCGAGGTGCTTCTGGTAGCCGGTGGGCGCGAAGAACTCGGCCTCGTTGAGGATGCGCAGGAATTCCGGCACTTCGCGGATGAAGTCGAAGAAGGCGGAGAAGCGCGAAATTTCCTGCAGCGCCGCATCCGCCGTGCCGGTGCGGGCGCGGATGAACTCGACCATGTCGAGGCCGATCTTCGGCAGCAGCTGGTCGAGCAGCTCCTGCCGGTTCTCGAAATGGTTGTAGAAGGTGCCCTGCGCGACGCCGGCCTCTTCGGTGATGCGAGCGACGGAGGCTTCGGCATAGCCATATTTGCCGACGATCTTGGTCGCGGCGTCAAAGATCTTCTGCTTGGTCCAGGCGTTGCGCTCGACGCGGTTGAGCTTGGTCACCTTGGCGTTCGCGTTCGTCTGCGTCATTCAGGAGTCTCCAGCTCGGCGCGCAGCACGCGCTTGAGGATCTTGCCACTGGGATTGCGGGGGAGGCTGTCGCGGATGATCAGCTGTTTCGGTACCTTGAAGCTCGCCAGTCGCGCGCGGCAGTGCTCGGTGAGGGCAGGGAGCTCGAGGCTCGCGCCTTCAGCGAGCACGACGATGGCGACCGGACGCTCGCCCCAGCGCGGATCGCGCAGGCCGATGACGGCGACCTCGCGCACCTCAGGCAGATCGTAGATGACGCGCTCGACCTCGGAGGAGGCGATATTCTCGCCGCCGGAGATGATCATGTCCTTCTTACGGTCGGTCAGATACAGGAAGCCCTCTTCGTCGAGATAGCCGATATCGCCGCTGCGGAACCAGTCGCCGAAGAAGGCCGATGCGGTCTTCTCCGGATCCTTCCAATAGCCGCGCGTGATCTTGGGGCCGCGCAGGCAGATCTCGCCATTGACGTTCGGTGGCAGCCTCTTACCCTCCTCGTCGCGGATCTCGATCTCGACATGGGCGATGGCGCGCCCGGTCGAGCCGATCTTCTCGATCTCGCGACCAGCCTCCATGAAAGTATCGCCGCCGACGGTCTCGGTGAGGCCATAGGCGTCGATGTAGCGCGCGTTGCGGAAGAATTCCGAGAACGCGCGGATGCGCACCTCCGGCGTCTTCTCGCCGCCGCCGATCGCCCATCTCAGGCTGGAGACGTCGTAGCGATCGCGCGTGGGGCAGGTAAGCATTGCCGTCGTCATCACAGGCGCGAACCATGCGGCGTTGAGCCTGTCCTCGGCGATCGCCGCAAGCGCCGTCTCAGGTTCGAAGTTGCGCTCGATGCGGATGAAGCCGCCATGCCAGAGCACGGCGATGCCGGGCAGGTCGAGGGCGCCGACATGATAGAGCGGACCGACGACGAGGAGGCGCGTCTCGGCACTGAGGCCGAGCGCGATCGTCTGGTCGGCCGACTTCCAGTAGAAATTATCGTACGAGAGCACCACGCCCTTGGGGCGGTCGGTCGTGCCGGACGTGTACATCAGCCGCATCAGATCGGATCGCGCGCGGACGTGCATGGACGCGGGCGACGCATCGCCTGCGAGATGCGTGACGCTTTGCTGCGCGGCCTCGCTCAGCACGACGACCTTCGCGCCCGCTGCGTTCGCAGCCAATTCCTCGTCGACGATCAATAGCCGCGCGCCGGCATTGCCGGCGATGTAGCCGACCTCGTCGCGCGAGAGGCGAAAATTGATCGGCAGAAACACCGCGCCGAGATGGCTGGTGGCGAACACCAGCTCCAGGAACGCCGCGCTGTTCTTCATCAGCACCGCCACGACATCGCCGGCGCCGATGCCCTGCGACGCGAGCCAGCCAGCCACTTGCCGGATGCGCGCATCGAACGTCGCGTAGGGGATCTCCTCGCCGCGATATTTCAGCGCGGGCCGGTCCGGCGTTCGCCGGGCATGAAAGGCGATGAAGCTCGAAAGGTTGATCATTCTGCGGTTTCGGGCCGATTGCCGGCCTCGTTTCCTACCTTGATGAATTCTGACTCATAATTCATCTTTGGCTTGACGTCACCCCCTGCCTCTGAAATCCTTGGGAACACGGAGACGAGACGATCTTCGACAAGGGACTGGAACGCCGACCCGAAAGAGGGAGGGGAAAATGACGAGAACCCGCACGCCGGGCATCAGCCGCCGTTCAACACTGGCGCTGATGGGCGCCGGCGCGATGAGTGTTGCCGCGCCGTGGGTGGCGCGTGCGCAAGCCAAGACCATCAAGATCGGCATGCCGACGATCCTGTCAGGTCGTGTCGCGCAGCTCGGCACCTCGTCCCGCAACGCGGTGATGCTCGAGGTCGAGAAAGTCAACGCCGCTGGCGGCCTTGCCGGCCGGCAGATCGAGATGGTGATCCGCGACTCCAAGGGCCAGCCGCAGGAAGCCGCCCGCGTCGCGCGCGAGCTCGTCAACACCGATGGCTGCGAGCTGATGATCGACGCCGAAGCCTCCTCCGGCGCCTTCGCGGTCCACGAGGTTGCGCGCGATCTCGGCGTGTTCTGCATCCACACCAATTCGGAGACCTCGTCGCTCACCGCGGACCCCAAGCAGCACATTCCCAATGCGTTCCGCACCGCGCGCCAGGGCGTGCACGATTCCATCGTCGGCGGCAGCTATGCCGCAGCGATCGCCAAGGCGAAGGGCTTGAAGAAATGGGCGACCTGCTCGCCCGACTATGCCTATGGCCGCGACACCACGGCGGAGTTCACGCTGTACCTGAAGCGCTTCGCGCCCGAGGTCGAGATCATCAGCGAGTCCTGGCCGAAGTTGTTTCAGCCTGACTATACCGAGGTGGTCACCAAGATCCTGCAGGCCAAACCGCAAGCGCTCTATTCCTGCCTGTGGGGCGGCGATCTCACCTCCTACATCGACCAGGCCAACATCTACGCAATGTTCGGCCAGATGGAGGTGTTCGCGGTCAACATGGCCGACTACACCGCGCTCACCGTGGTGAAGAACCTGCCCAAGGGCATCCACTCCGGCAACCGCTACATCAAGACGTTCCCGACCACGCCGGAGAATGCCGCCTGGGGCGACGCCTACAAGGCCAAGTACAATGAATATCCGACCAACTGGTCGTGGGAGAACGCCACCGCCATCATGCTGATGGCGGAAGCCGCGAAGAAGGCGAACTCCGCCGACGGCAAGAAGATCGCGGAGGCGCTGAAGGGTCTCACCATCAAGTGCCCGTTCGGCGCCGACGGCACAGTGACGATGCGCGGCGACGACCACACCCTGGTCGGCTACGCCATCGGCTGGGGCACCACGATCCCGCAGGAGCCCTATGTGCCGGAGGTCAAGGCCGGCGACTGGAAGACCATCTTCGAGCTCGAAGCCGAGTGGAAGAAGAGCAAGGGCTACACCTGATCACGCGCAGGGCGGAGATGGATGACCGTCTCCGCCTTGGTTTCGTTTTCCGCGCCGTAAAGAAGGTGCTCCTGTGGATCTCGATGCGCTTGCCGGCTGTCTCGCCAGCTCCGCCTGCCTGGTGACGCAAACCACCAGCGGCCTCATCATCGGCATGCTGCTGTTCCTGGTCGCGGTCGGGCTCACCCTGATCTTCGGCGTGCTGAAAGTGGTGAATTTCAGCCACGGCGCCTTCTATATGTTCGGCGCCTATTTTGCGATGACGGCCTATCAGCTCACCGGCAGCTTTGCGCTCGCGATGCTGGCCGGCGCGGCCGGCACCGCCATCCTCGGCCTGATCTTCGAGCGCGTCTTCATGAGTCGCGTCTATGGCGCCGACGTCCTGATGCAGCTCCTCGTCTGCTACGCCTTCGTGCTGATCTTCGACGATGTCGTGCGCATCATCTGGGGGCCTGAATTCAGGTCGATGGGCATGCCGTCGGCGTTCCAGGTGATGCCGCTCTTCATCGCCGGCGGCGTGGTGCCACCTTATTATCTGCTGCTGATTGGCGTCGCGCTGCTTGCGGCGGTCGTACTTGGTGCCGGCCTGTCGCGCACACGCATCGGCAAGGTGATCCGCGCCGCCGCACATAATCCCGGCATGGTCTCTGCGCTCGGCATCAATACCGGCCTGATCTATGGCGGCGTGTTCGCGCTGGGCGGCATGCTGGCGGGGCTTGCCGGGGCACTCGCCGCGCCCGTGCGCTCGCTGACCCCCGGCATGGGATTTTCGGTGCTGATCGAATCTTTCATCGTCACCGTGATCGGCGGCATGGGCTCGATCCTGGGGGCGCTGATCGGTGCGCTGCTGCTCGGCCTGATCCGCTCGTTCGGCTCGCTCGGCTTTCCGCTGTTCACGGAAGGCCTGATGTATCTCTTCATGGTGATCGTGCTGGTCTCCAAACCCACCGGCCTGTTCGGCAAGGAGGCGGCATGACCGAGCTGGAGGCCGGGCGCGCCGAAACGCTGGCACCGGTGCGGAGCGGCGCGGCGCTTCATCGTTATCGCGACGTGCTGATCGCGCTGATTGCCTTCGCGGTGTTGGCAAGCCTGCCGCTGTTCACGGGCAGCAAGGCGCTGCTCGATTTCGTTATTCGCTGCTCGGCGTACGGCCTGTTCGCGACCTCGCTCAATCTGCTGGTCGGCTACACCGGCCTGACCTCGTTCGGCCACGGCATGTTCTTCGGCCTTGGCGCCTACAGCTTCGGCCTCATCATGCAGAAGCTCGGCGTGCCCATCCCGGTCGCCTTCGTTGCGACACTGGCGATCACCGCGGTCATCGCAGCCATCATCGGTGCGATCTGCGTGCGGCTGAAGGAGATCTACTTCGCCTTCGTCACGCTCGCGTTCCAGATGCTGATCCATTCGACGATCCTCTCCTGGGCGTCCTTCACCGGCGGCGACCAGGGTCTGCGCGGCGGTATTCCGCGCCCGGTCTTCCTCGGCATCGATCTCGCCAACCACGTCCATCTCTATGTCGCGAGCTGTGCGCTCTTGATCCTCGGTCTGCTCGCGATGCGCCAGATCGCGCAATCGCCGTTCGGCTACACGCTGCGCATGATCCGCGACAACGCCGCGCGCGCGAGCTTCCTCGGCATCGACGTCTGGCGCGCAAAACTCACTGTCTTCGTCCTGGCGGCGTTGTTCGCGTCGATGGGCGGCATGGTGATGGCGCTGTTCGTCTCCGGCGCTTATCCGGAATTCGCTTATTGGACCATCTCGGGCGAGGGCATTTTCATCAACATGCTCGGAGGCGTCTCGACCTTCCTGGGGCCGATGGTCGGCACCGTGCTGCTGCTGCTGCTCAACGACACCGTCACGCGCTTCACCGAGTACCACGGCATCGTGCTCGGGATCGTCATTCTGTTCTTCGCGCTGGGCCTGCGCAAAGGGCTGCTCGATTTCGTTGCCGAATGGTTCGCGCATCGGCGTGACGCGGGCGAGGGGCGCTAGTCATGTTGGAGATCCGCAACCTCGCAAAGTCCTTTGGCGGCGTGAAGGCGACCAACGACGTCTCGCTCGATTTCCCCGACGGCTCGCTCACCGCCGTGATCGGTCCGAACGGCGCCGGCAAGAGCACCTTCTTCAACCTGATCACCGGCGCGCTGAGGCCGGATTCCGGCCAGGTGCTGCTCGACGGCGTCGATCTCGCCGGCCGCTCGCCGCCGGAGATCGTGCGTCACGGCATCGGCCGTGCCTTCCAGGTCGCGAGCATCTTCAAATCGCTGACGGTGCAGGAGACAATGTTAGCAGCCGTCAGCGCCGATCAACGCTCGTCGGCGGTGCTGCACAAGCGCTTTCCGCTGCCCGAGACGCGCGACCGCGCCGAACATGTGATGGAGCTGCTGGGACTGGCGAGCAAACGCAACCGCACCGCCGCGACGCTGTCGCATGGCGATCAGAAGCTGCTCGATATCGCGCTGGCGCTGGTGCTCGAACCAAAGGTGCTGCTGCTGGACGAGCCGACCGCCGGCATGGGGCCGGAAGAGCGCTGGCGCATGATCGACAAGGTGCGGGAGCTCTGGGAGAGCCAGAAGATCACCGTCGTCTTCATCGAGCACGACATGGACATCGTGTTCAAGATCGCGCCGAAGATCGTCGTGCTGTGCTACGGCCGCATCCTCGCGACCGGCACGCCGGACGAGATCCGCAACAACGGCGCGGTGATCGAGGCCTATCTCGGCACCGAACATGCGGGAGCTGCCGCATGAGCGCCGTCGTCATCGAAGTCGCCGATCTCGACGTCTATTACGGCACCAGCCAGATCCTGTTCGGCGTCGGCCTCTCGGTGCGGCAGGGCGAAACCATGGCGCTGCTCGGCCGCAACGGCGCCGGCAAGTCGACGACCATGAAGGCGATCATGGGCCTGGCGCCGCCGCGGCGGGGCAAAGTGAGCCTGCGCGGCGCGGTGATCTCCGGCCAGAAGCCGCACCATATCGCGCGCGCCGGCCTCGGCTTCGTTCCGGAGGATCGCCAGATTTTTCCGGAGCACACGGTCGAGGACAATCTCGTCATCGGTCGCAAGAAGGGTCCGGAAGGCCAGGACGAATGGCCGATCAAGCGCATTTACGAGGTCTTCCCGCTCTTGGAGCCGTTGCGCCATCGCATCGCCGGGCGCCTCTCTGGCGGCGAGCAACAGATGCTCGCGATCGCGCGCACGCTGATGGGCAATCCGGCGCTGCTGCTGCTGGACGAGCCGAGCGAGGGGCTCGCGCCGATCATCGTGCAGCGGATCGGCGAGCTGCTACGCCAGCTCCGCCAGCTCGGCTCGACCGTGCTGATCGCCGAGCAGAACATGCATTTCTGCCTGGGGCTGGCGAGCCACGCCACGGTCATCGATAAGGGCCAGATCGTCTATGCCGCCGGAATCGGCGAGCTGAAGGCCAACGACGCCATCCGTCGCCGCTATCTGGCCCTCTAGGCCCGTCGCCGGTGTCCAAATAGGCCGAAAGAAGAAAACTATTGTCCTGCCGCCGTCGGGAGGAAGGAGTTTCCCCTCCGGAGGATAAAAACGCCAATCACTTCCATTGCTGTTTTGGACCGAAACGACGACATTTCCGCCAGAGATTGATGGAATTGACGGCCATGGAACGCACCGGATTTGAGCCCTTTGGCGAGCAACTGGTGTCCGCAACGGACACCCAGCCGCGGTCGCGCGCGTCAAAAATGCTGCTGCGGGCCGGCACCACGCTGTTCTGGTCGCTGGTCGCCGGCATCGTGCTCGCCCGTGCCGCCTTCTTCGAGCCGGGCATCTATGACGGCTTCAGCCGGGTGGCCTCGCTGGCCAAAAGCCTGATCTTCTGAACCGGATTATTCCGGGCCGAGGACAGAACTTCCCTCGGCCCTGTTATGCTGAAAACATATTTCCCAATCGGGTCGCGCTGCGTATAAATCCTTCTCCTCCGGGAGAAATTTGTGTCGCAGAATCAAGCATCCAACCCGGCCGATTCCAAGCCGGCCACCGCCGTTAGCCGCATTGCGGCGCTGATTCCGGGCATTCTCCTCTGCATTCTCGTGGCCGGTGTCTCGGCCCTGCTTGAGCGGGCGGAACTCGGCGTCTTCGAGCATCCCTATGTCGAGGCGCTGGTGATGGCGATCCTGCTCGGCATGGCGCTGCGCAGCTTCTGGAAGCCGGCGCCGCGCTGGCAGGCCGGCATCGCCTTCAGCGCCAAGCAGCTGCTCGAAGTCGCGGTCATGCTGCTCGGGGCCTCCATCAGCTTTGCCGCAATCGCCGCCTCGGGCATCGCGCTGCTGGCGTCGATCGCGGCCGTCGTCGTGGTCGCGCTCTGCGTCTCCTTCGGCATCAGCCGGATGCTCGGCCTGTCGACGCGGCTGTCGATCCTGATCGCCTGCGGCAATTCGATCTGCGGCAATTCCGCGATCGCCGCGGTGGCGCCGATCATCGGTGCCAACAATGACGAGATCGCCTCGTCGATTTCCTTCACCGCGATCCTCGGCGTGATGATGGTGCTGGGCCTGCCGCTGCTGATCCCGCTGCTGCAACTGTCCGCCACGCAATACGGCATCCTCGCAGGTCTCACCGTCTACGCCGTGCCACAGGTGCTGGCGGCGACGGTGCCGGCCGGTCTCATCTCGACGCAGATCGGCACCCTTGTGAAGCTGATGCGCGTGCTGATGCTCGGGCCCGTGGTCGTCGGCCTGTCGCTCGTCGCCTCGCGCTGGCAGAGCGGCGCCAAGAAGACCAATGTCGGCTTCTTTCGTCTCGCCCCCTGGTTCATCCTCGGCTTCCTCGCGCTCGCGACCCTGCGTTCCCTCGAAATCGTGCCGGCCACGGTGGTCGGTCCGGTGACGAAGATCACGAGCTTCCTCACTGTGGTCTCGATGGCGGCGCTGGGTCTGGGCGTCGACGTCCGTGTGCTCGCCAATGTCGGCGGCCGGGTGACGGCGGCCGTGACGCTGTCGCTGATGCTGCTGCTCGGCATCAGCATCGCACTGGTGCATTGGTTCAAGTGAGGGACGCGAGACTGCCGTAGGGTGGGCAAAGGCGCGAACGCGCCGTGCCCACCATTCGTCTCAGCGTTCGACCAAGAGTGGTGGACATGCTCCGCTTTGCCCACTCTACAAAACCGTCATCCCGTATTCGAAACCGAAATCAAATCACATTCGCCAGCGAATGGCCGTGGACTTCCCCTGACAGACCGTTATTGGTTTTCGATAACTTGGTTGGCCGTTGGGTAAATGCGGCCGATCCGACAAGAGCGAGGACGCGGCCATGACGACTTTGACGGTAAAGGACCTTCTCCCCGAGGACGGAACACGCGGCAGGCTCGCCGGCCGCGTTTGGCTGCCGCAGGTCAATGGTCCGGCCGTGGTCGCCGTGCGCGGCGATGGCGTGTTCGACGTCACGGCAAAATTCCCGACCATCAGCGCGCTCTGCGAGGAGGACGATCCGGCCAAGGCGCTCGCTGCCGTCAAGGGCGAGCGCATCGGCGATCTCGAAGCCATCGTTGCCAACACGGCGCCCGATGGTCGCGATCCCAAGAAGCCGTGGCTGCTCGCGCCGGTCGATCTCCAGACACTGAAGGCGGCCGGCGTCACCTTCGCGATCTCGATGCTGGAGCGCGTGATCGAGGAGCGCGCGAAGGGCAATCCCGCGTCGGCCGAAGCGATCCGCAAAGAGGTGACGCGGCTGATCGGTGACGATCTGTCGAAGCTCAAGCCGGGCTCGGACCAGGCGATGCACCTGAAGCAGGTGCTGATCGATCAGAACGCCTGGAGCCAGTATCTCGAGGTCGGCATTGGCCCCGATGCCGAGGTCTTCACCAAGGCGCCGACGCTGTCCTCGGTCGGCACCGGCATGGATGCCGGCCTGCATCCGAAGTCGACCTGGAACAACCCCGAGCCCGAGCTGGTGCTGTTCGCCTCCAGCCGCGGCAAGATCGTCGGCGGCGCGCTCGGTAATGACGTGAACCTGCGCGACTTCGAGGGCCGCTCGGCGCTGCTGCTGTCGAAGGCCAAGGACAACAATGCGTCCTGTTCGATCGGCCCGCTGCTGCGCCTGTTCGACGACACCTTCACGCTCGACGACGCGAGGAAGCTTGACATCAGCCTGAACGTGACGGGCTCGGACGGCTTCATCCTCGACGGCCATTCCTCGATCAGCAAGATCAGCCGCGATCCGACCGACCTCGTCGCGCAGACCATCGGCAAGATCCATCAATATCCTGACGGCTTCGTTCTCTTCCTCGGCACGATGTTCGCGCCCGTGAAGGATCGCGACGCGCCGGGGCAGGGGTTCACCCACAAGCGCGACGACATCGTCACTATCGCCGCGCCCCAGCTCGGCAAGCTCGTCAACCGCATGCGCACCAGCGACGAGTGCGAGCCCTGGACGTTCGGCATCGGCGCGCTGATGAAGAACCTGGCGCAGCGGAAGCTGATTTAGCGCTTTTCCTTGCGTCTGCTTGCGGCTTCGTCATGGCCGGGCTTGTCCCGGCCATCCACGTCTTGCTTGCGGCACAAAGAACGTGGATGCCCGGGACAAGCCCGGGCATGACGCATTGCTGGGCACGCAAACCACCCCACAGATTTTCCTTCATCCCCGCGTTGCATCTGTGGAACATAATCGCGCTTAGCGTGTTATCCGCGCGGTCATCCCTCAAGTCCGGATCATTTCACCTAATAGTCAAATAATATGACTATACGGAACCCATCTTCCGTGAAATAGTGCCTCCCGCTGCCCCAAAAGGCCGCGCCTGCGGGTGTTATGCTACCAATCGGCGCCCGAGATAAACACAAGATCACTCTTGGGAGACACGCCTGATGACCTCTAAAGCCCTCTTTGCGGCCAGCGCCATGGCTGCGTGTCTGACTTCGCGCTGCGGATGCCCGGCGGCGGACGATTGACGGCGATCGCGATCATCATGCTCGTCATCGTGATCGGCGGCGCCTTGCTGCTGCATCTGACGAGGTTCGGCGCCAATGTCTATGCGCTCGGCGGCAGCCGCACGACGGCGAGCCTGATGGGTGTCGCGGTCGGCAAGATGACGATCAAGATCTACATGCTGTCGAGTCTGCTCGCAGGCATCGCCGGCATCGTGTTCTCGTTCTACACCAGCGCCGGCTATTCACTCTCGGCGGTCGGCGTCGAGCTCGACACCATCGCGGCGGTCGTGATCGGCGGCACGCTGCTGACGGGCGGGCAGGGCTCGGTGATCGGCGCCTTCCTCGGCGTGCTGATCCAGGGCCTGATCCAGACCTACATCAATTTCGACGGCACGCTGTCGAGCTGGTGGACCAAGATCGCAACCGGCGTGCTACTGTTCGCTTTCATCGCGTTGCAGCAGGGGCTGGTCGTGTTGGCGCGCCGGCCGCTGGCGAAGCGTGCGGGAGCCGTCTCATGACCTCGCGTATCGTCGTCATTCCGACCCGGCGGGCCCATTCCAACCACGCGGAAGTGGCGCGTTCGATCGGCGTTGACATCATCGCCGGCCGCTATGCGGAGGGAACGCGCCTGCCCGGCGATGCCGAGATGATTGCGATGTTCGGCGTGTCGCGGCCGGTGCTGCGCGAGAGCGTCAAGACTCTGGTCGCCAAGGGGCTGCTAAGCACCAAGGCGCGCGTCGGTACCGTCGTGCGCGAGCGCGGCGCCTGGAATATGTTCGATGCCGACGTGCTAGCCTGGCATCTCGACGCCGGTATCGACAAGCGCTTCCTCAACGACCTCGCCGAAATCCGTCTCGCGGTCGAGCCGCGCGCGGCGATGCTCGCCGCAGTGCAGCGGTCCGAGGAGGACATCGCCGAGCTTCGCCGCAGCATGGAGCGCATGCGGCGCGAAGCCTCCGACTCGGTCGGCTTCGCCGATGCCGACCTCGCGCTCCACGTTGCCGTGGCGCGTGCGTCCGGCAACCTGTTCATGCGCTCGATCGGGCACGTGATTGAGGCCGCGCTTCGCGCCTCGTTCCTGCTCAGTGCTCCGGTCGAGTCGGAGGACCGCGACACCGTGCTGCTCTGGCATCAGAAGATCGTCGATGCGATCGCCGCGGGCGATGCGGAAGCAGCATCCGAGGCGATGATTTACGTCATTCACAACGGCATGCGCCGTCACGAGGGCACGGTGATCGAGACCGCCCCGGTGGACCCGCTGCCATCGGTAGATACTGGAGAATAAGCGTGAGCGAACTTCGCATCGCCATCGTCGGCTTCGGCAAGATCGCACGCGACCAGCATGTCGGTGCGATCGCCGCGGTCCCGGGCGCGGCACTCGCGGCCGTCGCCAGCCGCAACGCATCGCTGCCGGGGCTGCCGCATTTCGCCACCGTCGAAGAACTGCTGGAGCAGGGACCGCCGATCGATGCGGTCTCACTCTGCACGCCGCCGCAGGTGCGGCGCGCCCAGGCCGCTGCGGCGCTCGCGGCCGGCAAGCACGTGATGCTGGAGAAGCCGCCGGGCACCGGCGTTGCCGAGCTCGATCCGCTTGTCGCGATGGCGGCGAAGGCAAAGCGGACGTTGTTTGCGACCTGGCATTCGCGTTACGCACCGGCGGTCGAGCCCGCGCGCGAATGGCTCGCCACGCGCCGGCTCAAATCGGTGCACATCAACTGGAAAGAAGACGTCCGCGTCTGGCATCCCGGGCAGGCCTGGATCTGGGAACCAGGCGGGCTCGGCGTGTTCGACCCCGGCATTAACGCGCTGTCGATCCTGACCCGGATCCTGCCGCAGCCGGTCTTCGTCACCGCGGCCGAGCTCGCATTTCCAGCCAATTGCCAGGCGCCGATCGCCGCGTACCTGACGCTGACCGACATCGATGGCCTCCCTGTTACCGCCGAGTTCGATTTCCGCCAGACCGGGCCTCAGAGCTGGGATATCCTGGTCGAAACCGACGAGGGGCAAATGACGCTGTCCCGGGGCGGCAGGATCATGGCGCTCGATGGCAAGGTTGTTGCCGAGGCGCCCGATGAGGAATATCGCGAGCTATATCGGCGCTTCGTCGCACTCACCGCGACCGGAACGAGCGACGTCGACCTGGCGCCGCTCCGTCTCGTCGCCGACGCGTTCCTGCTCGGCAAGCGTACCCTGGTCGAACCGTTCGTGGACTGAACATGGTTGGCTCAAGAACAACAAGAGACGTCTTCGGAACGCTGCCTGACGGCCGCAAGGTCGAGCGTATCGTGCTGCGCGGCGAGGGTGGTTTCGAAGCCCGCATCATCACCCATGGCGCGGTGATCCAGGCGCTAATCGCGCCGGACGCCAAGGGTGGCACCGACGACGTCGTGCTCGGCCATGACGCCTTCGCCGGCTATCTCGCCGAGCGGAAGTTTCTCGGCGCCACCGTCGGCCGCTACGCCAACCGTATCGCCAAGGGACAGTTTTCACTCGATGGCGAGACCTTCCAGCTCCCCGTCAACAACGGCCCGAACGCCTTGCATGGCGGCCTGGACGGTTTCGATCGCAAGCTGTGGGACATCGGCGGGATCGACGATGGCGCCGAGCCCGCAGTGACGCTGACGTACACGAGCCCGCACGGCGAGGAAAACTATCCCGGCAAGCTCGAGGTCCGCCTGACCTATCGCGTCACTGGCCCGGCCGAGCTGTCGCTGATGATGGAAGCACGGACGGACCGTCCGACCATTGTCAACCTCACCAACCACAGCTTCTTCAACCTGGAAGGCGCGACCTCGGGCACGCCCATTCTCGATCACAAGCTGACGGTCGCGGCCGAGCACTTCCTCGCCATCGATCCCACCGCCATTCCGCTGCCCGAGCCGCCACGCGCGGTGGCGGGCACGCCGTTCGACTTCCGCGACGCGCAGGCCGTCGGTGCGCGCATCCGCGACAGCCACGAGCAATTGCGCAACGGCAGGGGCTACGACCATACCTATTGCCTTGGACGTGACGGCAAGCTTGCGCTCGCGGCGCGGCTGGAGGCGCCGCGCTCGGGGCGCATCATGGAGCTGTTCACCAATCAGCCGGGGCTTCAGGTCTATTCCGGCAACTATCTCGACGGCACGATCTCGGGCAAGGGGGACAAGCTCATTCGGCAATCGGACGCCATGTGTCTCGAACCGCATATGTGGCCCAATTCGCCGAACCGGCCGGATTTTCCAAGCCCGCGCCTCGATCCCGGCCAAGTCTATCGGCATCACACCGTCTATCGCTTCACAGTGAGGACGCCATGATCGAACAGGTGCCGACCTCCGTCCTGTCCGCCGAGCAGTGTCACCTTGGCGAAGGGCCGACCTATGACGTGACCACCGACACCGCGTGGTGGTTCGACATCCGCGAAGGACGGCTGTTCGAGGCGCATCTCGCCAGCCGCAGCATCCGCGTTCATGATCTCGGCCGGATGGCGAGCGCGCTCGGGCGGATCGACGCCGAGCGTCAGCTGATCGTCGCGGAAGATGGCCTCTACATCCGCAAGCTCGCCGATGGCTCGATGACCGCGCTCTGTCCGCTCGAAGCCGACAATCCCGCCACGCGCTCCAACGATGCCCGCGTGCATCAGTCCGGCACGTTCTGGATCGGCACCATGGGTCGCAAGGCGGAAGCCGGGGCCGGCGCGATCTACGCGTTCCATCGCGGCAAGATCTCGACGCTGTTTCCCGGCATCAGCATCCCGAACTCGATCTGCTTCTCGCCTGACGGCGCGACCGGCTATTTCGCCGACACTGCGCGCGCCGTGCTCTACGCGGTGCCGCTCAATCCGGCCACCGGCCTGCCGCGCGGTGAGCCGGAGGTGCTGCTGCGCCACACCGGCGTCGGCGGCCTCGATGGCTCGGTGTGCGACGCCGATGGAAATATCTGGAACGCCTGCTGGGGCGCGAGCCGTATCGACGTCTACTCGCCGCAGGGCGAACACCTGCGCACGCTCAGCGTGCCGGCAAAACAGTCGAGCTGCCCGGCCTTCGTCGGCCCCGATCTGTCGCGCCTGCTCGTCACTTCGGCCTGGCAGGACATGGACGCAGCAGCGCGCGCCGCCGATCCGCAAGCCGGTTGCACCTTTCTCTTGGAGGCATCCGCGCGTGGCCGAGCGGAACCCGACGTCAAGCTCGCATAGGAGGCCAGAGGCAATCCACCCAAGTTCTCGACGAAACGAAGAACCAGTCTGACACCCAAAGGGAGTGAAGCATGTTGAAACTGAAGACGACATTTCTCGCGCTGGCGCTGGCCGGCGCTGCAACGCTGGCAGCTGGCGTCACCGCCTCCGCACAGGAGAAGGCAACCGTCGGCATCGCCATGCCGACCAAGTCCTCGGCGCGCTGGATCGATGACGGCAACAACATGGTCAAGGTGTTGAAGGAGCGCGGCTACAACACCGACCTGCAATACGCCGAGGACGACATCCCGAACCAGCTCTCGCAGGTCGAGAACATGGTGACCAAGGGTGCCAAGGCGCTGGTGATCGCTGCGATCGACGGCACCACGCTGTCCGACGTGCTCAAGCAGGCGAAGGCAAAAGGCATCACCGTGATCGCCTATGACCGCCTGATCCGCGGCACGCCGAACGTCGACTATTATGCGACCTTCGACAATTTCCAGGTCGGCGTGCTCCAGGCGGAGTCGATCGTGCAGGGGCTCGGCCTGAAGGAGGGCAAGGGTCCGTTCAACATCGAGCTGTTCGGCGGCTCGCCCGACGACAACAACGCCTACTTCTTCTACAATGGCGCGATGAGCGTGCTGAAGCCCTATATCGACAGCGGCAAGCTCGTCGTCGTCTCCGGCCAGATGGGCATGGACAAGGTCGCGACCTTGCGCTGGGACGGCGCCACGGCCCAGGCCCGCATGGACAATCTGCTCAGCGCCTACTACGGCAACAAGAAGGTCCACGCGGTGCTGTCGCCCTATGACGGCCTCTCGATCGGCATCATCTCCTCGCTGAAGGGCGTCGGCTATGGCAGCGCCGACCAGCCGATGCCGATCATCAGCGGCCAGGATGCCGAGGTACCCTCGATCAAGGCTATGCTGCGCGGCGACCAGTATTCGACCATCTTCAAGGACACCCGCGATCTCGCCAAGGTGACTGCGGACATGGTGGATGCCGCGCTCGCCGGCAAGCAGGTCGCCGTCAACGACACCAAGACCTACGAGAACGGCGTCAAGACCGTGCCGTCCTATCTGCTCAAGCCGGTCGTGGTGTACAAGGACAATTGGGAGAAGACGCTGGTCGACAGCGGCTACTACAAGAAGTCGCAGTTCCAGTAAAAGTTGCTTCTCCGTCATTCCGGGGCGATGCGTAGCATCGAGCCCGGAATCTCGAGGTTCCGGGTTCGCCCTTCGGGCGCCCCGGAACGACGGTGATTTAGGGACATGACACGATGACCGCCATGCTGGAGATGCGCAACGTCAGCAAGAGCTTTGCCGGCGTTCAGGCGCTGCGCGACGTCAACTTCTCGGTCGAGGCCGGCCAGATCCACGCCCTCGTCGGCGAGAACGGCGCGGGCAAATCGACCCTGATGAAGGTTCTCAGCGGCGTCTATCCCGCCGGCAGCTACGAGGGCACCATCGTCTTCGAGGGCGAGGAGCGCCGCTTCCGCGACATCAACGATTCCGAGGCGCTCGGCATCATCATCATCCACCAGGAGCTGGCGCTGATCCCGCTGATGTCGATCGCTGAGAACATTTTCCTGTCGCATCCGCCGTCGAAGTTCGGCGTCATCGACCGCGACGAGGTCTACCGGCGCACGCGCGAGCTGCTGGCGCAGGTCGGCCTGAGGGAGTCGCCGGATACGCTGATCACCGACCTCGGCGTCGGCAAGCAGCAGCTGGTCGAGATCGCCAAGGCGCTCTCCAAGCGCGTCCGCATGCTGATCCTGGACGAGCCGACCGCGAGCCTCAACGAGGCCGACAGCGCCGCGCTGCTCGAGCGCCTGATGGCGTTCCGCGAGCAGGGCATCGGCTCGATCCTGATCTCGCACAAGCTCAACGAGGTCGCCAAGGTCGCCGACCACATCACCGTGCTGCGCGACGGCCGCACCGTCGACAGCATCGACTGCCGGGCCGAACCGATCCAGGAAGACCGCATCATCCGCAGCATGGTCAACCGCGATATGGCTCACCGTTTCCCGGAGCGTAGCGCGAAGATTGGCGAGCCCGTGCTGGCCGTCGAGAATTGGTCGGTCTATCACCCCATCCATCCCGAGCGGCAGGTGATCAAGAACGTCAATTTCGGCGTCAAACGCGGCGAGGTCGTCGGCATCGCCGGGCTGATGGGGGCGGGCCGCACCGAGTTCGCCATGAGCCTGTTCGGCCGCTCCTGGGGCACCAATATCAGCGGCCGCATCCGGCTTGAGGACCGGGAGATTGCGCTGCCGAGCGTCGCCGCGGCGATCGATGCCGGTCTTGCCTATGTCACCGAGGACCGCAAGCAGCTCGGCCTGATCCTCGCCGACGACGTCCGCAAGAACATCACGCTCGCCAGCCTCGAGCAGGTCGCGCCAGGGAAGGTGATCGACGACATCGCCGAGCTGAAAGTCGCCAGCGATTACCGCAACCGGATGCGCATCCGCTGCTCCGACGTCTACCAGGAGACCGGGCAGCTCTCCGGCGGGAACCAGCAGAAGGTGGTGCTGTCGAAATGGCTGATGACCGACCCGAAGGTCCTGATCCTGGACGAGCCGACAAGGGGTATCGACGTCGGTGCCAAATACGAGATTTACTGTATCATCAACGAGCTCGCGGAAGCCGGCCGCGGCGTCGTGGTGATCTCCTCGGAGATGCCCGAGCTGCTCGGCATCTGCGACCGCATCTGCGTCATGAACGACGGCGCCTTCGTCGGCGAGTTCAAGGGCGCGGATGCGACACAGGAAAAGATCATGCGCGCCATCATGCGCAACGAACGAAGCAATGGAAACAGCGCGGCTGAGGCCGCGGAGATGGGAGGTGAGCGGCCATGACCGACAAGACGGTTTCGCTGCCCGAGGAGCGCCGGCACGGCAGCTTCATCAAGAACAATTTGCGCAACTACGGCATGCTGATGTCGCTGGTTGCGATCATGCTGTTCTTCCAGGTCATGACCGGCGGTACGCTGCTCCAGCCGCTCAACCTGACCAATCTGGTGCTGCAGAACAGCTATATCGTCATCATGGCGCTGGGCATGCTCCTGGTGATCGTCACCGGCCACATCGACCTCTCGGTCGGCTCGGTCGCGGGCTTTGTCGGCGCCGTCGCCGCCCTGCTCATGGTGACCTACAAGGTCGACTACACGCTCGCTTTCATCGCCTGCCTCGCGGTCGGCGCGGCCATCGGCGCCGCGCAGGGCTATTGGGTGGCCTATTTCAAGATCCCGTCCTTCATCGTGACGCTGGCGGGCATGCTCGTGTTCAAGGGATTGGCGCTCGCGGTGTTGCAGGGCCAGTCGCTCGGACCGTTCCCGTCGACCTTCCAGAAACTGTCGTCGGGCTTCATTCCGGAGCTGCTGCCCGAGGCCGGAACGCTGCATCCGACCTCCATGCTGATCGGCGCGGTACTTGCGCTCGGCCTGGTCTACGCCAGCGCCAAAAGCCGCGCGCGCGAAGTGTCGCACGGCATCGAGGTCGAGCCTTATGCGTTCTTCCTCGGCAAGAGTGTCGTGCTCGCCTGCGCCGTGCTCTATTTCACCTATCTGATCGCGACCTATCGCGGCCTGCCCAACGTGCTGGTGATCATGAGCGCGCTGATCGCGCTCTACGGCTTCGTCACCCGCCGCACCGTGATCGGCCGCCAGATCTATGCGGTCGGCGGCAATGCCAAGGCGGCCAGCCTGTCCGGCATCAAGACCGAACGGCTGACCTTCCTCACCTTCGTCAACATGGGTGTGCTCGCCGCGCTCGCCGGTCTCGTCTTCGCCGCGCGCCTCAACACCGCGACCCCAAAGGCAGGTCTGGGCTTCGAGCTCGACGTCATTGCCGCCTGCTTCATCGGCGGCGCCTCGGCCTATGGCGGTGTCGGGCGCGTCGGCGGCGCCGTGGTCGGCGCCATGATCATGGGCGTGATGAACAACGGCATGTCCATTCTGGGCATCGGCATCGATTATCAGCAGGTCATCAAGGGCCTGGTGCTGCTCGGGGCGGTGTGCATCGATGTGTATAATCAGCGGCGGTAGGCGCAAAATCACGTCGCGGAGGTGAGATTCTGGCGCCGGCCGCGCCAGATTTCGATCACGGCATCGGCATCGCGACCGGGTCCGATGCCTCGCGATGACCATGATTTGGGGTCTAGATCCGGGGCCGAGCGGGGGCACGGGCAGGGCAGCACCAGTGGCGGCTCATATCCGCGAGATGACGGACGACGAATTTGAGGGGCGGCTTCGCATCCTCGTGCGCATCGTTTCCGTCTGCACCCTGGGGCTCTGGTCCTTTGCTGCAGGTTTGTTGATCGGGGCCTTTGTTCTGTTTTGAAAGTCGCTTCACGTCAAAGCCTCGGAACGAGAGGTGCCGGCGCGTCTTCTTGATCTAGATCAACCGGCAACCAGTTTCGCTCGAATTTCATGCGGTTGGCGCAAGGGATCGCGGGGAACCTGAGTGACGCGTACAGTGAGGTCATCGCCGGCTTCGGAGGTGATGCTGGTCTCGACGTTGCCGGCGTTGCAGCTGATCTACGACACCGCCCCGATCGGGCTCGCCTGTCTGTCACCGGACTGCCGCTACCTGCTGATCAACCAGCGCCTGACCGAAATCTGCGGCATATCCGTCGAGGGCCATCTCGGGCATACGGTCAGGGATTGCGTGCCAGCCTTGGCGGAGTCCGTCGAACAGATCGTCCGTTCGATCATGGAGACCGGCGAGCCCGTGATCGGCATCGAGGTGGCAGGGCAGCGGGCCGACCAGGTCGAGGAGCGCTCTTGGGTCACCTATTGGCATCCGCTGCGCATGCCGAACGACGAAATCGTCGCGGTCAACGTGGCAGCGGAGGAGATCACCGAGCGGAAGCGCGCCGAGCGGGAGATCCGCAGTGCCCGGGATGCCGCGGAGACCGCGCTTCGTCATTTGCGTGATATCCAGGACACTCTGATCGAGGCGGAAAAGCTGGCGGCGCTCGGGCGCATGGTCGCCGGTGTCGCGCACGAGATCAACACGCCGCTCGGCAGCAGCCTGACGGTCGCCTCGACGCTCCAACGCAAGGCCGAGCAGTTCGCCGCGGAGGTCGCGCGAGGCAGTCTCAAGCGTTCGACATTGACGGGCTTTCTGGAGCTGGTGGGCGATGCCTCGGCGCAGCTGGTCACCAATCTCGGCCGCGCCGCCGAACGGGTGCAGTCCTTCAAGCAGGTGGCGGCCGATCAGACCCAGTCACACCGGCGCGGCTTCGATGCGGGCGAATTGACCGGCCAGGTTCTCTCCCAGTTCGAGCGGCAGCTGCGCACGCGCGACGTCACGCTCGGCCTGAGCTGCGAGCCAAATTTGGCCATGGACAGCTATCCTGGTCCGTTCGGTCAGGTGCTCACCAATCTCGCCGTCAACGCGATGACGCATGCCTTCTCCGGCAGCGGAGGAGGGAAGATCGACGTCTCGCTCCGCGCGGCAGGCCACAGGCATATAGAGCTGTTGTTTGCCGACGACGGTTGCGGCATGGCGCCCGACGTGGAGCGGCGGGCGTTCGATCCCTTCTTCACCACACGCCGGCATGACGGGGCGAGCGGCCTCGGCCTGCACATCGTGCACAGCATCGTCGTGGACCGATTGGGCGGACAGCTCCGGCTCGAAAGCCAGCCCGGCGAGGGCACGCGGTTTCAGTTGGTCCTGCCGAGAACGGCGCCCAATCGGCGATCCGGCGCGAGCTGATCGCGCCCCCGATCCGCGGCGTCCGAATTATTGTGTCGTGAACAGCACCGTCGCGATCGCGACGGAAAGGCTCACCGCCGAGACCGTCGCGACCGTCGACAACACGCCCATGCGCCGGAGCGCGATGGCGAAGGCGATGATGATGGGTGTCGCGGTCATCAGCCCGATCTGTGCATCGCTCATGTCGTCGCTCGCCGCTCCCTGGGAATCCTGAGCCGGTTCGTACCGCGATCGAGCGAACCGGACATTGCGTCGGCGCAAACATCTCCGCCGGCGATCCCCAGTTTGTTCTGCAACAAATTCCGAACAGGACGGCTGAGCTAAGACTGACTGGTGTCCTGATCCGGAAAGACGATGTCTGCGGCCGATTGCGAACAAGAGGGAACCGGCTGGGGAATTTTGGAAGATCTCCCCGGCGATCCCATGATCTGGGTGCTGATCTTCAGCGAGCTCGTCGCCTTCGGCCTGTTTCTCGGCGCCTTCGTGGTCGCCCGCGCGATCCATCCCGCGGTGTTTGCGACGGGGCAGGCAGCGCTCGATTCGAACCTCGCGGGCCTCAATACCGTGGTGCTGGTGACCAGCGGCTGGGCCGCGGCCCGGGCGACGAAATCCGCGCGGGCGAGCGAGAAGCGGACATCACGCCGCTGGCTCCTGATCGCGATGGCGCTCGGCGGCTTCTTCATCGCGATCAAGCTGGCTGAATATGCCGAGGAGATCGGGCGCGGCATTGGCTTGGAGACCAGCCCGTTCTTCACGCTCTACTTCCTGCTGACCGGCTTCCATCTCCTACATGTTGGTCTCGGCATCATCATCCTCGCCGTGGTCTGCCGCCGCGCCGAGACAGTGGGCGTCGAGACGGGCGCCGCCTTCTGGCACATGGTCGATCTGGTCTGGATCGTCATGTTCCCGATTCTCTATCTGGCGCGGTGACGATGCCGGATCGCCTCGACATCACCTGGATCGTGCTGATCGGCCTCGCACTCGCGACCATCCTGCTTCCGCCGCTGATGCCGCGTCCGCTGCTCGGAAACGCCGTGCTGCTGTCGCTGGCCGCCGTCAAGGGCCGCCGGATCGCGCTCGACTTCATGGATCTGCGCGCCGTGCCCGCGCTGTGGCGCGGTCTCGTCGGTGCCTGGATCATCATCGTGCCGCTGTTCGCCTGGCTCGCCTCCGCCGTCATCGCCCTGATCTGACGCGGTCGACGCGAGCGTTCATTGCGCCCCGACAAAGACCCGTCCGCGCTAACAGGCAAGATACAGCATCACCGCTTCCTCACGGCTGAATTCACAACGGAAAGGATTGGCAATGGCTGAACGCCTGACCAAGTCGGCGGCTCGAAACGTCTTCTACGGCGGCTCGGCCTTCTTCTTCGCCATCTTCTTAGGGCTGACGGCGCACAGCCACTACTACATGGCCACGACCTCGACGGATGCATCGACGCTGACGTCGTCGGTCGCGCGCGGCAAGCATGTCTGGGAGAAGAACTCCTGTATCAATTGCCACACGCTGCTCGGCGAGGGCGCCTATTTCGCACCTGAAGTCGGCAACGTCTGGGACCGCTGGGGCGGCAACGAGGATCCGGCCGCGGCGCGCGAGACGCTGAAGGCCTGGATGCAATCGCAGCCCTCGGGCGCGGAAGGGCGGCGGCAGATGCCGCAGTTCAACCTCACCGACCAGGAGCTCAACGACCTCGCCGACTTCCTGCAATGGACCAGCAAGATCAAGCGCCAGGAATGGCCGCCGAACAAGGCGGGCTAGCGCGCCTGTCTCTTTCAAGACCTTGCCTCTTTCAAGACAGAGAGAACCCGAGATGAAATATCAGACCCAGAAAGTCGCGATGCTGTATTTCTACGGCGCGTTGACGCTGTTCCTGGCCCAGGTCCTGTTCGGCCTGCTCGCCGGAACCATCTACGTCCTGCCCAACACGCTGTCGGTCATCCTGCCGTTCAACATCGTCCGGATGATCCACACCAACGCGCTGATCGTGTGGTCGCTGATTGGCTTCATGGGCGCGACCTACTTCCTGCTGCCCGAGGAGACCGAGACCGAGCTGTACAGCCCGCTGCTGGCAAAGATCCAGTTCTGGATGTTTTTTGGCGCCGCTGGCGTGGCCGTGGTCGGCTATCTCTTCCACTACCACGAGGGCCGCGAATTCCTCGAACAGCCCTTCATCATCAAGGTCGGCATCGTCGTCGTCTGCCTGATGTTCCTGTTCAACGTCACCATGACGGCGCTGAAGGGCCGCAAGACCACGGTCACCAACATCCTTTTGTTCGGCCTGTGGGGCGTTGCGATCTTTTTCCTGTTCGCCTTCTACAATCCGGCCAACCTCGCCGTCGACAAGATGTACTGGTGGTACGTCGTCCATCTCTGGGTCGAGGGCGTCTGGGAGCTGATCATGGCCTCCGTGCTCGCCTTCTTGATGATCAAGCTCAACGGCATCGACCGCGAGGTGGTGGAGAAGTGGCTTTACGTCATCATTGGGCTAGCGCTGTTCTCCGGCATCCTCGGCACCGGCCACCACTTCTATTGGATCGGCGCGCCCGGCTACTGGCAGTGGATCGGCTCGCTGTTCTCCACGCTCGAGGTCGCACCCTTCTTCACCATGGTGATCTTCACCGTGCAGATGACCTGGAAGGCCGGCCGCAAGCATCCGAACCGCGCCGCACTGTTGTGGTCGGTCGGCTGCTCGGTGATGGCGTTCCTCGGAGCGGGCGTCTGGGGTTTCCTGCACACGCTGTCCTCGGTGAACTATTACACCCACGGCACGCAGGTCACCGCCGCGCACGGCCATCTCGCCTTCTTCGGCGCGTATGTGATGCTGAATCTTTCCGTGATGGCTTACGCGATCCCGCAGATCAAGGGACGCGCGCCTTATAACCAGTGGCTCTCGATGGCAAGCTTCTGGATCATGTGCACGGCCATGATGACCATGACCTTCGCGCTGACCTTTGCTGGCGTGATCCAGGTCCATCTCCAGCGCGTGCTCGGCCAGAGTTACATGGACGTGCAGGATCAGCTCGCTTTCTTTTACTGGGTGCGGCTCGGCTCCGGCGTGTTCGTCGCGATCTCCGCGCTGATGTTCGTCTGGGCCGTGCTGGTGCCGGGCCGCGAGAAGCCGGTGACGATCCCGGCTGCGTTGCAGCCGGCCGAGTGAATGCGAAGGCGGCCGCGAACGTCGCGGCCGCCTTGTCAAACCGATTTTCGGAGAAGGATCATGAAAGCAGCACTTCACGCCCTGGCGGCCCCCGCGCCCGAACTCCCGGCCTATGTCGCGAGCGGCAACGAATGCGCGCTGTTCGAGCACGCCTGGCGGCATCGGCTGCCGGTGTTGCTGAAGGGGCCGACCGGCTGCGGCAAGACCCGCTTTGTCGCGCATATGGCGACGCGGCTGGGGCTGCCGCTCCACACCGTTGCCTGTCACGACGATCTCACCGCCGCCGATCTCACCGGCCGCTATCTCTTGAGGGGCGGCGACACCGTATGGACCGACGGTCCGCTGACGCGCGCGGTGCGCGATGGCGGCATCTGCTATCTCGACGAAGTGGTGGAGGCGCGCAAGGATGTCACTGTGGTGCTGCATCCGCTGACCGACGACCGCCGCATCCTGCCGCTGGAGCGCACCGGCGAGGAGATCGCGGCGCCGAGCAGCTTCATGCTCGTCGTCTCCTACAATCCCGGCTACCAGACGCTGCTGAAGGCGCTGAAGCCGTCGACGCGCCAGCGCTTCGTCGCCATCGAGTTCGGCTTCCTCCCGCCGGAGCAGGAGATCGCGGTGGTCGCGGCCGAGAGCGGGCTCGCGCCTGATTACGTGCGGCCGTTGGTGGCGCTGGCCGGCCGGCTGCGCGCGCTGAAGGGCCACGATCTGGAGGAGGGCGTTTCGACCCGTCTCGTCGTCTATTGCGCCACGATGATTGCAGCCGGGGCCTCGATTGCCGATGCCGTGTTGGCAGCCATGATCGAACCGCTGACCGACGACGCCGACGTCAAGACCGCGCTGCTCGACGTCGCGCGCGCCGTGATCTCCTGAAGGTGATGTGATGCTCGATTTCCTCGAGCTTGAAGAAACGGTCGGCCGGGCCTGGCATCGCCTGGTCGGCGGGACCGCGAGCTATCCTGTTCATGCCGAGCACGCCGTGTCGCTCGCGGAGGTGCGCGGCCGGATCGCGACCATGTTTCGCGCGTTCGGCGGCGAGACCGGCGTGCAGATCGCCAGCGCGACTGCCCGTAGGGCGGGGCATCGGCTCGGCTGGCGCCAGCGCATCGGGCTCGGCGACGAGCGGCTGGAGCAGCCGGGGCGCGATGCCGCGACGATCTTCCTGCCCGACAGCATCGCGATATTCGCCGACCGCGAACTGAACGCCGCGCTGTACCGCTGGCTCGCGGCGTGGTTCGCGTTTGCGCCTACTGAGGCGATCGCGGAGGCCGATCCGCTGCGGCGCGATCTCTTGATGCTGCGGCGCGCCAGCGAGATCGCGGTGCTGGTGCTCACCGAATGTCCGGGCCTTGCAGAAGAGTACGGCCGGCTGGCCGCGGCCACCGCCATGGCGCGGCCGCACCGCCCGTTGCCACGGATCGAGCAGGACATGGAGCAGATCGTGCTCGCTCTGCTTGGCGCTGATGTGCCACCTGAGGGCAAGCTGTGGCCGGCGATGATGGGGACGGGAGCGCTGCCGGACAGCGCGCCGCCGGGCTATCGCTCGATTCTGCCGTGTCCGCTCTGGGGCGATTGCTGGACGCGCGCGCTGTCGCCGGCCACTGCGGGCGAGGACGAGGGCGCGCCGGCCGCGGTGCCGGCAGACCAGGACAATCGCAAGCGTTTCGCCGTGCGCGAGCGCGGGGACGGCGCCAGTCGCCGCGATCCCTTCGTGCTCAACCGTTTCGAAAAGATCCTTGCCATGGCCGAGATGGTCAATGTCGACCGTCCGGCCGACGACAGCGAGGACGAGGATGCGCAGAAGGCAGCCGACGACCTGGAAGAGATCACGCTCACCCGCCGCAGCGGTCAGCCGGCGAGCCGCCTCAAATTCGATCTCGATTTGCCGCCGGAAGCGCTCGATGCCTCGCGGTTGAACGCGGACCTCTCCTATCCCGAATGGGATTATCGCAGCGGCTCCTATCTACCCGATCATTGCCGCGTGCTCGCCGCACCAGCTTCCGAAACAGGCGAAATCTGGACGCCCGACGAGACCATGCGCCGGCACATCCGCCAGGTCCGCCGCCGCTTCGAAATCCTGCGGCCGCGTCACGAATTGATGCGTGCGCAGGCCGACGGCCACGATCTCGACCTCGACGCGCTGGTGCGTGCGCGCTGTGATCTGCGCGCCGGCGGCAATGGTGCCGGTCTTGATCGCGTGCATATGGCGATGCGGCCGCAAGGCCACGATCTCGCGGTCACGCTGCTGGTCGACGTCTCGCTCTCGACCGATGCCTGGGTCAATGGTTATCGCGTGCTCGACGTCGAGAAGGAGGCGCTGCTCGTGCTCGCCCATGGACTGTCGGCCTGCGGCGATCACCACAGCATCCTGACCTTCACCTCGCGCCGGCGCTCCTGGGTGCGGCTCGAAACGGTCAAGGCGTTCGGCGAAGCGATGAGCGGCGCGGTCGAGCGCCGCATCGGTGCGCTCAGGCCGGGCTATTACACCCGGATTGGCGCCGCGGTGCGCCATGCCTCCGCCGGGCTTGCACGCCAGCCGCAGCGCAAGAAGCTGCTGCTCGTCCTCACCGACGGCAAGCCGAACGATGTCGATCATTACGAGGGACGCTTCGCGGTCGAAGACACCCGCAAATCCGTGCAGGAGGCGCGGCGGCTCGGCATCGCGGTCTTCGGCGTCACGGTCGATGCTGCCGCGCAATCCTATTTCCCGACGCTGTTTGGCCGCAGCGGCTATGCCATCGTCGGCAATATCAGACGGCTGCCCGCGGCGCTGCCGGCGATCTACCGGCAGGTCGCCCATTGAACGACTAGGGCAAACCCCGCCGCGCCATGTTCCCGGGTGAACTATTGCTCAGGAGATGGGTATATGATCGAATGGCCGGATGGACCACATCCGGCCGAAGCCCGATCTGATCATCTTCGACTGCGACGGCGTGCTCGTCGACAGCGAGCTGTTGAGCTGTCAGTGCCTGTCCGACGAGCTGTCCGTATCGGGGATATCGCTGACGCTCGCGCAGGCGCTCGAGCTGTTTCTCGGGCGAAGCACCAGCGCCGTCACCCAGCATTACCGCGAGCTCGGCCAGATGGTGCCGGTCGACTTTCCGCTGCGACTGAAGGCGCGCGTGCTGACCGCCTTCGCGAAGGCGCTCCGTCCGGTTCAGGACGTCGATACCGTCCTGTCCGAACTGCGCGTGCCGCATTGCGTGGCCTCCTCGAGTGATCTCGATCGCGTCGCACTGTCGCTGAAGGTGACGGACCTCGCGCCGTATTTCGGCAACCAGATCTACACCGCGCAAATGGTCGAACGTGGCAAGCCGGCGCCTGATCTCTTTCTCTACGCGGCCGACAAGATGGGCGCGGATCCTGCGCGCACGTTGGTGATTGAGGACAGCGTCAGCGGCGTGCAGGCAGGCAAGGCGGCCGGCATGACAGTCTGGGGATTTGTCGGCGGCAGCCATTATCTGGAGCGGGACGGCCGCGCTATACTATCCGACGCCGGAGCCGATCGGGTCTTCGCGCAGATGAGCGACTTTTGGAAGGAGGCGTGACGCCTTGGCTGGCGAGAACGACAAGTCGAGGCTGGACGATGCGGCGCGAGCCGGCTGGCTCTATTTCATTGCCGGCCACACCCAGGACGAGATCGCAAAAATGCTCCAGGTCTCGCGCGCCTCGGCGCAGCGGCTGGTCTCGCTGTGCCTCGCTGAACGTCTCATCACCTTCCGGCTCGAACATCCCATCGCGGCCTGCATGGAATTGGCCGCACGGCTGAAGGAGCGATTCGATCTCGTCCATTGCGAGGTGGTGCCGGCCGATCCCGCGGCGCCGCAGGCCACCGCCGGCATCGCCGAGCGCTGCGCCAATCTGCTGGACTCCACGCTGCGCTCGGAGACGCCGGTGATCGTCGCGCTCGGCACGGGGAGGGCGGTGCGCGCCGCGGTCGAGCGCGTCACACCCATCGACCGGCCCAATCACCAGATCGTCTCGCTGGTCGGCAACATCTCCGCCGACGGCTCGGCGAGCTTCTACGACACCGTCGGCCGGCTCGCCGACCGTACCGGCGCGCGGCATTATCCGATGCCGCTGCCGTTCCTGATGTCGTCCGAGGACGAGCGCAACAAGATGGTGCGGATCGAGCCGATCGCGAAGGTGAAGGCGGTCGCGGCCAAGGCCGACTTGCGCCTCGTCGGCATCGGCCAGATGGACCAGAAGGCGCAGGTCCACATCGACGGCTTCGTCACCCGCGACGAATTGTTCGAGATGATGCGGTTAGGTGCCATCGGCGAGATCACCGGCTGGGCCTATGATGCCAAGGGCCGCCTGCTCAAGGCCGGCACCAACAAGCGCCTCACCAGCATTCCGCCGGAAGTGCCGACCAAGACCACGACCATCGGCGCCGCCGTCGGGGCCGCCAAGGTGCCGGCGATCGCGGCAGCGCTGGACGGGCGGCTGATCAACGGCCTGATCACGGACGAGGCGACCGCAAGGGCGATCCTGGAGCGGTAGGGCGCTCCTCTGTTTCCACATCGTCATGGCCGGGCTTGACCCGGCCATCCACGCCTTTCCTACCGCACTAAGAACGTGGATGCCCGGGACAAGCCCGGGCATGACGACCTCATGTGAAAATCACCTCCCTCCACTCCCGCACCGCAGCACTCATAAGTTGCGCGAACACACGCACCCCTGCTTGACAACCGCCGCCCCTGGGTTGAACATACGCCCAACGCGTGAGCATATGCTCAAAAGCGCGAGCTTAGGGAGGTCACCGTGAAACGATTCCTCGGCGCCGTCTGCGGCGCGTCTGTCCTGCTGGCCGTCCCCGCGATGGCCGAAACCACCCTGACGATCGCCACCGTGAACAACGGCGACATGATCCGCATGCAGGGGTTGACCGGTGAGTTCACCAAGAAGAACCCGGACATCTCGGTCAAATGGGTGACGCTGGAGGAGAACGTGCTGCGCCAGCGGGTCACCACCGACATCGCAACCAAGGGCGGCCAGTTCGACGTGCTGACCATCGGCACCTATGAGGTGCCGATCTGGGCCAAGAAGGGCTGGCTGGTGCCGCTCGCCAATCTCGGCGCGGATTACGACGTCGCCGACCTCCTGCCCAGGATCAAGGATGCCGTCTCCGTCGACGGCAAGCTCTACGCCGCGCCGTTCTACGGCGAGAGCTCGATGGTGATGTACCGCACCGACCTGTTCGAGAAGGCCGGTCTGAAGATGCCGGAAAAGCCGACTTGGGACTTCGTCATCGACGCCGCCAAGAAGCTCACCGACAAGAGCGCCGGCGTCTATGGCATCTGCCTGCGCGGCAAGGCCGGCTGGGGCGAGAACATGGCGTTCCTCTCGGCGATGGCCAATTCCTACGGCGCGCGCTGGTTCGACGAGAAGTGGGAGCCACAGTTCAATACGCCTGAATGGAAGACGACGCTCACGACCTACGTCAATCTGATGAAGGAGGCCGGCCCCCCCCGGCGCGAGCTCGAACGGCTTCAACGAGAATCTCGCGCTGTTCAACGCCGGCAAGTGCGCGATGTGGATCGACGCGACGGTCGCGGCGTCCTTCGTCACCAACCCCAAGGATTCCAGGGTCGCCGACCAGGTCGGCTTCGCGCTCGCGCCCAACACCGGGCTCGGCAAGAACGCCAACTGGCTGTGGGCCTGGAATCTCGCGATCCCCGCCGGTTCGAAGAAAACCGAAGCCGCCGAGAAGTTCATCGCCTGGGCGACCAGCAAGGACTACACCAAGCTCGTCGCATCGAAGGAGGGCTGGGCCAACGTGCCGCCGGGCACGCGCACCTCGCTCTACCAGAACGATGAGTATCTGAAGGTCGCGCCCTTCGCCAAGCTGACACTGGCCTCCATCGACGCGGCCGATCCGAACAAGCCGACGGTGAAGCCGGTGCCTTATGTCGGCGTGCAATACGCCGCGATCCCCGAATTCCAGGGCATCGGCACGCAGGTCGGCCAGCAGTTCTCCGCCGCGCTCGCGGGCTCGACCAGCGTCGATGCGGCGCTCTCCGCCGCACAGTCCTCCACCGAGCGCGAGATGAAGCGCGCCGGCTACATCAAGTGAACCTGAGCTCTTCCTCCTGAGCTCAAACTAGCGGCCATCCACCAGCCCAGCCCCGGTTGGATGGCCGCCTTCTTCCCCCAGAGGAGACCTCAGGAATGGCAACCCGGCAGACGCAATTCCTTGCGCGGTCGCTCCTGACCCCGGCCGTCGGGCTGCTGTTCATCTGGATGATCGTTCCGCTCGCGCTGACGATCTATTTCTCGACCCTGCACTACAGTCTGCTCGATCCCGGTTCGGAATCGTTCGTCGGGCTTGAAAACTTCCGCTACTTCCTCACCGATCCCGCCTTCCTCGCCTCGCTCCGGAACACCCTGGTGCTGGTCGGCTCGGTACTGGCGCTGACGATCCTGCTCGGCATTCCGCTCGCGCTGCTGCTCGACCAGCCCGTGGTGGGGCGCAACTTCGTGCGGCTGATGGTGATCGCGCCGTTCTTCGTGATGCCGACGGTGAGCGCGCTGGTCTGGAAGAACCTCTTGATGCACCCGGTCTCCGGGCTGTTCGCCTGGCTCGCCTCGCTGGTCCATTTGACGCCGATCGACTGGTTCAACGACGTGCCGCTGTTCTCGGTGATCCTGATCGTGGCGTGGCAATGGCTGCCGTTCGCGACGCTGATCCTGCTGACCGCGTTGCAATCGCTCGACGAGGAGCAGAAGGAAGCCGCCGAGATGGATGGCGCCAGCGCGGTCTCGACCTTCATCTACATCACGCTGCCGCATCTGGCGCGGCCCATCACCGTGGTGATCCTGATCGAGACGATCTTCCTGCTCACGGTGTTCGCCGAGATCTACGTCACCACCGGCGGCGGGCCGGGCCTGCAGACCACCAACATCGCCTTCCTGATCTATTCGCAGGCGCTGATCCAGTTCGACGTCGGCAGCGCCTCGGCGGGCGGCCTCGTTGCTGTCGTGATCGCCAACATCGTCGCTTTCTTCCTGGTCCGCATCGTCGGCCGCAATTTGGAGGCCTGACATGGCACGGATGGCGACGACGCAGCGGGTGGTGGTCTCGACGATCGGGGCGTGGTTCTTCGGCTTCCTGATCTTCTTCCCGATCCTGTGGATGGTGCTGACAAGCTTCAAGACCGAGCTCGAGGCTTTTGCCATTCCGCCGTCCTTCCTGTTCTTCCACTGGACCACGGAGAACTATGCAACGGTGCAGGAGCGCAGCGACTATTTCCACCACGCGATGAACTCGATCATCATCGCCGGCGGCTCGACCTTGATCGCGCTGTTGATCGCCATTCCCGCGGCCTGGTCGATGGCGTTCTCGCCGACCAAGCGCACCAAGGACACCCTGCTCTGGATGCTCTCGACCAAGATGATGCCGCCGGTCGGCGTGCTCGTACCGATCTACCTGATCTTCAAGAATTTCGGCCTGCTCGATTCCCGCATCGGCCTCGTCTTCATCCTGTGCCTCGGAAACTTGCCGATCGTGATCTGGATGCTGTTCACCTATTTCAAGGAGATCCCGCGCGACATCCTCGAAGCCGCGCGCATGGACGGCGCCACGATTGGCCGCGAGCTGGTCTACGTGCTGACGCCGATGGCGATTCCGGGGCTCGCCTCGACGCTGCTGCTCAACCTGATCCTCGCCTGGAACGAGGCGTTCTGGACGCTCAATCTGTCGACCTCGAATGCCGCGCCGCTCACGACATTCATCGCCTCCTATTCGAGCCCGGAAGGGCTGTTCTGGGCAAAGCTGTCGGCGGCTTCGACGCTGGCGATCGCGCCCATTCTCGTCCTCGGTTGGTTCAGCCAGAAGCAGCTCGTGCGCGGGCTCACCTTCGGCGCGGTGAAGTAAGGGGGCTGCGATGGGTCAGATCACACTTCAGGGCGTGCAGAAATCCTTCGGCCCCGTGCACATCATCAAGGGCGCCGATCTCGACATCGCCGACGGCTCCTTCGTCGTCTTTGTCGGTCCCTCCGGCTGCGGCAAGACCACGCTGCTGCGGCTCATCGCCGGGCTCGAAGACGTCACCGGCGGCGCCATCCTGATTGACGGCAAGAACGTCGTCGACACGCCGCCGGCCAAGCGTGGGCTGTCGATGGTGTTCCAGTCCTACGCGCTCTATCCGCATATGAGCGTGCGCGGCAATATCGGCTTCGGCCTGAAGATGGCGGGATTGCCCAAGGATGAGATCAACCGCAAGGTCGAGGCGGCGGCCGCGACCCTGAACCTCACGCCCTATCTCGACCGCAAGCCGCGCGAGCTTTCCGGCGGCCAGCGCCAGCGCGTTGCGATTGGCCGTGCCATCGTCCGCGAACCCAAGGGATTTCTGTTCGACGAGCCGCTTTCCAATCTCGACGCCGCGCTGCGCGTGCAGATGCGCATCGAGGTGACGCGGCTCCAGAAGCAGCTCGGCACCACCGCCATCTACGTCACCCACGATCAGGTCGAGGCGATGACCATGGCCGACAAGATCGTCGTGCTCAACGCCGGCAAGATCGAGCAATACGGCTCGCCGCTGGAGCTCTACGAACGGCCTGCCAATCTCTTCGTCGCCGGCTTCATCGGCTCGCCCAAGATGAACTTCGTCACCGGTGAGCCTGCATTGCAGAAGGGGGCGGCAACGATCGGCGTGCGGCCGGAGCATCTGAAGATCGAGCGCGATGGCGGAGGCGGCTGGCCGGGAACGATCTCGGTCGCCGAACATCTCGGCAGCGACACCTTCCTGTATGTCGACGCGGGCCCGCTCGGCATGCTGACGGCACGCTACATCGGCGAACTAAGTCTGCATGCCGGCGACCGCGTGTCGCTGGTGCCGGACCCCGCGCGCATCCATCGCTTCGACCAGAGCGGGAACGCACTTCGCGGCTAACAAGAAACGGAAGACCACCATGTACCTGGAAAAATTCAAGCTGAACGGCAAGACCGCGTTCATCACCGGCGGAGGGCAGGGCATCGGCCTCGGCTGCGCCGAAGCACTGGCCGAGGCCGGTGCCAAGGTGATCATCGGCGACCGCGACAGCAAGGTCGCGGATGACGCGAAAGCGGCCCTGAAGGCCAAGGGTTTCGACGTCGAGACCGCGATCATGGACGTCACCGACACCAAACGGGTGGCGGAGGTCGCGAACGATATCGTCGCCCGTCACGGCAAGGTCGACATCCTCGTCAACAATGCCGGGATCGCGCGCAGCGAGACGCCGGCCGAGACCGTCACCGACGAGCACTGGCTCAACGTCATCGACGTCAATCTCAACGGCACCTTCTGGTGCTGCCGCGAGTTCGGCAAGCACATGCTGAAGGCGAAAAGCGGCGCCATCGTCAATGTCGGATCGATGTCCGGCTTCATCGTCAACAAGCCGCAGGAGCAGTGCTTTTACAACGCTTCCAAGGCCGGCGTGCATCACCTGACAAAGTCGCTCGCCGCCGAATGGGGCGCGCGCGGCATCCGCGTCAACGCGGTGGCGCCAACCTATATCGAGACGCCGCTCAATGCCTTCGTGAAGAGTAACCCCAAAATGTACGACGCCTGGATCGGTGGAACCCCGATGGCGCGGATGGGGCAGGTCGAGGAGATTGCCTCCGTCGTGCTGTTCCTCTCCTCGGAGGCCGCGAGCCTGATGACCGGCAGCATCGTGCTGGTGGATGGCGGCTACACTTGCTGGTAGGCTCACCGTCAAAACCGACGGAAAGCGACCGGGAGCGACCATGCCGCGAGCGTATATCGGCGTCGACGTGGGAACCACGAGCACGCGGGCAGGGGTGTTCGACGAGGCCGGCACGCTGCTTGCGACCGCGCGGCATCCGATCCGGATCTGGCACGAGGCCGGCGATATCGTCGAGCAATCGTCCCGGGACATCTGGGAGGCCTGCGTCAAATCGGTGCGGGCGGCGATGGCGGAAGCCGCCGTCGCGCCCGACAGCGTCGGCGGCATGGGCTTTGACGCCACCTGTTCCCTGGTGGTCCTCGATAAGCAGGGCGAGCCGCTCACGGTCAGCGCCTCCGGTGAGGCGCAGCGCAACGTCATCGTCTGGATGGACCATCGCGCCATCGCCGAGGCACGGCTGATCAACGAGACCGAGGACGCCGTGCTGCGCTATGTCGGCGGCTCGATCTCGCCCGAGATGGAGATGCCGAAGCTGCTCTGGCTGAAGCGGCATTTGCGCGCGAGTTTTGATGGCGCCGGCCACTTCTTCGATCTGGCGGATTATCTGACCTGGCACGCCACCGGCTCGCTCCAGCGCTCCACGTGTACCGTCACCTGCAAGTGGAACTATCTTGCCCATGACGGCGGCGGCTGGAGCGCGTCGTTCTTCAAGCGCATTGGGCTTGCGGATTTCGTCAACGAAAAATACGCCCGCATCGGCACCGAGATCGTCGCGCCCGGCACCCGCCTCGGCGAAGGGCTCACCCCGGCCGCTGCGGCTGATCTCGGCCTGTCGCCGGGCACGCCGGTCGGCGCGTCCCTGATCGACGCCCATGCCGGCGGTATCGGCGCGATCGGCGGCCGCGACGGCTCGGGCGGAACGACGGATGTCACCGATCGCCTCGCCTATATCATGGGAACGTCGGCCTGCATCATGGCGACGACGAAGCAGCCGTGCTTCGTGCCGGGCGTGTGGGGCCCTTATTATTCCGGCATGGTGCCGGACTTCTGGCTCAACGAGGGTGGCCAGTCGGCCGCGGGCGCTGCGATCGACCATCTGCTCAAATCGCATCCCGGTCACGCCGAGGCGAGCGCGGCGGCGCACGGCGAGGGTCTCGACCTCATCGACTTCCTCGAGCGCCGCATCATCGCGCGTGCCGGCAGTGCCAGCCGCGCCGCGCTGCTCGCCCGCGACGTTCACGTCCTCCCAGAATTCATCGGCAATCGCTCGCCCTACGCCGACCCTGACACCCGCGCGGTGATCGCCGGCCTCGATCTCGACACCGATATCGGTTCGATGGAGCGGCTGTTCATCGCCGGCCTGTGCGGGCTCGCCTATGGCCTCGCCGAGGTGATCGAGGCTTTTGCCGCGCACGGCGTTCATTCCAGTCTGATGATCATGGGCGGCGGCGCCAGCCGCAGCCCTCTGGTGCGGCAGATCATGGCCGATACGACCGGTCTTACGGTCGCGCTGCCGCAAACCAAAGAGCCGGTGCTGCTGGGCGCTGCTATGTTAGGCGCGGTCGCGGGCGGCGCCTATGCCTCGATCGGCGAGACCATGGCAAAGATGTCGGCGCTCGGAGGCAAGAGCGAGCCGACGACGCCCGACATGGCCGCCTTCCACGCCCGCAAGCGCAAGGTCTACAAGCTGCTGCGCGAGGTCGATCGCGGCAGCCGCGCCGCGATGCGCGAGATCGCCAAAGGTTGAAACTGATGTTGATTTCTTGCGGCGATGCGCTGATCGATTTCGTGCCGACGCGTAACGCCGCCGGGCGCGAAGCGGTGATGCCGGCCGTCGGCGGCTCCTGTCTCAACGTCGCGATCGGAATGGCGCGGCTGGGCGCGCCGACCGGCTTTGTCGGCGGCGTCTCGAAAGATCTCTTCGGGCAGATGATCGCGGATCATGCCGCGGCTTCGCATGTCGAGCTTGGCCTCGCCACCCGCAGCGATCACCAGACCACGCTCGCCTTCGTCCGCATCGTCGCGGGCGAATCGCATTACGCCTTTTACGATGTCGGGACCGCGACGCGGAACTGGAGCTACCGGCGCGGCACAGTTCCCTTCGCGGACATCGAGGCTGTCCATGTCGGCTCGACGACGCTGGTCAACGACAAGGGCGCGGCCGAGACCGAAGCGTTGATCGCTGATGCGCAGGCCTCGTCGACCATCTCCTTCGATCCGAACTGCCGGCCCAATCTCGTCAAGGACAAGCCGGCCTATGTCGCGCGCATGATGGCGTTCGCTGCCAGCGCCGATCTCATCAAGATGTCGGATGTCGACTTCGCCTATCTGTTCGGCGAGGAGCCTTATCAGCAGCGCGCGGAGATGCTGCTCGGGCAGGGGACGCGTCTCGTCGTCCTCACCCGCGGCAAGGATGGCGCGGTCGCCTGGCACGCGGGCGCAGGGCAGATCGAGGTCGCAGCGCCCAAGGTCGAGGTCGCCGACACCATCGGCGCCGGTGACAGTTTTCAGGCGGCGCTGCTGTTTGCCCTGCACAAGCAGGGCCGCATCGCCCGCGACAGGCTGAAGGACATCGGTGCCGACGAGCTTCGCCGCGCGTTGTCCTTCGCCGCCAACTGCGCTGGGCTGACTTGCACCCGTCCGGGCGCCGATCCGCCCCGGAGCCATGAGGTGACGTGGAGCGTCTAACTCGCGTCACAGCCGCGCTACGGCCTTTTCGGCACATTTGAGAAAGGTGCGGATCAGCGGACTGTGCGAGTCGCGCCGCCAGCACACCGCAATGTCGATGGAATCGGTCGCATCCCGCAGCGGCCGGAACACGATGCCGCGTGGTGCGCCGAGCTGCGCGCAGGCCGGCAGGATCGCAAAACCTTCGCCGGCGAGGACGAGGCTCATCGCCGAATGCACCGTCTCCACCCGGCTCGCGATCGGCATCACCACCTGGTGCCGGCGCAGCAAGGCCACGACGGCCGAGGAGGCGGGGCCATGGTCGGGATGCGGGAGCGCGATCAGCGGACGGCCCTGCAACCTCGCCATCGGCACGGAGCTCAGGCGGGCGAGCGGCGAGGTGGTCGGCATGACCAGCATGAAGGGCTGCGCGCCTATCCGCGCCACCTGAATCTCGGGATGGTTGATGGCGGGCATGCACAGCGCGACCGTGACGCTGCGGTCGAGCAGCCGTGCCTCGCGGGTCGAGGCGCTGAGCTCGGCAAACTCGAGGTCGACGCCGGGAATCGAGCGGCGCAGCTCGGGAATGAGCCGCGGCAGCATCGCATTGGCCAGCACGAACATGTAGCCAACCGACAGCCGCCCGCGCCGGCCCGAGGCGACCGCGCGCGCGGCTTCGATGCCGTCGGCCGCCAGCGCCAGCGCTTCCCCGGCGCGCGCCAGCAGCGCCTGGCCGGCCTCGGTCAGGTCCATGCCGTGCGTGCCCCGGCGGAACAGCGGGGCGCCGACCTCGGCCTCGAGCTTGCGGATCTGCACCGAGAGCGGCGGCTGCGCCATCCGCAGCCGCTCGGCGGCCTTGCCGACGCTGCGCGCCTCGGCGACCGCGACGAAATAGCGAAGCCGGCGGAGATCCATTGGCATACCGAAAACGTATGGGTTGATGTCAAAAAACGTATTGGACGTCGAGTTAACAAAACTGTCATTCTCGCTGTCAATGCCCGCCAACGGTGGCGGGCTTTCGGAGCGTGATGTGACGATGAACGGCGATCCCTGTCTCCTGTCCGCAACCGAGCTGCGCGGCCTCATCGCCGCCAGGAAGATTTCGCCGGTCGAGGTCGTCAGCGCCGCGCTCGCGCGCGCCGAGGCGCTTCAGCCGGAGCTGAACTGCTTCATCACGCTGTGCGGCGACGAGGCGATGGCGGCGGCGCGCGAGGCCGAGCGCAAGGTAATGGCCGGCGAGCCGCTCGGCCTGCTCCACGGGCTCCCCGTCACCGTCAAGGACATCGTCAACACGCGCGGCGTGAAGACCACCTTCGGCGCCGTTCCCTACAAGGACAATGTGCCTACGGAAGATGCCGCCGCGGTCGCAAAGCTGCGCAGTGAGGGCGCGATCCTGATCGGCAAGACCACGACGCCGGAATTCGGCAGCAAGTGCCTGACCGACTCGCCGCTGTTCGGCCGCACCCGCAATGCGTGGGACGCGCGGCGTTCCTCCGGCGGCTCCAGCGGCGGCGCGGCGGTGGCGGTGGCGAGCGGCATCGCGCCGCTCGCGATCGCGACCGACGGCGGCGGTTCGACGCGGATTCCCGCTGCCTGTAACGGCGTGGTAGGCCTGAAGCAAAGCAACGGCGTGATCGCGCACAGCCAGGCGCTCGACGCCTTCGGCAACCAGACCTATGTCACGCCGACGACGCGCTCCGTCGCCGACACCGCGCTGATGATGCAGGCGATGGCGGGCGAGGATGCCTGCGATCCCTGGTCGATCGGCGTGCCCGTGCCCGATTTCGTCGGTACGGCCGCGCCGCGCGGCGACCTGCGCGGGCAAAAAATCCTGTACTGCCTGACGCCGCCGGGCCGCCCGGTGTCCGCCGATGTCGCGGCCAGCTTCAAGGCGAGCCTCGATCGGCTGGCGGGCCTTGGCGCCGAGCTCGAGGAATTCTCCGGCGAGGGATTTGACGTCGAGCCGATCTGGCGCGCGATCAACCACACGGTCTGGCGCACGCGCTTCGCCAAGCTCGTGGCCGAACATGGCGACGCGCTGAGCGAGGCCTTCGTCAAGCAGGTCGCGCTCGCGACCCATGTCAGCGGCGTCGACTATCAGGAGGCAATGTTCGCGCGCACCGCGCTGTTCCGCCGCGTGCAATCGCTGCTTGCGCGTGGGCATCTTCTGGCGATGCCGACGCTGACGCGCACCGCGCTGCCGATCGAGCAGGACCTGTTCGGCACCATCGAGATCGACGGCAAGCTCTTCGACAGCGTCCGCCCGCACTGGTTCCCCTGGACCATGCCGTTCAACATGACCGGACACCCCGCGATCAGTCTGCCCTGCGGCTTCGGTCGTGACGGCCTGCCGATCGGGCTCCAGCTCGTCGGCCGCTTCCGCACTGACGCAGAATTGCTGCGCGTCAGCGCGCTGTTCGAGGCTTCAACCGACCTTCTGTCCCGCCGGCCCGGCTGAGGTGAGGACCATGCCGCAAAGGACTTGCGTTGGCCGCCCGGACATGTTGATCGTGCCCCGGATGAGCCCCGAACCTGAACGCGCATGAGCGTATTTGTCCTTCGACGTGTCCTGACCTTGTTGGCGACGCTGGTCGGCGCATCCGTGATCATTTTCCTGGTGCTGGACGCGCTGCCGGGCAATGCCGCGCAGATGCTGATGGGCGCCGACGCCTCGGCCGACGCAGTGCGCGCGCTCACCGTCAAGCTCGGGCTCGACCAGCCACTGGCGGTCCGCTATCTGCAATGGATCAAGGGTCCCTTCGTCGGCGATCTCGGCAACAGCTACGTCTACGGCACGCCGGTCGCGAGCCTGATCGCGGAGCGGCTGGTGCTGACCATCCCGCTCGCGATCATGTCGATGCTGATCACGGTGACGCTGGCGCTGTCGGCCGGCATCTACACTGCCGCCAACCACAACAAGCTCGGCGACGTCGGCGTGATGTCGCTGACGCAAGTGGGCATCGCGCTGCCGAATTTCTGGTTCGCGATCCTGCTGGTGTTGTTGTTCTCGGTGCGGCTGCAATGGCTTTCGGCCGGCGGCTTTGCCGGCTGGGAGGACGGCATCTGGCCGGGGATCAAGTCGCTGCTGCTGCCGGCCATCTCGCTGGCGGTGGTGCAGGCCGCGATCCTAGCGCGGGTGACGCGCTCGGCCGTGCTCGAAGTGCTGCGTGAGGATTTCGTGCGGACGGCGCGCGCAAAAGGGCTCGGCAAGCGCGAGGTGCTGTGGCGCCACGTGCTGCGCAACGCCATGATCCCCGTGATGACGGTGATGGGCCTGCAATTCGCCAATCTGCTCGCCGGCACCATCGTGATCGAGAACGTGTTCTATCTGCCGGGCCTCGGCCGGCTGATCTTCCAGTCGATCGCCAACCGCGACCTGATCGTGGTGCGCAATTGCGTGATGCTGCTCGCGGCCATGGTCGTCGTCGTGAATTTCGTGGTCGACGTGCTCTATGCCTTCATCGATCCCCGGATCAAGGTCCACGACCTGTGAGCGCGCCCCTGACCATTGACGCGCCGCCGCACCGACTGCCGGCCAAGAGCTTCTGGGGCCGTGCACTGCGCCATCGCAGCTTTGTGCTGGGTGGTGCGCTCAGCCTGCTGGTGCTGGCCTCCGCGCTGCTGTCGCTGGTGTGGACACCATGGTCTCCGTACGAGATCGACATCGCCTCGAAACTGCGGCCGCCCTCGGCGGCGCACTGGCTCGGCACCGATTCCTTCGGCCGCGACATCGTCTCGCTGCTGCTCGCCGGCGCGCGCTCGACCATCCTGGTCGGCATCATCGCCGTGAGCATCGGTCTCACCTTCGGCGTCTGCCTCGGCCTGATCGCCTCGGCCAAGCGCGGCTGGACCGAAGAGATCATCATGCGCTTCTCCGACTTCACCTTCGCCTTCCCGGCCGTGCTGTCGGCGATCATGCTCGCCGCGGTCGTGGGGCCGGGCATGGTGACCTCGATCGTGGCGATCGGCATCTTCCAGATCCCGACGCTGACGCGGTTGACGCGCGGCTCGGCCAACGCGATCTGGGCGCGCGAGTTCGTGCTGGCCGCGCGCGCCTCGGGGAAGGGTAAATTCCGCATCACCATCGAGCACGTGCTGCCAAATATCCTGTCGATCCTGATCGTGCAGGTGACCATCCAGTTCGCGCTCGCCATTCTTGCCGAGGCTGCGCTCTCCTATCTCGGTCTCGGCACGCAGCCGCCGCAACCGTCCTGGGGCCGCATGCTGAACGACGCGCAGACGCTGCTGTTCCAGTCGCCGATGCTCGCGGTCTATCCGGGTGCGGCGATCGCGATCGCCGTGCTCGGCCTCAATCTGCTCGGCGATGGCTTGCGCGATCTGCTCGATCCCAGACTGGCGCGGGAGCGGTGACGATGGGCGAGGGCGCAAACATGCCGCTGATCGAGGTCGCCAATCTCGGCGTCCGCCTCAACACCAGCCGCGGCCCGGCACAGGCCGTGCGCGGCGTCAGCTTTGCGCTCAAGCGCGGCGAGACGCTGGGGCTCGTCGGCGAATCCGGCTGCGGCAAGTCGGTCACCGCGCTGTCGCTGATGGGGTTGTTGCCGGACAGTGCCGTGGTCACCGGCAGCATCAAGCTGGACGGCGGCGAGCTCGCGGGACTATCGGATGCGGAGTATTGCCGCCTGCGCGGCAACCGCATCAGCATGATTTTTCAGGAGCCGATGACCGCGCTCAATCCGATGCACACGATCGGCCATCAGATTGCCGAGCCGCTGCGGCGTCACAAGAAATATTCGGCGGCACAGGCGCGCAAGGAGGCGATCGCCTTGCTCGACCGCGTCGGGCTGCCCGATCCGGCGAGGCGCGTCGATGCCTATCCGCACCAGTTCTCCGGCGGCCAGCGCCAGCGCGTCACCATCGCCATGGCACTTGCCTGCGAGCCTGATCTCTTGATCGCGGACGAGCCCACAACCGCACTCGACGTCACCATCCAGGGCCAGATCCTCGACCTCATCGCCGATCTCGTCGAGGAGCGCGGCATGTCGATGATCCTGATCTCGCACGATCTCGGCGTCATCGCCGAGAACGTGCAGCGCATGATGGTGATGTATGGCGGCACCGTGGTCGAGAGCGGCCCGACCAACGAGGTGTTCCGCCGCATGGGACATCCCTACACGCAGGGCCTGTTCCGCGCCCGCCCCAAACTCGGCGCGCGCAAAGGGACACGGCTGACGACGATCTCGGGTACCGTGCCGGAGCTTGCCGATCTGCCTGCGGGGTGCACCTTCGCCGATCGATGCCCGCTCGTGATCGATGCCTGCCGCGCTGCGCTGCCGCCGATGGTGGATGTCGGACCCGGGCATGGCGTTCGTTGCATCCGGACCGACATCTCGATGGCTGCGAATGTCGGAGCACTGTCCGCATGAGCACCGCGCCGCTTCTCGACGTCCGGGATCTCGAGCAGCGCTACATGCTGCCGCGGGAAAGCCTGTTCCGCCCGCCGGGCGAGGTGCGCGCGCTCAACGGCGTCAGCGTGACGGTCGCGGCCGGCAAGAGCCTCGGCATCGTCGGCGAGTCCGGCTCCGGCAAGTCCACCTTCGCGCGCGTCGTGATGGCCTTGGAGCGGCCGACATCGGGAGCGGTCACGCTGCTCGGCCGCGATCTCAACCGCATCCCGGCCGATGAGCTGCGCCGCGCGCGCCGCGATTTCCAGATGGTGTTCCAGGATCCGTACGGCTCGCTCGATCCGCGCCAGACCATCGCCCGCATCGTCGCCGAGCCGCTCACCGTGCTGGAAGGCGCCGACCGCGCCACCTTCCGCGCACGCGTTTCGACGGTGCTTCGGCAGGTCGGCTTGCGCGATGCCGACATGGACAAGTATCCTCACGAATTCTCCGGCGGCCAGCGCCAGCGCATCGCGATCGCGCGTGCGCTGATCACGCAACCAAAACTGATCGTCGCGGACGAGCCGGTCTCCGCGCTCGACGTCTCCGTGCAGGCGCAGGTGCTCAACCTGATGCAGGACCTGCAGGAGCAGTTCGGCCTCAGCTACATCCTGATCAGCCACGACCTCGCCGTCGTCGATTATCTCTGCGACGAGGTCGCGGTGATGTATCTCGGCCGGATCGTCGAGCAGGGACGTCCCGAGGATCTGTTCGAGCGCTGTGCCCATCCCTATACGCGGGCGCTGCTGGATGCCGTGCCCCGGGCGCGTGCCGGGGGCGGCCGGCGGCGGCGCGGGGCACAGGCGATCGCCTCGCAATCGGCGGCAACCAGCGGATGCCCATATGTGGCGCGCTGTCCGCTCGCCGACCAGCATTGCCGCGAGGTTCCGCCCTTGCTACGCAAGGTGGGCGAGGGGCACCTTGCCGCCTGCCACAAGGCGGAGGCGGTGATGGCGTTGCCGCAGGCGGCCATGCAAGGTTAGTGTCCGCCGCAGGATTGGCGTAGGCTCAAAGAAAGCAGGCCGGGGAGTTACGAGATGTTCAGGAAGCTATCGATCGTCGCTATTGCTGCAGCGTTCGCCGCGGCGCCGCTGCCGGTGCTGGCGCAGAGCAAGAAGGACAGCGTCGTCATGGCGATGACGCTGGAGCCGCCCGGGCTCGATCCAACCAACGCGGCCGCGGCAGCGATCGCCGAGGTCACGCTCTACAACATCTATGAGACCCTGACCAAGATCAACGAGGACGGCTCCGTCGCCCCCTTGCTGGCGGAGAGCTGGACCGCATCGCCTGATCTGAAGACCTACACGTTCAAGCTGCGCAAGGGCGTCAAATTCCACAACGGCGAGGCGTTCGATTCCGCCGCGGTAAAATTCTCGTTCGAGCGCAACGCGGCGCCTGCTAGCACCAACAAGGACAAGAGCCTGTTCCAGGCGTTCGAGAAGGTCGATGCGCCCGACGCCGACACGGTGGTGATCACCCTGAAATATGGCGAGCCGAACTTGCCGTTCCTGCTCGGGCAGGCGAGCGGCTCGATCGTCGAGCCGAAGAGCGCCCCCATCAATGTCACGCAGCCGGTCGGCACTGGACCCTATCAATTGGGGGCGTGGGCCAAAGGCTCCTCGATCACGCTGAACAAATGGGCCGACTACCGCAACGCCTCCGCGGTCAAGCTCTCGAAGGTGACGATCCGGTTCATCTCCGATCCCGCAGCGCAGGCGGCGGCACTGCTCTCGGGCGACGTCGACGCATTTCCGCGCATCGCCACCCGCGTCGTGGCCCAGTTCAAAAGCGACCCGCGCTTCACGGTCCTGATCGGCGGCTCCAAGGCGAAAACCATCGTCGCGATCAACGAGCGGAAGAAGCCGCTCGATGACGTCCGCGTTCGCCGCGCCATCCTCGCTGCGATCGACCGCAAGGCGTTGATCGACGGTGCGGTCGAAGGTTTCGGCACGCCGATCGGCAGCTTCTACACGCCGGGATCGCTCGGCTATGTCGACACCACCGGCATCAATCCCTACGACCCTGAGAAGGCCAAGAAGCTGCTCACTGAAGCCGGCGTCACCACGCCGCTGGAATTGTCGCTGAAGCTGCCGCCGCCACCCTATGCGCGCCAGGGCGGTGAGATCGTCGCGGCCCAGCTCGCCAAGGTCGGCATCATCGCCAAGATCGAGAACGTCGAATGGGCGCAGTGGCTGTCGCAGGTGTTCGCGCCGAACAGCCCGCATAATTTCGACCTCACCATCGTCAGCCATGTCGAGCCGTTCGACCTCGTCAAGATCACCGAGCCGGACTACTATCTCGGCTACAACAACGAGGCGTTCAACGCGCTCTACAAGCAGATCGTCTCGACGCCGGACGAAGCTGCGCGCGCAAAACTGCTCGGCGACGCCCAGCGCATGCTGGCGACCGACGCCGTCTCCGCCTACCTGTTCCAGCCGCAATGGCCGACCGTCATCAACAAGAAGCTCAAGGGCGTCTGGAAGGAAGTCCCGCAGTTCGAGAACGACTTTTCGACCTGGTCCTGGGAGTAGGGACTGCGGCCCGTGACTGCGCCCTCTCCCCTTGCGGGAGAGGGCATCGACGCCGGTAGACGCGAACTCACTTGGGTGAGGGGTCTGTCTCCGCGGATGCTTCTCTCTCAATCTCAACAGCTTTACCCGCGGAGAGAACCCCTCATCCGGCGCCATAGCCGAAGCTGCGCTTCGGCGTTCTTAAGAACGGCGGCCGCTGGCCGCCTGTGCCACCTTCTCCCACAAGGGGAGAAGGAAGGGTCGCCCGACAAAAAATCTGAAAACAACCCCATGCACAGTAGCCGGGGGTAGTCATTTCAATGGCTTGCGCGATCCGCTCGATGCCATGCGCAAAATCCTCGGTGCCGGTTGACCCGTCGGGCAAAACACTGGCATGATGGCATCATCGAAGCAGGCTGCCCCTGAGCGCCGCCTCTGTTGATCTCCCCACCTTGAACGATTGAAACCCTGATGCGTTAGCCCGCAGGATGGTCGCTTGCCGTGCGATCCGGCGCGAGGGTTTGCGGAGTTCGCTCATTGCTCAAACTATACAGGTGGCCGTCCGACGACTGGCAAAGCATCCACACGGAAATGCCCTCGGAGATCATCTGGGCTGATCTTTTGAATGCAACCGCGGAGGAGAAGCAGTTCGTCGAACGCTTGCTGAAGATACGCATTCCATCGGAGGAGTCGCTCAGCGAGATCGAGGCGTCGAGCCGCCTGATCTTCGACCACGGCACGCTCTATCTCAGCTCGCCTGCGGTCCGGCACAACGAGGACAACGAGGCCGAGATCACGCCGGTGGGGTTTCTCATCGGCCCGCACGTGCTGGTGACGGTGCGTTTCGCGCAACTGCCGACCTTCGACGACGTCGGCAAGCGCATCGGCTCCGACGACAGCCTGGAGAACGGCATGTGCGTGTTCACCAGCCTGCTGGAAGCCATGATCGACCGCGGCGCAGATGTTCTGGAGCATCTCGGCGCCAAGGTCGACAAACTATCGCATGGTGTCTTCAAGGGCGGGCTCGTCCGGACCAAGCGGCCGGTGCGCTCCAGCCGCAGGATGCGGGAAGCGCTGGAGAACATCGGCGATCTCGCCGATCGTCTCGCCAAGGTGCGGGACGTCCTGCTCGGGGTCGGCCGCGTCGCCTCGTTCGCCCACGATGTCGGGAGCGACTGGATCACGGCTGCATCGAAGAAGCGCCTTCAGGCCGTCTCGAAGGACGTCGCCTCGCTCAGCGATTACGAGACGCGATTGACCGACAAGATTCAGCTTCTGCTCGATGCGGTGCTCGGCTTCATCAACATCCAGCAAAACGAGCTGTTCAAGATCCTGACGATCGTCTCGGTCGTCGGCGTGCCGCCGACCATCCTGGTCGGCATCTGGGGCATGAACTTCAAGCGCATGCCCGAGCTCGACTGGACGTTTGGTTATCCGCTGGCCTGGCTCGCGGTCATCGCCAGCGCCTTGCTGCCGCTGATCTGGTTCAAGCGACGCGGCTGGTTCGAGTGACGGAAGCGGCGCACCGTTTCGCAACGATGCGCCGCTTCTGAGTTATGCCGCTTTCGCCTCGACACTGCCGATCCAGTTGCGGGCCAGCGTCACGTCGGCCTGCGACAATTGATGGCCTGCGGGCAGCACCCTGTGGTCGACACGCGCTCCCGCCTCCAGCAGCAGCGCTGCAAGTTGTCCCGAATTGCTGGCCGGCACGATCGGGTCGCCTTGCCCCGACAGCAGCAGCACCGGCTTGCCGTCGAGCTCGACCTTGGGCGGATCCGACAGCGGCACCATGGCGCGCAGCAGGATCGCGCCCGCCAGCGCCTCCGGCTGCAGCAGCAACAGCGCGGCTGCGATGTTGGCGCCGTTGGAGAAGCCGACCGCGACCGGCGCGGCGATGCCGTATTGCTTCCGTGCATCCGCAATGAAGTCGCCGAGCTCGATCGCGCGTCGCCGCACGTCGTCCTCGTCGAACACGCCTTCGGCCAGACGCCGGAAGAAGCGCGGCATGCCGTGCTCGAGCACGCGGCCGCGCGGCGAGAGCAGAGCGGAGCCGGGCGAGATCATCTTGCCGAGCCCGAGCAGGTCGTTCTCGTCACCGCCGGTGCCGTGCAGCAACAGCAGTGGAGGGGAGCCCGCGGTGGTCGCGGGCTCGAAACGATGGATGAACTCGGTCACGATACGCTCTCCTCCAGGCTCGGCAGCACGCCCTCGATCTGCTTGCGATGCTGCTCCAGGAAAGCCGGCAGCTTCAGGTCACGTCCCAGCGTCGCGACGGGCTCGTCGACGGCAAAGCCGGGGATATCGGTCGCGATCTCGAACAGCACGCCGCCGGGCTCGCGGAAGTAGATCGAGCGGAAGTAGTTGCGGTCCCTCTGCTCGGTCGGATGCAGGCCGTGATTGCTCACGAGCTTCTCCGCCATCTTGCCCTGCTCGGCATCGTCGGCCGCGCGGAAGGCGATGTGATGCACCGAGCCGCCGCCCTGATGCCCGCGCAGAAAACCCTTGGCCTCGTAGATGTCGACGACGCTGCCTTCGGCATCGCCCGGCGCCTTGAAGCGGATCACCGAGCCTTCGCGCCCAGTCTCCTTGAAGCCGAACACGTCGGTGAGGACGGCAGCCGTCTTCGCCGCGCTGTCGAGCAGCAGGGTCACGCCGTGGAAGCCGCGGATCGCGTGCTCGGCCGGGACGTCGCCATTGCTCCAGCCGGGCTCGTTCTCGGCGCCGGGGATGCCGACGAGGGCGAGCGCCATGCCGTCAGGGTCGGTGAACGGCAGCACGGACTCGCCAAAGCGCTTTTCGAGCGCCTCATAGGCAATGCCCTTCTCGATGAAACGCTGGGTCCAGTAGCCGAGCGAGAGCTGCGGCACGCGGAAGGCGGTCTGATGGGTCTCGCCGACGCCGCGGCGCCCGGCCGGAACGCCGGCCCAGGGGAAGAAGGTCAGGATGGTGCCGGGGCGGCCGGTCTCGTCGCCATAATAGAAGTGATAGGTGCCAGGATCGTCGAAATTGACCGTCTTCTTGACGAAGCGCAGGCCGAGATCCCGGGTGTAAAAGCCGAAATTGCGGATGGGATCGCCGGCGATCGCGGTGACGTGGTGCAGTCCAGACATTGTCGTCCTCCAAAGGCGGGGAGCGGTCTTGCTCTGGGTGGAAATATCGTTCCGCTTTGGATTGGAGACAATCCATGCAAATATGACGGCTATGTCTACGATTTGGAAACAATCGCCGGAGCCGGCCCTTGGATAAGGTCGCCAGCCTCCGGGCCTTCGTGAAGGTGGTCGAGAGCGGCAGCTTCGCCGAAGCGGGCCGGCAGCTCAGGCTGTCGCGTTCGGCGATCAGCAAATACATCGCCGACCTCGAGGAGAGCCTCGGCGTCCAGCTCTTGAACCGGACCACGCGGCATGCGAGCCCGACCGAGAACGGCCAGCGCTATTTCGAGCGGGCGGTCGTGATCCTCTCGGAGATCGAGGCCGCCGATCAGGCAGTGACGCAGGCCCAGTCGGCGCCGCGCGGCCTGTTGCGCGTCAACGCGCCGATGTCGTTCGGGACGATGCGGCTGGGTCCCGTGCTCGCCGAATTCATGGCGCGCCATGGCGAGCTTCAGCTCCAGATCGTGCTCAGCGACGATCTGCTCGACCCTGTCCAGGACGGCTTTGACGTCACGTTGCGGATTGCCGAACTGGAATCTTCGAGCTTGATCGCGCGAAAAATCATGCCGGTGGCTCGCATGATCTGCGCCTCGCCGGATTATCTCGCGCGTCACGGCACGCCCAGGCATCCGCAGGATCTGCGCGAGCACGCCTCGCTTACCTACGGCTTCCTGCTGACAGGCAATCAGTGGAAGCTCACCGGCCGCGATGGCGACCACTGGATCCAGCCGGCCTGGTCGCTCTGCGTCAACAATGCGGAGGTGCTTCGCGATGTCGCGATCAAGGGTAGGGGGCTCGCGCTGCTTCCCGAGTTCATCGCTGCGGATGCGTTGAAGACGGGCGAGCTGCGGATGGTGCTGGACGACTATTTTGCGCCGCCGCTTGCGCTCTACGCGGTCTATCCGCCGACGCGGCACCTCTCGGTGAAGGTGCGGTTGTTCATCGATTTCCTGGTCGAGCGGTTTGGCCGCGAGGAGGAGGCGACAAGCCGATCGAAATGATCGGCTTGTCGCGCCGATCTACTTTTTGCCGTCGAGAAACTCGCGCACCGCCTTCACCGTCGCCACCGGCTGTTCTTCCATCAGCCAGTGACCGGCATCGGGAATGACGACCTCCGTGACATCGGTCGCCGCGTTCCGCATTACGACGGCTTCCATCGCTCCGAACGATTTTGCACCTCCGACAGCAAGCACGGGAATGGTCAATTTGGTCGCGATCGCCTTCTTGTTGTCCTCGGCGTCGGTGCGGATCGCCCTGAATTGGGCGAATGCAGCGCGCATCGCGCCTGGCCGCGCATAGAGCTCCGCGTAATGACGGCGCGTGGCCTCGGTGATCTTCGAGGGCGTGCCGGCGAATTCATTCCAGAAGCGGTCGAGATAGATGCGCTCGCGGCCCTTGACCAGCCGCTCCATGTCGGGGCCGCCAAAGTCGAAGTGCCACAGAAGCGGGCTGCGAACGACCTCGTCCCACGGCGGCACGCCGGGCACCGGCGCATCCATGACGACGAGCTTCTCGGTGAGGTCGCGATAGCGCGCGGCATAGGCGTAGGCCACCATGGTGCCGATGTCATGTCCGATGACGACGGCCTTGTCGATGCCGAGCGACTGCAGGACGCCGCGCATGTCGGCCGCCTGGCTCCATTTGTCGTAGCCCTTGTCGGGTTTGTCCGAGAGGCCCATGCCGCGCAGATCAGGCACCACGACGGTGTGATCGCGCGCAAGGTCCGCGCCAAGCTTCGTCCACATGTCGCCGGTGTCGCCGAAGCCATGGATCAGGATCACGGCGGGACCCTGGCCGCCGACGCGCACATGAATCTGCGTGCCGTTGGCCGGGATGGTTTTGGTCTTGAAGCTGGACGGGAAGGACTCCGTTTCGGCGCGCGCGGCAGGTGCGAGCAGCATGAGAAGAATGGCGAGACATTTTGCGCGCACCGGCGACTCCTATCGTCTTGAAGTTCAGGGAGTGTCCGTACGCTGCTCGTCGGGCTGAAGCAACCTGTCCGGCGCGCTCATCGAGGCCTTCTGGAGCGCGGCGAGCTCGCGCGCGGCGCTCGGGCATTCCGACGGCGACATCGAGCCGGCCGCCAGCTTGACCTCGCGACAGCGCTCGAACTGGCGGACGAGGCCGAGCGCGCCGGCGGCGCTGCCGAGCTGGTGCGCGACGTCGCGATCAAGGGCAGGGGGCTCGCGCTGCTGCCCGAATTCATCGCCGCCGATGCGTTGAAGAAGGGTGAGCTGCGCACGGTGCTGGACGACTATTCAGCGCCGCCGCTTGGACTCTACGCGGTCTATCCGCCGACACGGCATTTGTCGGTGAAGGTCCGGCTGTTCATCGATTTTCTCGTGGAGCGTTTTGGCCGCGAGGAGGAGGCGGGCCGACGCGCTGAGGCTGGCCATGTGGACTCATGTCAAACGCAGGGCTTGCCGGTGTCCGCTTCACCTCGAGCAGCGACGAAAAACGGGGCGTGCGGCGACTTCGCCTCTGGGCCGATTTTGTTGCAAAAGTCGGCTGTAACCGACGGATGTCTTTCGGCCATTCGGTAAGGCCGACCGGCTTTGATCCGCCGCCCCTAACACTCTCAACGCAACTCCTACGCTACACGCGCGGCGGAAGGATAACCAGGGAACGCCTCTACGAAATCCGCGAGCGCCTAGACAGGGAGTAACGAACCCGCCGCGCCGCGGCGCACGATGGGTTTCATTGGACAACCAAACCACGACTTTGAAGGAAGCCCGCCAATCGCGCTAAATCGGGACGTCGATTTCGAGCGCCATCCATCGCGCGAGAAGCGGGCTACTGTGGCGATCCAGGAACTTGCTGAAGCAGACATCGTTGAGTTCGACATCCTTCAACGTTTTATGCGTGATGGCGTTGACGTAATCCCAATATTGCTGAGCGCATTGCGGAGAGGAATCGCAGAGGGACTTCGCGAGGATCTCGATATAGATGCTCTTGACGGCCTTGGACCAAAGCTCCTTCGCATTGGAAAAGTTCACACGTGAGTGCATCGGCCGGTACCACATGATCCAGTAGTCCTCTTCTTCCCTCGACCATTCCTCGCGTGACAATGACGGATCGATGCATGGAGACCTGCACAACAACGGCTCCTTGGCGAGTTGGTCGAAGAAGAAGAAACAATTCAAGCTGTGATACCAGGTGACTCGCAGAAATCTGCGGATTTCATTGAGATCCTTCGGATCCTTAATGTGGTCTGGTCTTGGTCTAGACTTCTCCAGGCCCGCAATGATCTGCTCTACCCGCCGGTGGTCGAATTTCTCGACCTCGAAAACCATGCCTTGATATTGCGGAAACAGCTCTTCGAGAAATTTCATGATCTCCAAGAAAAAAGCCCGCGCGATGTCGCCGCCACGCCAGCACTCCTGGACGCCGATGTAGTTTCCGTAGATCAGGTCATGGGCATAGTCATATGTGAAGAATCCGAGCCCAATCGCGCTACCGGCCAGTTTTAGGATAAAATAGCGAGAATCGAGTGTGTAGGAAATCTCATTTCCTTCTGAGATAACAAAGGTTCGCTTCTGGCCAACATCTCCGGTCAGCACCCAACGCATGATGTCTTGCTCGTCATCACGCTCGACTGGTGGAAACAGGTCCTTGTACAGCTTGAACACGCCCGTATCAAAGAAGGCTGCGGAGCTGTCGAAATCCGACCTTGAAACGATGAAGTTCGGTTTGAGAAACGAAATCAAGTTCTTATCGGAGTCAGCCGAAGGGCTTGAATATTTGTCCCATCCTCGCACGGTCAAATCGAACTGACCAACCATCTTGCCGGACTCGAAGTCCAGCACCGGAAACTGCTTTGGTCGCTCGCCGGTTCTTCGCCAAGTCGCCTCCTTCGCATAAATCGGAATAATGATAGGCCTGTAGTTGTGGCGCTCCTTCTGCAACGACAGGGCAAGGCCAAGCTCGCGCTGAACCCACTGCGAATTTAGCGAATGTTCGCTGATTACCAACATGAAGAAATGGCACTTCGAGATCTTCTCCCGCAACACGCTTCCTATCGGATCGCCGGGACGTAGACCGTCGCCATATTGAAAGACGGAGAAGCCTCCATCCTTCAGAACTTTCCCATAACGCTGAGCTTCGTCATTATTTGCTGCGCTATGCGAAATGAATGCGGAGATATGTCTGTGTACACTCTTCAAGAATCGCATAGCCTCCCCCAAGCCTTCTGCCCGAGAAGATTGAAAAAGCCGAAACCTTCACCATACAACAGTCAATGCAGGCCTTCATCCCGCGCTAGCGGCGCTGTGCAATGTATTGCCTTACAACGCCGGTCACATCGTTATTGAAGCGCTCCACGACCTCTTGGCTCGTAGCAATCATCAAGGGAGGAGGCTTAACGTTTTGAATTCCAACCGCGGCGAGGGCCTGCCTCAGCCTGGGAGCATCTTGCGAATACGTATTTGCCAAGCAGTCCAATGTGGGCGGCAAAAACTGATCTGCTCTCGCTGAACGAGCGTCGAAGCCTCCCCGAAGCGCCTGATATAACGCCGAAATACCGCCTGAGAACTGAAACGTCTTATTCATTCGTCCCACAATCAGGCCAAGCTTTACGTGATCCTCATCGTCAGCCGAAGCGGAGGCAGCGTCGGTGAGCTGGTCAGCATAGTCTTGCGCGTCACGCACTTCGAAATAAGGGACGGGCCTATCGCGCACAAAATGATAGAAACTGAGACCGCCTTCCAGATCCAATTGGGGCGCCTGATTATTGAGCCGTCGCATTCTTCGAGCGATGCTCTTGCCTGTCGACAGGAGAAGCTTTCGTAGCTGCTCCTCCTGGTAAGGAATGTTACCACTCTGGCTGTCTCCGAAATAGAATCCTCCCATCGCTGCCGAACGGAGGCAGATTCCGACGCTGAGGATTTCACCGAGTTCATAGCCTGCAAGGAATGCATCGTTCTGCCGCTTCGAGTCCTCCGCCTTACGCGTTCTCTCCGCACCCGAGAGGAAGCGTTCAACGCAATTATCGTAGGAAGTAAAGGTGAATCCGGGCAGCTCGGTAACTCGAAGCGAGTTCTCAAAAACAGTGACGGAGGAGCCTGCTCGCTCAACTCTGAATCGTCCATCCTGAAAGGAAATATTTCCGCTATCCGCGTTCGCAAACCTGGCGAGCGGTCCAACGCATACGTCTCTCGCAATGAGGGCGCGTCGTTCGTCAGAGGAAGAACTCTGGGCCCCCGCTTCTGCACTCGCGATAAGTGCCGAGCCGATGACAAAAAGGCGGAGCAATTTCACGGCTATTTAAATTTCTCCAGGCACTCAGTGTATTTGCTGTAGTCGAACTTGGGAAATTGCGCGATCTGGACGTTATCTTCCAGCACGGTTATGCCTTCCTTCGACCTTATGATCTTGAATTTGCCCTGGTCGTAGCTCACGGCTGATTCAGGATCAGGGGTGTTGGCAAACCTGGCAATCGGCCCAACGCAGAGATCGCGGGCAGCATACGAGCGGCGAAGCCCCTGCTCCTCCGTCGGCTCCGCGAGCGCGGCGGAAATCATAAGCGTGCTGAAGAATATTTCGATGATTCCGGTGGCAAAACGGGTCATGGCTTGGCGCTCCCGCAGGCTGGCGCGAAATATCAAGCTGAGCTAGCCTACCAGCAAAGGTTGCAATTGCAATGGGAGGCCGCGCGTGCCCATTAAAAGAGTTATTGGACTGTATCTGGGTATCTTATTGCCGATACTCGCCCTCTACGTCTTTACCGTCATCTTTTCAGTTTACGCACCGACCGCGACTCCGCAGCTAAGCGCTGCTATTCCGGTATTCATGGACTTGATAAAAATTATCGTTGGCGGCGCCATTGGAGCCTTTTCGGTGATCATCGGTCATAGGGTTCAATAGATCGGGCTGAAGATGTGCCAGCAATGGGCACGCGAAGCCGCGCCAAACGCGCCCGCGCGGCAACGCATCACGCGTACACGCCTCCACGAGAGAGGCCAGCGCCTGAGCCGCAAGTAGCCCGACACCACGACCGGCCACATGCAGGTCTGCGTCCCACACTGACGTGGCTTTAGCACGGACGGTACCAACGTCGGCTTTTCTCCATACCGCCGACCTGAGCCGGACATTGCTCGATGACGGCAAAGGGCCCAGTACCGGAAATGAGGGCCGACCTTGCCAGCTTTCGCTCCATCGCTGGAAGGCCGGTCCCGGGCGATGCTGTTCGGGAATGGGATCATCTATACGCGCCCGCCACTGTCTATTTCTTTTCGTCATCCAAAATCCTTCAGATAACGGTTTACAGGGGCGGTGCCTGAGCCGTTATCAACGAAGGGTGGCGAGGCCTTGGAAGTTCGGTGCTTTTATACGGGCCGAAATAAACCAAGCAATCGCCGCCAGCACACCTTACAAATCGCGAGACACCCAAAGTTTGTCTCGTCACTCCAAAGCCCTGTAAAAGTGATGGAAGCTGAAGGCAGTTTTCCTTAGGGGCGACACTGCGAGCGTACTTCAGTCAATCGCTTTCGCATCTGTCTCGATAGAGCCAAAAAATCACCTGGCTTAGTCTCCGCGCAGATATACTCACGGTGACCATCAATGTCATTCTCGAAGCTCCTTCTCCACTCTGGATCATCATATACGAGCAGCATCTCGTCGTATGCCCAGAGCATGAGAGTCACAAAGAGCTTATAGCGAGCAAACTCTGTCGCATCTCCAGCTTTTAGTTTTTTGTAATCTGGGTCCGCAAACATCGGATACTTAATTCCCGCTTTGGAATACTCCATGAAGACCTGTCGAGCCGACGCTATAGCGGCGTTATTTTTTATCAACGTAACCTGATAAAGGACTGCACCAAGCGCGCCAAGTGCGAGGGCAAAACTTGCGCCAGCGAAGCACGCCGAGGCTATTTGGGCCCAGTTAGAAACAGGCCTGTCCTTTTTTAGTAACGCCGCCAGTGGCCCAAACAGCGGTTTTCTTGCCGGTTCAGCTGTCTCGTCACCCATCAGCTATCTCCCACCTGCAACGTTCGAAACGGGCAAGCGGACGCATATTAAGCTTAAGATTGCAGCTTGCTCAATCGTGTCTAGGCTTCATATGAGGAAGTGGATAGGCGGCTCATAAGGGGGCTTGAGTTAACGATTATTGGACTTGCTGACTGCGGTCCGCGAAGTCTGCAATGGGGTCAAAGGCGGACAACCCTGGCGACGGCAACAATCGTCCGTTCTCGCCTTGAAAGCGGACCCTTGCTCGGCGCTCAGCGGGGACAGCTTCGGGCCAATAACGGAAATTTCGCTGTCCTATTAAGGAGGTGGCGCGTGTAGTAAGCTCCGATCGAGTTCAACCAATTCAGCAATACGCCTCCCTGGGCTTGGTCTTTGTCGCAACTTTGCACGCGGCAGGTCACGCGCGTCACCGCGTGCATTCTGGAGAGGAGAGTTAGATGAGGACTCACTCGATAAGGATATCTTTTGCGACAGCCCTGCTAGGTGCTGCCATCACGAGCGGTGCAATTGGTCAGCAAGACCAACAGCTCGGTAAGGTGACATTCCCCACCTCCTGCGATCCCGGTGTGCAAGCCGAATTCGACCGCGGCGTCGCCATGCTGCATTCATATTGGTTCCTGATCGCCCGCCGGAAATTCGAAGCGATACTGCAACAAGATCCCGGCTGCGCCATGGCATATTGGGGTGTGGCGATGGACCTCCTTGGCAACACGCTTGCGACCACGCCATCAAATGCCGAGGCACAAGCAGCCTGGGATGCACTTGAAAAGGCACGGTCGGTCGGGGCGAAGACTCAACGTGAGCGGGACTGGATCGAGGCGCTGAGCGCCTATTTTCGCGACTACAATAAGGTTCCCGTTGATGCCCGTCTGACGGCCTACAATGCTGCGATGGAGCGCATGGTGCAGACCTATCCTGACGACTACGAGGCGAAGGCGTACTACGCTCTCACGCTGCAAGCTTCCGCGAAGAAGAACGACCTCTCATACACCAACCAGCTGAAATCCGCGGCACTTCTGGAAAGCTTGTTCGAAGAGAACCCTCAACATCCGGGTGTGACGCATTACCTCATTCACGCCTACGATTTCGCTCCGCTTGCCGAAAAGGGTATTGCATCAGCGCGTCGCTACGCCGGCATCGCTCCGGCGGTGCCGCATGCGCGGCACATGCCGTCTCACATCTATTCCATGGTCGGGCTCTGGGAGGAATCCATCGCCTCAAACGCCTTAGCGCTCGAGATTCAGCCCGACTACTATCACGCATCGGACTTCACGGTGTATGCGCATCTGCAGCTCGCGCAAGACGCCAAAGCCGACGCGATGATCAAAAAGTCGCTGGCCACCGCCGATCGCGGCGACCGACCGATCAACTTCGTCAATTTCACTGCCAAGGCCGCCATGCCGGCGCGCTATGTCTTGGAGCGTGCCGACTGGGCCGGCGCTGCCAACCTGGCGATGACGCCGACCAAATATCCCATGGCGGATTCGTTGATCCGCTTCACGCGCGGTCTCGGCATGGCGCGTGTCGGCGATATCGCCGGCGCCAATAAAGAGATCGAGGAGATGAAAGTGTTGCGCACGATGCTGCAGGGTGCTGACCAATCCTACTGGGCCGAACGCACCGAAGAGCAGATGCTTGCGGTTTCCGCGTGGGTGGCACTGAAGGAAGGCGACCACGATCGGGCCCTCAAGTTGATGAGGGCAGCCGCCGACAGCGAAGACGGCAGTGTCAAACACGTGGCCATGGAGAACCGCCTCTTTCCGTTGCGCGAACTGTTGGCGGAATTGCTCCTGGAGACAGGACAGCCCACAGCCGCACTGAACGAGTATGAGACCGCACTCAAGCAAACTCCCAATCGCTTCCGCGCGTTCTGGGGCGCCGCGCGCGCTGCCGACCGCTCCGGCGACCGTCAGAAGTCAACCGAGTATTATAGCAAGCTGATAGAGCTCGCTGGGAACGCCGATACGGAGCGGCAGGAAATCCGTGAAGCCAAAGCGCAACTGCGGAACGACACCGTGGGTACTTCCCGACAATGATGCTTCGGCTGTCCGACCATGCCCAAGAGCGCCGTCAATGTAGGAATGACAAGGCTGATCCCGGCAATTGCTGCGGCGACGGTGCTCGGTGGGCTTGTCGCTTATTTCGCCGTCTACGGGAATGACCGGACGGAATGGGGGATTATGCAGCTGGTCAGCGGGTCCACCGGCAAAGGGACGACCGCAGTCACGCCCGAAGCCTGGCCGATCTGCACCACCATGGGACCGGTGGCGGCGGAAGCCGAGTGGGTGGAGCTCGATCCCGATTTCAAGGCGGGCAAGAGGGCGCTTGCCGCTGCGGACTGGAATGGGGCCATTGTATCGTTCACGCGCGCCGCCCTGCGTGACCCGCTCAATGCCGATATCCAGAACTACCTCGGTTATTCCTATCGACGCTTTCGCCAACTCGGGCCGGCTATTGGACACTATCAGCAGGCGCTCATGCTAAATCCGCGTCACCGCAGCGCACACGAGCATCTTGGCGAGGCTTATCTGGTGCTCGGCGAGCCCACCAGAGCTGAGCAACATCTGGCTGCATTGGAAAATCTCTGCCTCCTTCTTCCTTGCGAGGAATATGACGATCTCAAGCGCGCCATCGCGGCATACAGAAAGCTGGCGGCACATTGAGGGCCCATGAAAACGTTTTCGGATAAAGTCCGCGACATCGTGCGCAAGATCCCAAAGGGGAACACCATGACGTTCAAAGCCGTCGCTGCCAAAGCCGGCAATCCGAAAGCTGCACGCGCGGTTGGTGCCATCATGCGCACGAATGACGACCCATCGGTCCCGTGTCATCGCGTTATTGCAAGCGACGGCTCAAAGCGCGGCTACGTTCGTCCGCGCCGTCGGCCGGCCCAACAATGATCAAAGGCTGCCTTGGCCCACCCGCATTGCCCTGCTCGGTCACCTTCAGAAAGCAGAACTCGCGCTCTGAGCTAAGGTCAGACACGGGATCACAAGCGGAAACCACGTTCGGATCAGATGGTCGGCCTAAAGCGCGATGAGATTCGGATGAATCGTCATCCTCTTTAGGTTGTTCATTGAGCATGATCTTTCGGAAAACCGCTGCGCACTTTTCCGAATCATGCCTTGGGCTCATCCAGCTCGCGCGTCACGTACCGCCTGCGCGACTTTCGTCGCCTGCGACACTCGTCCGATCTTTGCGCCTGCAATGATCTTTCTTCGGCGTGTGCTTGCCTTCGGCACCATGCCTTCGTTCGCGTTAGCTCCGGCTGGGGGATAGGTCGTGAAGTTCGCGGCGCGATGCAGCGCGAGAGCCTTTCGCGCCGCTTCGACATGCGCGGTCCGAGCTGCCAGGTTGTGAAGACGCCTAAGCTCGTTGTTCAACCGCTTCAACGCCGCGGCGAAGACTTGCTTGCGTTCTGATGCATGCGCAGCGGTTCCCGGAAAGCTGGCTCCGCGAGCCTCGGCCTTTCCGCGCCCCTCTCGCTGCCTTTGTCGGCCGAGCGTTCGTTCCTTGTCGCGCATCTTGCGCAAGCGGGGTCGCATGGCCTCAAGCTCAGCGATGTCGACGTCATAGATGGCGGGATGGTGCGTGAGGCGGATCGCCTCATATTCTTCGTGGCTGAGGAGGCTGCGTTCGAGCTTGCAGGGGACCGACATTCTCATCCCTCCATTTGATTCCTTGAAAGTCAGGCAGACGGACTCGTCCAGGTCGACGAATTTCTCAATCATCAGGCCGCACGCGTGCCTCAGCCGAAACTGACGCAAGTCGACCAAAGGCCAGGAGCCGAACTCAAGCGAGAGCCTCGTCCGCTGTGCCCGCGGCGCTCAATCACTGTCTACCCTGCTGCGAGCGTCCGAATGCATGGCGCGGATTGACCCCGCAGGACGCATGGGTGCCGGAGGCAGCCGCCCTGCACTGCTGGAGGGTCGCGAACTGGCAGTTGCCGGGATGGCCCCAGCGGCGGCCTTGCAGGCAGTAGCGATCTGCGGCCGCGACCGCGGGCGAGAGTGATCCGACCGTGACCAGGATCAAAATTGCGGAGACCGCAGCAAACAGAATACGGTACATCGGAGTCCTCCTGTACTGCTCGTTGGGTGAGTGCTCACCTGTGCTCCCTTGGGGTGGAAGGCATCGGAGCCAACTATAACTTCAGCGTTCCGGATGATGATCCGATCATACCCTTAGAGTTCGCAGTGAATTTCCCGAGCTTTGGGCGCGAGGAGAAGGCGGGCTAACCCCGCCACAATGGTCGCCGACGAATTCTTCGCGTGATCCGCCTAAAGCGCGATGAGATCAGGAAGAATCGTCATCGCACTTTGGCTTGTTGTTTGCGCATGATCTTTTCGGAAAACCGCTACGCACTTTGCACTAACGCGGCCCTCCGGGTCCGGATCACGCTTTAGCCGTGAAGCTGCGAGTTGAGGCCGTTCCAATTGGGTGTGCGTCTGGTTGCCTCAAGAGCGCCGCTCTGCGAGTTCCGACGAAAAAGAAGGCCCTTCTGACCCGAGAGCTCTCTGGCTTTCACCACTCGACCATCCTCCAAAAGGATGCGGGCGCCTGCCGTGACATAACAGCCTGCTTCGACCACACAATCATCGCCCAGTGAAATGCCGATGCCGGCGTTGGCGCCGATCAGGCAGCGCTCGCCGACTGTAATCCTCTCTTTTCCTCCTCCTGACAGCGTCCCCATGATCGACGCTCCGCCACCAATGTCGCTGCCGCTCCCCACGACCACTCCGGCACTGATCCGGCCTTCGACCATGCAGTGACCAAGCGTGCCTGCATTGAAATTGCAAAAGCCTTCATGCATGACGGTCGTGCCCGGTGCCAAATAGGCTCCAAGCCTCACGCGATCCGCATCTGCAATTCTCACGTCCGCGTGCGTCACATAGTCGGTCATGCGCGGAAATTTATCCACGCCGGCCACCTCGAAATTGAGGCCGCGCTTTCGTGCCTCCATGCGCGCTTCCGGCACACGAGAGCTTTCGCACGGACCGAGAGTGGTCCAGGCAACGTTCGGCAGCAGGCCGAAAATCCCTTCGAGGTTCAGGCGATTGGGCTCGACAAGCCGATGGCTAAGCAGGTGGAGCCGAAGGTACGCGTCGTGCACGTCAACGGGCGCGGATGCGAGCGACCCAATCTCGGTACGGATCGGAACGATGTCGACGTTGCGAATATCGTCGTGCCGCGCATATCCACCTGCCGGCTCGCCCAATGATCCCCTGATCTCCTGCTCCGTCAACCGCGCCGTCGCCGCTCGGCCTGCCTCCGCACTCAGGCGCAACTGAAGAAACCAGGAATCCAGGACGCGGCCGTCAGTCGAAATGGTCGCAAATCCCGCACCTGTCGCACCCCTCTGCTCCATCGCCATCTGAACTGCTCGCGCTTTGATCCACCGGATATAGACAGTCTAGGGAATGCCACCGACGCTGACCAGACCGGCGCGCTCCCATCATCGGCGGAAACTACGTCGGTGGATGCACAGTGCAGGGAATGGAATTGCCGGTCCGGTCGGTTGAACGCCAAAGTTGTTGCCCGTATCGCCTGAACTAGAGAACGAAATTGTCCGCTCGGCAGCCTAAGGTTGGGGAGCGAAAGTGAGGGGGTGATGAACGCTATCCGAACGGGATTTTTGGACTCCATCGGCAATACGCCGTTGATCAGGCTGCGAAGGGCGTCGGAGGCCACGGGCTGCGAGATCTACGGCAAGGCCGAATTTCTCAATCCCGGCGGATCGATCAAGGATCGCGCGGCCCTCGCCATGGTCAACGATGCCGAGCGAAGTGGCAGGCTCAAGCCCGGCGGCGTCATCGTCGACGGCACGGCGGGAAATGTCGGCATCGGCATCGCGCTCGTCGCGAATGCACGCGGCTATCGCAGCGTGATCGTGATGCCTGACACACAAAGTCAGGAGAAGAAGGACATGTTGCGGTTGTGTGGTGCGGACCTGCGACTGGTCCCCGCCGTTCCCTATTCAAATCCCGGTCATTACGCGCGCTATTCGGGTCAACTCGCGGAAGAACTCGGTGCATTCTGGGCCAACCAGTTCGACAACACTGCCAATCGCGAGGGCCACTACCGCACGACCGGGCCGGAGATTTGGGAACAGACGGGCGGAAAGATCGATGGCTTTACCTGTGCCGTCGGCAGCGGCGGGACCTTGGGTGGGGTTGCGCGCGCCCTCAAGGAGCGCAATCCAGCGGTCAGGATTGCGCTCAGCGACCCCATGGGAGCCGCGCTCTATAACTGGTTCACAAAGGGGGAGCTGACGAGCGAAGGTGACTCCATCACCGAAGGAATAGGGCAAGTGCGTGTGACCAGGAACCTGGAAGGCACGCCAATTGATGCGGCGTATCAGATCACGGACCAGGAAGCGTTGCCCGTTCTGTTCGATCTGATCGAGCATGAGGGGCTGGTGCTCGGTGGATCGAGCGCCATCAACATCGTCGGAGCGATGCGACTTGCGCGCGACCTCGGCCCCGGCAAGACCATCGTGACCGTCCTCGCCGATGGCGGACAGCGCTATCAATCCAAGCTGTTCAACCCGGAATTTCTGCGCAAGAAGAATCTGCCCACCCCACATTGGATGGGATAGCAACCCCATCCAGCAGGCGGCGCGCTAGCGGACTGACCCTTGCTCCACGGGCCGGAGCAAGTCGTCCAGCGCGCTCATCGAGGCCTTCCGAAGCGCGGCGAGATCGCGGGCTGCGCTCTGGCACTCCGGCGGGGACATCGACGGTGCTGCCAGCTCGACCTCGCGGCAGCGCTCGAACAGGTGGACGAGGCCGAGCGCGCCGGCGGCGCTGCCGAGCTGGTGCGTGGATCGCGCGAGCCGCGCGCGGTCGCCAATTGCTGCGGCCTCGGCGATGTCATCGATCAGCCCTGCGCTGGTGTCTTCCAGCAGATGGTGGAGCTTTGCGATTTGCGCCGCGCCCAGCAGCTCCTTCTGGTCGTCGAGGAAGTGCCGGTCGATCAATGCGCCCGCGGCGAGCTGCACTTCTGCCGGCTCGCCCTCGAGATCGTCCTCGATCGCCTCGCGCAGCGCATTGATCAGGATCGGCTTGCTGACCACCTTGGCGATTCCTGCGCCTGCAAGCCGCTCGCGGGCGCTGCGCGAAACGTCGGCGGTCACGGCGATGATGCGCGGCATCTTCGGCAAGGCCAGCTTGCCGATCTTTGATGCCGCCTCGACGCCATCCATGTCGGGCATGTGCAGGTCCATCAGGATGACGTCGAAGGCCCGATCGCGGGCAAGCGCGATGGCCGAGGCGCCGTTGCCGGCGAGGGTAGGGTGGTGGCCGAGCCGGTTCAGGATGGCTTCGCCGACCTCGCGATTGACGGGATCGTCGTCCACCAGCAGCACGCTGAGCTGCCGCGACGGCGGCGGAATTGCACCTTGCGCGACGCCGCTCGCGGCGCGGCCGAGCGGCACTTCGAGCGTGAATGTGCTGCCTTCGCCCGGCGTGCTCGCCACCGTCAGCTCGCCGCGCATCAGGCGCGTGAGGCGCCGTGCGATCGCAAGGCCGAGGCCGGTCCCGCCGAACCTGCGCGCGATGCTGTCGTCCGCCTGCACGAAATCCTCAAAGATCCGCTCGTGCATGTCGGGGGCGATGCCGATGCCGGTATCGCGGACGGTGATGCGCAGCAGCACACGATCGTCGTGCTGCTCGGCGGCTGCGCTGACAGCGATCCCGCCGTGCGGGGTGAACTTGATCGCGTTGCCGATCAGGTTGAGCAGGATGCGGTTAAGCCTGACGGGATCGCCGTGTACCGAGATATCGGCCGTGGCCCCGCAGGCGAGGTCAAAGGCGAGGCCCTTGCCGAAGGCCTGCGGACGCATCAGGTCGGCCGCGGCTTCGATCAGTTGGTCCAGACGAAAATCGCGTGTCTCCAGCGTCTCGGTGCTGGCCTCCAGGCGCGCATATTCCAGGATGGCATCGACCAGCGCGATCAGCGTTTCGCCCGATGCGGCCGCGGTCGCGAGCTGGCGACGCTGCGCTTCGCTGAGGCTGCCGTCGTCGAGCAGTTGCAGCACGCCCATGACCCCGTTCAGCGGCGTCCGCAGCTCGTGGCTGACGACGGCGAGGAAGCGCGACTTGGTCTCGTTGGCCGCCACCGCCGCGCTGCGCGCGCGCTCGGCGGCATCGTGCTCGGCAAGGGCCTGATCGCGCGCCTTCTCCAGCTCGGAGGTGCGCTCGGTCACCTTGCGCTCCAGCGTCGCATAGGATTCGCGCAAATGCGCGGCCATGCGGTTGAACTGGTCGCCGAGCGCTTCCAGCTCGTCGCCGGTCTTGATCGCGAGCCGCAGGCCGAGATCGCCGCTGCCGATCCGGCGTGCGCCCTGCGTCAGGATCTGGATCGGCACGGTCATGCGCCGGCTGAGGAAGAGAGAGACCAGCACCGCACCGGCGAGCAGGATGACAAGCAAAAAGGTTGATCGCCCGATCGATGCATAGATCGGCGCATAGGCCTCGCTGAGCGGCAGCTCGACGAACACCAGCCAGCCGAGCGAGGGGACCGTCGCATAAGTCGACAGCACGCGCTGGCCCGACAGGTCCTCCTTGACGAGGCCCCCCGAGGGCGGTCCCACTCCGTCGAGCGCGGTGCGCACATCCGCATGCCGAGAGAGATCACTGCGTTGCAGTGCTGGCCACAGATCGGGATGCGCGATCAAGACCCCCTCGCGGTCGACCACATAGGCATTGCCGGTATTGCCGACCCTGATTCCGGCGACGAGGTCCCAGATGAAGCGCAGATTGACCTCGGCGACGACCACATTGGGGTTGCGGCCGGTGCCGCGCGTGGCGATCGTCATGAACGGCTCGGTGTCGCCGAAGAAGTAGACGGGCCCGTAATAGGCCCGGCTTTCATTGGCGCCGCGGAAGGCGGGTGACGTCGAGAGATCGGCCTTGCTGCCGATCCTGTCGGCGATGCGACGCGACACGCGCACCTGCTCGCGGCCCTGTGCATCGAGCTCGGCGATCTCCGCGATCGCGGGCGAGAGGCGCAGCAGGCGGATGGCGTTGAGGCGATCGTCTTCGTTGGTCGACAGCTCCGGCGGCAGGCGCGAGAGCCATCTGATCTGGTTCTCGATCTGGCCGATGAACTGGCCGATCTGGATCGCCGCGCTTGCGGCCTGCTCGCGCTGGATCGCCGCGAGCAGCTGCTTCTGCTCGCGATAGGAGAACCAGACGTCGAATCCGGTGTTGATGGCGAGCGCGGCGAAGGCGAGGGCGACGATCGAGACGAGATATTTGCGGAACAGCCGGCCGGGAGGCGTCCGCAAATGTCCCTGGTCGACCTGATCGTTCACTCGCGGATCTCGTCGGCACGCGCCAGCAGCGTGAATGGAATCCTCAATCCGAGTGTGTTGGCAACGCTGCGGTTGATCAATAGCTCGTATTTGCGCGGCGATTGCACCGGCAGGTCGCCAGCCTTGGTGCCGCGCAGGATGAGATCGACATAGTCGGCCGAGCGCACCTCGAGCGTCGGCCCGTAGCTCATCAGCCCGCCCGCGTCCACGAAGTAGTGAAACGGATAGATCATCGGGACGCGATATTTTGAAGTTGCCGCGACGATCGCCTGGCGGTTCACCACCAGGAAGCTGTCGACGAGCGAGATCATCGCGGCCCTGGGCGGCTCGGAAAAGCGGCTGATCGCGCTCTCGATCTCCGCGGCCTTGCCGACGGGGACGAGCACCACCTCGACCCCGCATGTCACGGCCTCTGCCTCGAGGGAGTCGAGATAGTAGCGCCCGGCGCGCGGCGTCGTCGCCGGATTGAACAGGACGCCGACACGCGCGATGTCGGGCACGGCCTCCTTGATGAGCTGAAGCCATTTGCCGCCCATCTCGGGCGTGCTGCTGGTGAAGCCGGTGACGTTGCCGCCGGGATGGGCGAGGCTCTCGACGAAGCCGTTGCCGACGGGATCGTTGGAGGTGGCGAACACGATCGGGATCGTCTTGGTCGCCGCGAGCACGGCCGCGGTCTCACCTGTCGAGCCGGTCAGGATGACGTCGGGCTTGAGATCGATGAGCTCCTGGATCGCCGTCTTCAACTTGTCGGGTCCGCCGAAGCTCGAGCGGAGCTCGAAGCGGTAATTGATCCCTTCGACCCAGCCGCGTTGCCTCAGACCTGCGATGAGACCACCGAGCCGGGTGGTTGCAGCTTCAGTCATGCTGCGCCTCGTCAGTTCGTCGTCGAGCGCCAATGCCGTCAGCGTGGCGACGATACGCATGCGATCCGGTGTTGCGCCGAGCGCGAAGAAGCCCGCGGCAGCTGCGCCGGCGAGGCGAAGGAAATCGCGGCGGGCGACCGCCGGCACAGCGCGGGCAGAAGCGGGCCGCTCAATCATGAAATGTTTCGCAAAAATTGTCCCTGACGCAGTGCATATCCCGAATGGCCAGCAACCACAATTGATGAAAAACTGCGTTTATGAATGCTCATTCGCAGCCTTTGGCAGCCCGATACCGTAAGCCTACGCGGCCAGGCACGCAGACCATTCGGGCGGGCCAGAACATCACCTTCAACAGTCTGGCCGCAACGGGCGCCAGCACCGACGCCGGCAATATCGCGGTGACGGCGACCAACGGGTTCGTCCTGGCGCAGACGGTCCTGGTGAACGGGACGGCGACGCAGGGCTCGGTCGCGGCCAATGGCTCGGCCTCGCTGAGCGCCGGCACGACCAACACCGGCAGGGTGCTGACCGCAGCCACCGGCTCCGGCGCGATCACCGGCGGCGGCCTCGTGAACTGGAACACGCTCGACGCCGGAGCCTCGCTCGCGATGACCTCGAGCGGCAGCAGCATCACGCTCGATACGGCCCATAGCGGCGGCAGCATGACCTTGCAGGCCCGGCAGAACGTGACGTTCAGCCAGCTCACCACCGACGGCGCGCCGAGCGATGCCGGCGCCGTCGGCATCATCGCCGCTACCGGCATGCTGGCGGGGGGATCGATCAATGCCCATGGATCCGCCAGCCTGATCGCGGCGACATCGAACACCGGCCACTGGCGAGCTGGCAACACACGCAGGAAAAGCTGCTGCCGGGCGACCAGATTTTCTCGATCGGCGGCCCGACCACCGTGCGCGGCTATCCCTCCAACGCGGCGTCCGGCGACAGCGGCTATTATTTCAACGCCGAGTTGCACTACAATTGGTCGCAATGGCTGAGGGGTTTTGACACCTACATCTTCACCGATTGGGGTGCGGTGTATTCGACCTTCCCCGGCATCATCGAAATGGCCTCGGTCGGCGTCGGCTTCTCCTGGACCTACGCGCCGTTCATGACGTTCGAGGCGAATTACGCGACGCCGCTGAGGATGGCCGTCTCGACCCAGAACCATTACGAGGCCTATGGCCGCGTCATCTTGCGGCCGCTGTTGATGTTCCAGAAACAGGAAAGCGCCGCGCCGGTGGCGGCGGCGGCCGGCAAGAGCAAGTCGTAGCGAAAGATTGTCTCTCTCCGTCGTCATTGCGAGGAGCTCTTGCGACGAAGCAATCCAAATTCCCTCCGCGGACGGACTCTGGATTGCTTCGCTACGCTCGCAATGACGATGGAGAGTGCGGCCTTAGCGCCGCAGCGTGAACTCGCCCGCGCCGCGGCGATGCTCCCATTTCGCCTGCTCGAGCTCGGGCTGGTCGCATTCAGCTTCCGGATAGCCGACGCAGAGATAGGCGATGAATTTCCACGTGTCCGGCACGTCGAGAATGGCGTGTATGCGATCGGGATTCAGGATCGATACCCAGCCGAGGCCGATGCCTTCGGCGCGCGCGGCGAGCCACATCGCGGTGATCGCGGCGACCACGGAATATTCCGTCGTCTCGGGCATGGTGGCGCGGCCGAGGCCGTGGCCGATGTCGCTGGCCTTGTCGGCGAACACGGCGAGGTGACCGGGCGCCTGTTCGAGCCCCGACAGTTTGAGCGTGGCATAGCGCGCGGCGCGTTCGCCGGCATACGCACCGAGCGCATCGGCGTTGCACGCCCTAAAATCGTCGATCACAGCGCCGCGCCGGGCGGTATCGTCGACGATGACGAAGCGCCAGGGCTGGCTGAGGCCGACAGAGGGCGAGAGGCAGGCGGTCTCGATCAGGCGGTCGATGGCGCCGTCCGGCAAGGAATCGCTGCAAAAGCGGCGCACGTCGCGGCGCCACACGAACAGCTCGTGCAATTGCCGGCGGAAGGTGTCGTCGAACTCGACCATCGCCTCAACGTCCGATCTGAAAGGCTGCGGCGACCAGCAGGATCAGGATTTCGCCGATCTGCTCGAACGCGCCGAGAATGTCGCCGGTCTGCCCGCCGATCTGGCGAATCGCAAGCCGTGCCAGCAGCAGCCCGGCGAGCGAAAGCAGGATCAGGCCGACCAGCGCCTTGCCCGGCCCCAACGCCAGAGCGAGCGCGAGCGTTCCAAACGCGAAGGCGATAGCGACGCTGCGGCCCGGCGGCACTCCCGCGCTGGCCGCCAATCCGTCCGCCCGCGCCGGCGGGACCAGCGACATGAACGCCGGCACGCCCGCGCGCGCCGCGGCATGCGCGGCGCAGAGCGCGAGCGTGACGGCCGCGGGACTGGCGATCGCCGCGAGCGCGCTCCAGCGCAGGCCGAACGACAGGATGAGCGCGCAGACACCATAGGTGCCGATCCGGCTGTCGCGCATGATCTCGAGCTTGCGCTCGCGGGTGCGGCCGCCGCCGAGCCCGTCGGCGGTATCGGCAAGCCCGTCCTCGTGCAGCGCGCCGGTGATGAGTGTGGTCGCAGCCAGCGCGAGCAGGGCGGCAAGGTTCGGTGTCAGCCCGAAGCGGGTGGCGAGCTTGTAGACCAAGGCGCCGGCAAGGCCGACCAGCAATCCCGCGACGGGGAGGGCCCAGGTTGCGCGCGCGACCGCCCCGTCGCCCGCGGGTTTTGACGATGCCACGGGCAGGATCGTGACGAATGACGCCGCCATCCTGAGATCGGCGATGATGTCTTTCAACAATTCGGCGCGCGGAATCATTTCAGTTTCATCGGCAGGCCGGCAACGACGAACTCGACCTCGTCGGCGACAGCGGCGATGGTCTGGTTCATGATCCCGGCGGCGTCGCGATAGCTGCGCGCCAGCGCATTGTCAGGGACGATGCCGAGGCCGACCTCGTTGGTGACGAAGACGACGGGGCTTTTCAGGCGGGGCAGGGCGCCGGCGAGTTCTCTCACTTCACGTTCCCAGTCGCGCTCTGTATGCATCAGGTTGGAGAGCCACAGCGTCAGGCAGTCCACCAGCCTTGCGCCGCTGCCATCGGTTGCGAGTAGCGCGGGCACGAGATCGAGCGGCACCTCGCGCTCGATCCAGTCTGTTCCGCGCCGCTCGCGATGTTTTGCGATGCGCGCCTCCATTTCCGCATCGAGCGCCTCGGCCGTCGCGACATAGACGGGCTGCCCCGGAAAGGCGCGCGTGCGCATTTCCGCACGCTTGCTCTTGCCCGATCGCGCTCCGCCGGTGATTAAGATGACGGCCATCAAAGTCTCCTTGGGCCTGACTAACCACCAAACGCGGCCAAAGACAAAGCCGAAATCAGGCGGGCAGGGGCTTGCGCTCGCCGCTCGCTTTGCGCAACAGGGGCGGGACAGGAGGCAGGCTTGGGCTTTGCGGGTGCGATGGTGGTGGCGATGGCGGTGGATGCCCTTTCGGGCTGGCCTTCATGGCTGTTCGCGCGGATCGGCCATCCCGTGACCTGGTTGGGCCGGCTGATCGGTGCCATCGATGCCGCCTGGAATCGCGATTCCGACCCGCCGGCGCTCCGCCGCGCTGCGGGTATTGCCGGCGCGCTCGTGGTGATTGCGCTCTCGGTCGCGGTCGGCTGGGTACTTCAATCCTTGGTGCGCTCGAGCTGGATTCAGATCGTGTTGGTGGGCATCCTGGCTTGGCCGCTGGTCGCGTTGCGTTCGTTGCATGATCACGTCGCCGCCGTCGCGCAGCCGCTGCAGGCCGGTGACATCGCCGCTGCGCGCGACGCGGTCTCGCGCATCGTCGGTCGCGATCCAGCGGCGCTCGATGAAGCCGGTATCGCGCGCGCGGCGATCGAGAGTCTTGCGGAAAATGCCTCCGACGGCATCGTCGCGCCGGTGTTCTGGGGCGCACTGTTCGGCCTGCCCGGCATTTTGGGCTACAAGGCGATCAACACGCTGGATTCCATGATCGGTCATCGCAGCGAACGGCACGAGGCCTTCGGCTGGGCCGCGGCGCGCATCGACGATGTCGCCAACTTCATTCCGGCGCGCCTGACTGGGTTTCTGTTCGTGTTGCTGGCTCCCAAGCGATCGGAGGCGCTGGCGTGCATGACACGGGATGCACGCCGTCACCGTTCTCCCAACGCCGGTTGGCCGGAAGCGGCGATGGCCGGTGCGCTCGGTGTGCGGCTCAGCGGCCCCCGGATCTACCATGGCAGCGTCACGAACGAGCCCTGGCTCAACGAAGGCGCGCGCGATCCGCGTCCCGCGGACATCGGCGAGGGACTGAATGTCTACCGCCGCGCCATGCTGCTGCTCGCCGGCCTGCTTGCGATCCTCGCCTTCGCGTGAAAGAACGGGACATGCGCGAGCACGGTGGAAATCTCGATCTGGCCCAGCAGCGGTTCGGCGGCCGCGCCGAGGACTGGATCGATCTGTCGACCGGGATCAACCGGCTGCCTTATCCCGTGGGCGAGGTGAGCGCGCGTGCGTGGAGTGCGCTGCCGTCGCGGGCCGAGATCGAGACGTTGCACCAGGCGGCGCGGCATGCCTACCATACGAGCGCACCGCTCGTCGCGATGGGCGGCGCGCAGGCCGCCATTCAATTGCTGCCACAACTCGCTGTGCCCGGCCGCGCGTGTATCCTCACGCCGACCTACAATGAATATGCCGGCGTGCTGTCGGCCGCGGGCTGGAACGTCCAGGAGGTCGCGCAACTCGACGCGCTGGCGGGCGCGGACCTTGCCATCGTGGTCAATCCCAATAATCCTGATGGCCGAAGCTTTGCGCCAGAGGATTTGCTGGCGTTGCTGCCGCGCGTCGGCCGGCTCATCATCGACGAGAGCTTTGTCGACGCCGTTCCGCATCTGTCGCTGGCGCCGGAGGCGGATCGGTCGGGATTGCTGATCCTGCGCTCGTTCGGAAAGTTCTATGGTCTTGCCGGCCTGCGGCTTGGGTTCGCGATCGGCAATGCGGCCGACATCGGCAAGCTCGCGGCGGCGTCAGGTCCATGGCCGGTGTCGGGCGCAGCGATCGCGATCGGCAGCCGCGCCTTGCGTGACGATGCGTGGGCCGAGGCGACATCGGCGCGGCTCTTGCAGGATTGTGCTCGCCTCGACGAGATGGCGCGAGGACAGGGCTGGCGGCTCATCGGCGGTGCGCTGCTCTTTCGTCTCTACGAAACTCCGGGCGCGCTTGCCGCGCGGGAGAAGCTGGCAGGCGGCCAGATCTGGTCGCGTGTGTTCGCGAAAGAGCCGACATGGCTGCGGCTCGGGCTTCCCGGCAGCGAAGCCGAGTGGACGCGCCTCGCCGAAATCCTAGCGCGCTAGCGCGAGTAGCCCCTCGACATCGAGATGTTTTTCGATGTGATCGGCGAGGGCGTCGAGCGCGCTCTCGACGCGGGCTTGATACGGCTCGTCTCCGGCGCAGATGTCGAGCTTCGCCAAAAACGCCTTGCGAAAATCATCCGACGTGAACAGGCCGTGCAGATAGCTGCCCTGCACGCGGCCATCCCTGGAGATCGCGCCTTCCGGCGCGCCGTTCAGTTTCGCGAACGGCCGGGCACGATCGGGCCCCTCGGTACGGCCGATGTGGATCTCGTAGGCTTTGATCGGCTGCTCCGTGGCGGCATGCACGGCCGCGACACGCGTCAGCGTCTTCTGCGGGCTCATGACCGTCTCAACATCGAGAAGCCCGAGGCCCGGCGTGTCGCCTGCGGGGCCTTCAATGCCATCGGGGTCGGCAACGCTGCGGCCCAGCATCTGATAGCCGCCGCAGAGGCCGAGCACATGGCCGCCGCGGCGATGATGCGCCAAAAGATCGATGTCCCAGCCCTGCGCGCGCAAAAAGGCGAGATCGCCGCGGGTGGACTTTGAGCCGGGGATAATGACGAGCCTGACATCGCCGGGGATCGCTTCGCCCGGGCGTACCATCACCAAGTCAATGCCAGGCTCGAGCTTGAGCGGATCGAGATCGTCGAAGTTCGCGATGCGCGAGAGCGCAAGGCAGGCGATCTTGCACTGGCCGGGCTTGCGCGCGTCACTGAGGCCCAGCGCATCCTCGGCCGGCAGTTCGCCCGCACGGGCGAACCAGGGCAGCACGCCGAGGCCGCGCCATGCGGTCTTCTGTTCGATCAGCCTGTAGCCGTCATCGAACAGTGTGGGGTCGCCGCGGAACTTGTTGATGACAAAACCCTGGATCATCGCGGCATCGTCGGGGTCGATCACCGTCTTGATGCCGACGAGCTGGGCGATGACGCCACCGCGGTCGATGTCGCCGACCAGCACGACCGGCACATCGGCCTTGCGCGCAAAGCCCATATTGGCGATGTCGGCCTTGCGCAAATTCACCTCGGCCGGACTGCCGGCGCCTTCGACCAGCACCAGATCAGCACGCCCCTTGAGCCGCTCAAAGCTCTCCAGCACGGCGCCCATCAGCTGTGGCTTCATCGACGCATATTCGCGCGCCCGCGCCGTCGCGATGCGTTTGCCATGCACGACGATTTGCGCGCCGACATCAGTCTCGGGCTTGAGCAGCACCGGGTTCATGTCGGTGTGCGGCTCGACGCCGGCGGCGAGCGCCTGCAACGCCTGCGCGCGGCCGATCTCGCCGCCATCGACGGTGACGGCCGCGTTGTTCGACATGTTCTGCGGCTTGAAGGGAAGCACGCGCAAGGCCCGCCGTGTGAAGGCGCGCGCGAGACCGGCGACGATGAGCGACTTGCCCACGTCCGAGCCGGCCCCCTGGATCATCAGCGCGCGTGCCATCGACTTCAGAACTCGACGCCGGCCTGCGCCTTGATGCCGGAGCGGAACGGATGCTTGACCAGCGTCATCTCGGTGACGAGATCGGCGATCTCGATCAGCTCGTCCTTGGCGTTGCGTCCGGTGAGCACGACATGCGTCATCGGCGGCTTCGAGGTCGTCAGGAATTCGACCACCTCGGCGATATCGAGATAGTCGTAGCGCAGCGCGATGTTGATCTCGTCGAGCACGACCATGCGCAGGTTCTCATCTGATATCAGCTCCTTGGCCTTCTCCCAGCCGGCGCGGGCGGCCGCGATGTCGCGGGCCCGGTCCTGCGTCTCCCAGGTAAAACCTTCGCCCATGGCGTGGAACTGGCAGAGCTCGCCGAAATGGCCGGTGAGCAGGCGCCGCTCGCCGGTGTCCCAGGCGCCCTTGATGAACTGCACGACCGCGCAGGGGAAGCCATGGGCGACGCAGCGGACGATCATGCCGAAGGCCGACGACGACTTGCCCTTGCCGGCGCCGGTGTGGACGATGATGAGGCCCTTCTCGCCGCTCTTGGTCGCGATGATCTTGTCGCGGGCGGCCTTCTTCTTCGCCATTTTCTGGGCGTGCCGGGCGTCGGTTTCCTCAGCTGTTTGGGTATCCGGTTCAGGCGTCATTGGTCCCGGTCCTTCGGCTTGACAAGAGGCGGCCGGGGGCAAATGGTGGCCCGGCACTGGTTCCTGTCCTATGACAGGCGAAGAGGGAATGCGATAGGGTCCGAATCGGCAAGATTTGGGTCCAAAATGCAGCCGCCCCCGCGACCGTGACCGGAGAGATGCCCGAAGCCACTGATCCCCCGGGATCGGGAAGGCGGGGATCGAAGGGCCAAAACCCTGCTCCGCAAGCCGGGAGACCTGCCAGCGCGGACGAGTTTTGGACCGGCGGACGGGGTGTTCCGCGACGGGGGAACGGGCCTTCAGGAGAATGGTCCGTGTGCCTCTTCGCCTCCCGCTGTTATTCTGGAAGAGGCGATGACCGTCACACTTCACGTCTGCATCACCTGCCGCGCCGGCCAGACGCTTGGCGAGGGCGAGACGACGCCCGGCAAGCGCCTGCACGGCGCGATCCTCGAGGCCGGCGTGCCGGAGGGCGTCCGCGTGGTTCCCGTCGAATGCCTGTCTGCATGCAGCCAGGGCTGTTCGGTCGCGCTCAGCGCGCCGGGGCGCTGGTCCTATGTCTATGGCCGCCTGTCGGATGCGAATGCGCAAGACGTGATCGCCGGTGCTGCGGCCTATGCGGCCGCGCCCGACGGCCTCGTGCCCTGGCGCAGCCGGCCCGAAATCTTCCGCAAGCAGTCGCTTGCGCGCATTCCCCCCATTGCCGTGTTGCCGGAGGCCGCCGAATGAACTCGCTCGCAAAAGTCCCTGTGACGGTGGTCACCGGCTTCCTCGGCTCCGGCAAGACGACGCTGATCCAGCATCTGCTCAGCAATGCCAATGGCAAGAAGCTCGCGGTGCTCGTCAACGAGTTCGGCAGCGAGGGCGTCGATGGTGAGATTTTGAAGTCCTGCGCCGACGCCAACTGCCCGGAGGAGAACATCGTCGAGCTCGCCAATGGCTGCATCTGCTGCACCGTCGCCGACGATTTCATTCCGACCATGGAGCAATTGCTGGCGCGGCCGGTGCGGCCCGATCACATCCTGATCGAGACCTCGGGCCTCGCTCTGCCAAAGCCGCTGCTGAAGGCGTTTGACTGGCCGGAGATCCGCTCGCGCATCACCGTCGACGGCGTGATCGCGCTCGCCGATGCCGAGGCCGTTGCCGCCGGTCGCTTTGCGCCGGACCCGGATGCGGTCGAAGCCCAGCGCGCGGCGGACGAGAATCTCGATCACGAGACGCCGCTGTCGGAAGTGTTCGAGGACCAGATCGCCTGCGCCGATATCGTGCTGCTGACCAAGGCGGATCTGGCCGGCGCCGCCGGCATTGAAGCCGCCAAGGCCGCGATCACCGCCGAGATGCCGCGCCGTGTGCCGATGCTCCCCGTCACCGACGGCGCGATCGATGCGCGCGTCATCCTCGGGCTTGGCGCTGCCGCGGAGAACGATCTCGCCGCGCGCCCCTCGCATCATGATGGCGAGGAGGGGCACGAGCACGATGATTTCGCATCGGTCGTGATCGATCTTCCGGAAGTCGCCGACGTCGATGCGCTGGTCGCCTCGGTGCAGAAGCTGGCGCGCGAGCAGAACGTGCTGCGCGCCAAGGGCTATATCGCGGTCGCGGGCAAGCCGATGCGCCTGCTGTTGCAGGCCGTCGGCGAGCGCGTGCGCCACCAGTTCGACAAGCCCTGGGGCGCAGGTCTCAGGCAGTCGAAGCTCGTCGTGATCGGCGAGCATGGCGATATCGACGAGGCCGCGATCAAGGCGGGATTGGGAGTCTGATGCACGTCGTCTTCCGAGAGAGCCGGGGTCTCGAGGAGACCGCGACGCCAAGAGACATCGGCCAGGACCCGGCCGATCTCGTGGTGCTCTCGTACTCGGATTCCGACCTTGCCGCGTTCGCGGCAGGCTGGCGGCGCGGCCGGAGCAGCCTGCCGTCGCTGCGGCTCGCCAATCTCGCGGAGCTGCGTCATCCGCTCTCGGTCGACACCTATATCGAGCGCACGCTGTCGCAGGCGCGCGGCATTCTGGTGCGTCTGATCGGCGGCGAGTCCTACTGGCCCTATGGCCTTGCGGCTCTGCAACAGCTCGCGAAGGATCGCAACATCGTGCTGGCGGTGCTGCCGGCCGACGGCCGCGACGACACGCGGCTCGATGCCTACTCGACCTTGCTGGTCTCGACGCTGCGGCGGCTGAAGGTGCTCTGTGACACCGGCGGTCCCGTTGCAGCCCAAGCCGCGATTGCTCAGCTCGCGCTGGCCTCGGGCCTCTATGCCGGTCCAGTCGTCGGCGAGATGACCGTGCCCGAAATGGGCTTTTATGATCCCGCGCGTGGTGTCATTGCCGCGCCGGCGTCGGGCGAGGGGAAGCCGCTCGCGCTGGTGACGTTCTATCGCTCTTATCTCACTGCCGCTGACACCGGTCCGATCGATGCCCTGATCGCTGCGCTGTGCGAGAAGGGCTTTGACGCCTATGGCGTGTTCGTCACCTCGCTGAAGGCCCCGGGCGCTGCGGACTGGCTGCGGGAGCATCTCGCACAGCATCCTCCGGCTGCGATCGTCAATGCGACGGCGTTCTCTGCCGTGGGCGACGACGGCACGACGCCGTTCGATGCCGCGCCGTGTCCGGTGTTCCAGGTCGCGCTCTCCACCGCGCGGCGCGAGGACTGGGCAGAATCGCTGCGCGGCCTCTCGCCGGGCGACCTCGCGATGCATGTCGTGCTGCCCGAGGTTGACGGCCGTCTGTTCACGGGCGTCGTGAGCTTCAAATCGGCGGCGGAGCGCGATCCGGATCTGCAATTCTCGCATCTGGCGCATCGGCCGGACGAGGAACGCGTGAAAGCTGTCGCCGCGCGCGTTGCGGCCTGGCGTAGCCTCGCGAAGACGCCGGCCGGCGAAAAGCGGCTGGCGATCGTGCTCTCGAACTATCCGGGCCGTCCGCACCAGATCGCACATGCCGTTGGTCTCGATGCGCTGGCGTCGGTCGAGGCCTTGGTGTCCGACCTCGCGGCGACCGGCTTCGATGTTGCGCCGGTCCATCTGCTCGGCGAGACGCTGCTGAAACAGCATTTGACCTGGAGTGTCGCCGATTATCGCGCCGCGCTCGCGCGCCTGCCGCAAACCCTGCAGGACGATCTCGCGCAAGCCTGGGGCGCGCCGGAGGCTGATCCGAGCTGCCGCGACGGTGCGTTTCATTTCGCAGCCATCCAATGCGGCCAATCGATCATCGCGGTCCAGCCGGAGCGCGGCGATGTGACCACGCGCGATTCCGACTATCACGATCTCGCCCGCACGCCGCGCCACGGCTATGTCGCGTTCTATCTTTGGCTCCGCGAGCAGGGGATTGATGCCGTCGTGCACATGGGCGCGCACGGGACGCTGGAATGGTTGCCGGGGAAATCCGTGGCGCTGTCGTCGCAATGCTGGCCGGAAGCGTTGATCGGCGATCTCCCCGTCATCTATCCCTTCATCGTCAACGATCCCGGCGAGGCTGCGCAGGCCAAACGGCGCATAGGTGCTGTCACCATCGGCCATCTGCCGCCGCCGCTGGAGCAATCCACGGTGCCGGAAGGTTTGCGCCGGCTTGAACGCCTGCTCGATGAATATTCGACCGCCGATGGTCTCGATCCCGCCCGTCGCCAGCGCCTGATCGCGGCGATCCGTGACGAGGCCCGTGCGGCGGGCCTCGAAGACGATCTCGGTCTCGATGCATCGGCTGCGCCGGCCGAAGCCATTCCGCGCATCGACCGCTTCGTCTGCGATCTCAAGGAAAGCCAATTCGGCGATGGCCTGCACGTGTTTGGTCGCGGCGCCTGCGGTGAGGCGGAGCGGGACGCGCTGCGCGCCGCGCTCGCTGGGCAGCGCGTCGCGCCGGGGCCGTCGGGTTCGCCCTATCGCGGACGTCAGGACGTGCTGCCGACGGGGCGCAATCTGTTCGCCGTCGATCCGCGCGCGGTGCCGACCCCGTCGGCACATGCGCAGGGGGTAAAACTCGCTGAAGAACTGCTCCGTCGCCATTTGCAGGATCACGGCAACTGGCCGAACGGCCTCGTGGTCGACCTCTGGGGCTCGGCGACGATGCGCACCGCGGGCGAGGAGTTTGCGATGGCGCTGCATCTGGCCGGTCTCGCGCCGCGCTGGGATCACGCCTCCGGCCGCGTCACCGGCTACGACATCATCGCGCCGGCCGAGCTCGGGCGTCCCCGCATCGACGTGACGCTGCGTGTGTCGGGCCTATTCCGTGATGTCTTTTCGGGCCTCGCGCAATTGTTCGAGGCGGCATCCGAGGCGCTCGCATCGCGCGTCGAAGAGGGCGACGAGAATCCGTACCGCCAGCGCGCCTCGCGCGTGTTCGCGCCGCGGCCCGGACAATACGGCGTTGGCCTCTCGGCGATCCCCGATGCTTTCACGCAAGAGACGCGCGATTCCGCCGGCGAAGCCTGGCTGTCGGCATCGTCCTGGGCATTCTCCGCCGATGGCGAGATCAAGCCCGATCGCGCCGGCATCGAGCAGCGACTGGCATCCGCCGATGCCTTCGTTCACGTCCAGGATTTGCCGGAGACCGATCTGCTGCTCGCCGCCGACTATGCCGCGCACGAAGCCGGCGTCGCGGCGGCTGCCGCGCATCTCGGCGCGGCCGGACCTTCGCTCTATCACCTCGACACGACGCGCCCCGAGCAGCCGCATGCGCGCACGCTGACGGAAGAGATTTCGCGCGTGGTTCGCGCGCGCGCGGCTAACCCAACCTGGATCGCCGGCATGATGCGTCACGGTTTTCGCGGGGCCGCCGAGATCGCCGCGACACTCGAGCACATGGCGGCTTTCGCGCATCTGGCCGGCGCCGTGCCGCCGCATCTGTTCGATCTCTATTATGACGCGACGCTTGGCGATGCCGACGTTCGCGCCTTCATGGCCCACGAAAACCCGGCGGCGCTCGCCGCCATGGAGATCTGCTTCACGCGCCTGCACGAGGCCTCGCTCTGGCGAACGCGCCGCAATTCGATCGCGGCTGCGCTGCGGGAGGCGTCATGAGCGCATCGATGGTCAAGGGCTGGTGCCCCGGCGCGCTGCGCCCGATGCAATCGGGCGATGGGCTCGTGGTCCGCGTGCGACCGTTCGGCGGACGGCTCGAGGCAAACCAGATCGCCGGGCTTGCCGAGCTCGCCGAGCGCCACGGCAACGGTCTCATCGACGTGACCAGCCGCGCCAACCTCCAGATCAGGGGTGTGAGCGAGGAGAGCCATCGGCCGCTGATCGACGGCCTTGCGCGGTTGCAATTGCTCGATCCCGACGCTGACATCGAAGCCCGCCGCAACATCCTGGTGACGCCGTTCTGGACTGCCGGTGACGAGACGCAGGCGCTTGCCGCGGAGCTTGAAGAAGCGCTCGCCGACAGCGCGCTCGATCTTCCCACCAAATTCGGCTTCGCCATCGACGACGGCAAGTCGCGTGTGCTCGCCGGCGATTCCGCCGACGTGCGGATCGAGCGCGATCACGGCGGCCATCTGCTGGTGCGGGCCGATGGCGCAAGGTTTGGCTGTTCCGTCGCGCGCGGAGAGGCGGTGAATGCGGCGCTTGCGCTCGCAGGCTGGTTCATCGCCTCCGGCGGCGCGAAGGGCGGACGTGGGCGCATGGCCGCCCACATCGCGGCCGGCGCGGCATTGCCCGCGGCCTTGCGCGGCGAGACCGAGCCGGCGCCCGTGATGGCGGCGTCGCGGCCCGGCCATTATCCGCATGGCGCCCTGGTCGGCGTTGCGTTCGGGCAGATGCTGCACACCACGCTGCATCAGTTTTCCGGTTGCGGTCATGCGCTACGCATGACGCCATGGCGGATGGTGCTGAGCGAAGGCAAGCGCGAGATGCCGACCGCGGCTGGCCTCATCACCGAGCCTCACGATCCGGCGCTGCGCGTGATCGCCTGCAGCGGCGCGCCGCGCTGCCGCGAAGCGCATGCCGACACGCGCGCGCTGGCGGCCGCGCTGGCACCGCGCATCGCCCTCGACACGAAGCTCCATGTCTCCGGCTGCGCCAAGGGCTGCGCCCGCTCCGGAGCGTCGCCGGTGACGCTGGTTGCGACCAGCGCCGGCTTCGATCTCGTGCGGAACGGCTCGACCCGCGACGAGCCGGTCCTGCGCGGCCTGAACTGTGCCGACATCGTCAGCGATCCCTCCATTCTGGTCGGAGGGCACTGATGCCGCACATTTACGAAACCGACGGCGCGGCGATCTACCGGCAGTCCTTTGCGACCATCCGGGCCGAAGCCGATCTTGCGCGGTTCACACCCGACGAGGAGCAGGTCGTGGTGCGGATGATCCATGCCGCGGGCATGGTCGGGCTGGAAGCGCATATCCGTTTCACGCCGGGCATGGCGACCGCCGCGCGCGCCGCCTTGCAGAAGGGCGCGCCGATCCTGTGCGACGCGCGCATGGTCTCGGAAGGGATCACGCGCGCCAGACTGCCTGCGGCCAACGCTGTGATCTGCACGCTCGGCGACGAGGCCGTTCCGGCGCTGGCACAGTCCATGCGCAACACGCGCTCGGCCGCCGCGCTCGAGCTCTGGCGCCCGCATCTCGAAGGCGCGATCGTTGCGATCGGCAATGCTCCGACCGCGCTGTTCCATCTGCTCAACATGCTGGAGGACCAAAGCTGTCCGCGGCCCGCGGCGATCATCGGCTGCCCGGTCGGTTTTGTCGGCGCGGCCGAGTCCAAGGCGGCGCTGATGGCGGATCCGCCGGTGCCGGCGCTGACGGTCGAGGGCCGCCTCGGCGGCTCCGCGATCACGGTTGCCGCCGTGAACGCGCTCGCGAGCCGGAGCGAATAGAGATGGGACGCATCATCTGCTGCGGTCTCGGCCCCGGTGATCCTGATTTGATGAGCGTGCGCGCTGATCGCACGGTGCGCGGCGCCAAGCACGTCGCCTACTTCCGCAAGAAGGGCCGGCCCGGCCAGGCGCGGCGCATCGTCGAGGGCATGCTGGCGGCCGACGTCACCGAATATCCCATGGAATATCCGGTCACGACAGAAATTGCCTTCGACAGCCCTGAATACGTTCAGCTGCTCGCCGGTTTCTACGACGAATGGGTCGAGCGCCTCGCACGGCTTGCGCGTGCGGTTGACGTTGTCGTGCTCTGCGAGGGCGATCCCTATTTCTACGGCTCCTTCATGCATCTGCACATGCGCCTGCAGGGCCGCGTCGAGATCGAGGTGATCGCGGGCATTCCCGGCATGGTCGGCTGCTGGAACGGCGTGGGCCAGCCGATCGCGCTCGGCGACGACGTGACGACGGTGCTGATGGGCACGCTTCCCGAGGATGAGCTCGAACGCCGCATGCGCGATTCCGATGCGCTGGTCATCATGAAGACCGGGCGCAATCTCGCAAAGGTGCGCCGTGCGCTCGCATCCGCCGGGCGGCTCGATGATGCCTGGCTGGTCGAGCGCGGCACCATGCCCGGCGAGCGCGTGGTGCGGCTCGCCGAGATCGATGCCGCCGATTGTCCTTACTTTGCTATCGTGCTGGTGCACGGCAAGGGCCGGCATCTGGACGCGGCCGAATGACGGGCACGCTAACCATCGCGGGCCTCGGGCCGGGCAGCGATGCGCTGGTGACGCCCGAGGTCTCCGCCGCGCTTGCCGCCGCGACCGATATTTTGGGCTATGCGCCCTATGTCGCGCGCGTGCCGCTGCGGCCGGGACTTACGCTGCATCCGTCGGATAATCGCGAGGAGTTGCAGCGTGCCGGCGACGCCTTGCGGCTTGCCGCCGAAGGCGGCCACGTCGTTGTCGTGTCCTCCGGCGACCCCGGCGTGTTCGCGATGGCCTCGGCCGTGTTCGAGGCACTGGAGCAGGCGCCGCAATATCAAAAACTGCCGATCCGCGTGCTGCCCGGCATCACCGCGATGCTGGCGGCGGCGGCGCGCGCCGGCGCGCCGCTCGGCCATGATTTCTGTGCGATCAATCTCTCCGACAATCTCAAGCCCTGGGCGGTGATCGAGAAACGCTTGCGGCTCTCGGCCGAAGCCGACTTTTCGATTGCGATATACAATCCGCGCTCGGCGAGCCGGCCGGAGGGATTTGGTCGTGCGCTCGCAGTTTTGAGGGATGCTGGTTGTAGCGACCGCCTCGTCATCTTCGCGCGCGCGATCAGCTCGGCTGAGGAGAAGATCGAGACTGTCACGCTGAACGAAGCGACGCCTGAAATGGCCGACATGCGCACGCTGGTGATCATCGGCAACTCGCAGACGCGCCGTGTCGGCCGCTGGGTCTATGCGCCGAGGCGGGTAGAATGACCGAGCCACTCCATCACCTCGGCCACGCTCTCCACGCAAGGCCGTTCGGGCAGCCGCGCTCGCGAGATCATCACCACGGGCAGGCTGAGCCTGCGGGCGGCGTCGATCTTGGCGCGGGCGCCGTCGCCGCCGGAATTGCGGGCAACGATCCAGGCGATGCCGCGACCGCGCAGCATCTCGAGCTCGCCCTCGAGCGTAAACGGTCCGCGCGACACGATCACATCGGCTGCGAAGGGCAGGGGCGCCTCGGGCGGATCGACGAACCGCAGCGTGTAGGCATGCTGCGGCTTGCTCGCGAACGGGGCGATGTGCTGGCGGCCGATGGCAAGGAACACGTTTGCCGGCGCGTCGGGCAGCGCGGCGACCGCCGCATTGACGTCGCGAATCTCGATCCAGTTGTCGCCGGGCACTTTCGTCCAGGGTGGACGTTCGAGCGCAATCAGCGGCGTGCCGGTCTCGGCGCACGCCGCAACCGCGTTGTGGCTCATCTCGGCGGCGAAGGGATGCGTCGCGTCGATCACATGCGTGATGGCCTCGCTGCGGATATAGTCGGCGAGCCCGCTGACGCCGCCGAACCCGCCGATGCGGGTCGGCAGCGGCTGATCGGCGGGCGTGCGGGTGCGGCCGCCGTAGGAATAGACGGCGTCGATCTGTGTGCGCGCGATCTCCGCCGCGAGCACGCTCGCATCGGCAGTTCCGCCCAGTATGAGGGCGCGTATCATGGCTGATCCCTGGCTGACCATCATCGGTATCGGCGAAGATGGCCTTGACGGGCTGTCGGAGGCAAGCCGAAACGCGCTTGCCAAAGCGGAAACTGTTTTTGGCGGCGAGCGTCACCTCGCGCTTGCAGACGTTGGCAGCCGCGGCCACCCCTGGCCGGTGCCGTTCGATGCAGATGTCGTGCTGAGCTGTCGCGGCCGGCCGACGGCGGTGCTCGCTTCGGGCGATCCGTTCTGGCACGGCGCCGGCGCAAGCCTTGCCGAGAAGCTCGATGCAGGAGAGTGGATCGCGCATTCCGCGCTGTCGACCTTCTCGCTTGCCGCCGCGCGGCTAGGCTGGCGTCTCGAAACTGCTGCCTGTTTCGGCCTCCACGCCGCACCATTCGAGCGTCTCATTCCGCATCTGGCGAATGATGCTCGCATCCTCTGCCTCGTGCGTGACGGGAAGGCGCCCGGCGACCTCGCGAAATGGCTCAGCGAGCGCGGATGGGGCGCCTCGGCGTTTTGGACGCTCGCCGCGCTCGGTGGGCCGCGCGAAAGCATCGTTGAACATCGCGCCGACGGCTTTGCGGGCGATCTCGCCGAAGATCTGGTCGCAATTGCCCTCGAGGCGAGAGGCGGGCGTGGCATTTCCCGCAGCTCCGGACTTTCGGACGATCTCTTCGTCCACGACGGCCAGATCACCAAGCGGCCGGTGCGCGCGCTCGCGCTCTCGGCGCTGGCGCCGCGTGCCGGGGAACGGCTGTGGGATGTCGGCGCCGGTTCGGGCTCGATCTCGGTGGAGTGGGCGCTGTGCGGGGGAACGGCGATCGCGATCGAGGCGCGCGAAGACCGCGCGGCGAACATCCGCAGCAATGCAGCCGCATTTGGACTGGCGCATCGGATCACCGTCGTTACGGGGAAGGCGCCTGAAGCTCTTGCTGGCCAAGAGGTGCCGGATGCCGTCTTCATCGGCGGTGGTCTCGATCGCGCGTTGTTCGATGCTGTCTGGTCTCGTCTCTCGCCGGGTGCGCGGCTCGTTGCGCATTCAGTCACGCTTGAGACGGAAGCGCTGCTCGGCGAGCTGCATCAGCGCCATGGCGGCGAGCTGATGCGGGTCGAGATCGCGCATGCAGCCCCGCTCGGCCGCTATCGCTCCTGGGAGGCAGCGCGGCCGGTTGTGCAGTGGAGTACAGTGCGATGAAGGTCGCCGGGCTCGGATTCAAGAAGGATGTCACGCTGGCTTCGCTGCGCGAGGCGTTGCTGGCCGCTGGCGGCACTGAAGGCCTCGCGGCGGTGGCAACTGTCAGCGACAAGGCCGACGCGGAGGTCCTGAAGCAGCTCGCGCGGGAATGCGGTGTGCCGATCAAGGCCGTCGCCGCTGATGTGCTTACGAGCATCGACACGCCAACGCAGTCGAAGCTCGTCGGGGAAATGTTTGGCACGGGCTCGGTTGCTGAGGCGGCTGCACTCGCCGCCGCTGGCCCTTGCGCGCGCCTGATTGCGACGCGCGTAGTCTCGCAGGATCGCACCGCGACCGCCGCGATCGCGGAAGGAGATGGCGCATGACGGTGCATTTCATCGGCGCCGGGCCGGGCGCGCCAGATTTGCTGACGCTGCGCGGCCGCGATTTGATCGCGGCCTGTCCGGTCTGCCTCTATGCCGGCTCGCTGGTGCCTGAAGGCGTTTTGGCGCATTGCCCGTCCGGCGCGCGCATCGTCAACACCGCGCCACTGTCGCTCGACGAGATCATCGCGGAGATCGCTGCGGCCCATGCCGAGGGCAAGGATGTCGCGCGGCTGCATTCGGGCGATCTCTCGATCTGGTCGGCGATGGGCGAGCAGCTCCGCCGCTTGCGCGCGCTCGGCATTCCCTTCACGGTCACGCCGGGCGTTCCGTCCTTCTCGGCCGCCGCGGCGGCGCTGGAGGCCGAGCTGACGCTGCCCGGCCTTGCCCAGAGCGTGGTGCTGACGCGCACGCCGGGCCGGGCCAGCGCCATGCCTGAAGGCGAGAAGCTCGCTGCGTTCGCCGCGACCGGCGCGGTGCTCGCGATCCATCTGTCGATCCATCTGCTCGACAAGGTCGTCGCTGAGCTTTCGCCGCACTACGGCGCGGACTGCCCGGTCGCGATCGTCTGGCGCGCGAGCTGGCCGGACCAGCGCATCGTGCGCGCCACGCTCGCAACCCTCGATGCTGCTGTGGGTGCCGAGATGGAGCGCACCGCGTTGATCCTGGTCGGCAGGACGCTTGGTGCTGCGGATTTCGACGAGAGCCGCCTTTATGCCGTCGATTACGACCGCCGCTATCGCCCCGTCGGCGCCGAGCCGCGCTTTCCGGAGGCGTCGTGATGCCGGCAGGCCTCGTCATCTCCGCACCGGCCTCCGGCGTCGGCAAGACCACGCTGACGCTGGCGCTCGCGCGTGCCTGGCGCCATCGCGGATTGAACGTGCAATGTTTCAAGAGTGGGCCCGACTATATTGATCCCGCCTTCCACGCCGCCGCGACGGGCCGCGCCTCTGTCAACGTCGATAGCTGGGCGATGGATCGTGGCACGATCGCCCATCTCGTCAGCCGCGGCGCGGATGCCGATGTCGTGCTCGCGGAGGGCTCGATGGGCCTGTTCGACGGCGTCGCCGCGCGCGGTGTCTCCGGCACCGGCGCCACCGCTGATATCGCGGAGATGCTGGGCTGGCCGGTGGTGCTGGTGATCGATCCCTCCGGCCAGGCGCAGACCGCGGCGGCGATCGCCGCAGGCCTGCGCGATTATCGCCCCGGCGTGCGGCTTGCCGGCGTCGTGCTCAATCGTGTCGCCAGCCCGCGCCACGAGGACCTGGTGCGCCGTGCGCTGAACGATGCCGGCATCGCCGTGTTCGGCGCGCTGCCGCGCCATGCCGAGATCTCGCTGCCGAAACGGCATCTCGGCCTGGTGCAGGCCGAGGAGCAGGCCGAGATCGGCAAGCTGATCGACGAGGCCGCGCGCTTCGTCGGCGAGCATGTCGATCTCGATGCGGTGCTGCGATCGGCAGCGAGCTGGTCGCCGCAAGCTGCGTCGAACGGCCTCAACGTGACGCCGCCCGGTCAGCGCATTGCGCTGGCGCGCGATGCCGCGTTCTCCTTCGTCTATCCGCACATGCTGGAAGCCTGGCGCGCGGCTGGCGCGGAGATTGCGACATTCTCGCCGCTCGCCGATGAAGGCCCTGATATGAGCGCGGATGTGTGCTGGCTGCCCGGCGGCTATCCCGAGCTCCATGCCGGCACGATCGCGGCCAGTGCACGCTTTCGGGCCGGCTTGCGCGCCTTCGCCGAAACGCGTCCGGTGCACGGCGAATGCGGAGGCTATATGGTGCTGGGCACCGCGTTGACCGATGCCGACGGCGTCCGCCACGAGATGACAGGCCTGCTTGGCCTGGAGACGAGCTTTGCCAGGCGCCGCATGCATCTCGGCTATCGTCTGGCCGCGCTCGCAGCGCCGATGCCGGGGCATCAGGCGGGCGCGCGCTTGCGCGGCCACGAATTCCACTATTCGACGATCTTTGCGCAGCCTGACACGCCCTTGGCGGTCGTGCATGATGCAACCGGCGCGGTCATCGCTGAGACCGGCTCGCGGCGTGGCCACGCCACCGGTACGTTCTTTCATCTGATCGCGGAGGACCGGTGAGCGGTTTTGTCTCCTTCGTCTCCGCCGGCCCCGGCGATCCCGAGCTCCTGACCGTGAAGGGCGCCGCGCGGCTGCGCGAGGCTGACGTCGTGCTCTATGACGATCTTGCTTCCGGCGCGATCCTCGACCTGGCGCGGCCCGGCGCCAATCTCGTTGCGGTGGGGAAGCGGGCAGGGCGGCCCTCGACCAGGCAGCACCACGTCAACCGCTTGCTGGTGGACTACGCCGCCACCGGCGCGCGCGTGGTGCGGCTGAAGTCCGGCGATGCCGGCATCTTCGGCCGGCTCGAGGAGGAGCTGGAGACTCTGCGCGACGCCGGCATCGGCTACGAGATCGTTCCCGGCGTCACCTCGGCCTGCGTGGCCGCCGCGCAAGCCGGCATTCCCTTGACCCGGCGCCATACCTCGCGCCGGGTGCAGTTCGTCACCGGGGCCGACGTCACCGGCGAGCTGCCCCAAAATCTCAACTGGACGGCGCTGGCCGACCCCGAAGCGACGACCGTGGTCTATATGGGCCGCCGCACCTTCCCGGATCTTGCCGCAAAATTGATCGCGCACGGTCTCGCCCCTGATACCCCCGCGCTGTTCGCCGAATCCCTTGGCCGCGCCGACGAACGGCTGGTCCGCACCACGATTGCCGAGCTTGCCGAGCAGCTTGCGCGGGGCGGGGCGGCTTCCACGGCGGCCGTTATCCTGTTCGGCGCGCTGGCGGGGGATTATCCGTCATGATGGCCCGGGCTGCCTCTCGGCCCTTGACGCCCGGCTGGCGGAAGGGGCACACAGGAGAGGCATGGTGCTCAACGCGGCGCAAAGCGCCGGAGCATAATCGGGAATGGGGATGGGCGGACCCAGTTGCGGCGCCCAAAACCCCAGCCGCCCCCGCGACTGTAAGCGGTGAGGGGCTCCGAACCGCCACTGGGCCGCAAGGTCCGGGAAGGCCGGAGAACCCCAGCGAACCGCGAGCCAGGAGACCGGCCGTGCATGTTTTGAGGCCAAGGCCGTCGGGTGTGACGGCAGGAAGGAACTGAACCATGCATATCGAACCCGGCGTCGTGACCGGCGCCAAGCTCGTATTGAGTTACGCAACCGGCATCGCCGCAGGCGGCGTTGCCTTGAAGCTCGCGGTCGAGACCGTGCGCGAGCAGGGCATCGGCTCGCTCGCCGTGCGCACCCTCGCGACCACCGCGCTCGTCTTCACCTTCTTCGAGATCCTGCCGCACTTCCCGGTCGGCGTCTCCGAGGTGCACTTCATCCTTGGCTCGACCTTGTTCCTGCTGTTCGGTGCGGCGCCGGCGGCTCTTGGCCTTGCGTTCGGACTCCTGCTGCAGGGCGTGTTCTTCGAGCCCGCTGACCTGCCGCAATACGGCATGAACGTCACGACGCTGCTGGTGCCGCTGTTCGGGATCCAGGCGATCGCCACGCGGATCATCTCGCGCAACACCGCCTATGTGGACCTCAGGTATCGCCAGGCGCTGGCGCTCTCGACGACCTACCAGGCCGGCGTGATCGCCTGGGTGGCATTCTGGGCGCTCTATGGCTCTGGCTTTGCGATGAGCAACCTCGCCAATATCGCGACGTTCGCGGCGTCCTATGCGCTGGTCATCATGATCGAGCCGCTTGCCGATCTCGCGGTGCTGGCGCTGGCGAAGTCGCTGCGCGGTGTCACCGCGCCCGGCCTCGTCACTCCGCGTCTGCACAACGCGGCGTAAGAGATTAAGGGGCGGCCGTCATGGCCGCCCCTCGCGCTCGCGATGCTCACGCTCTCCCTGATAGGCATCGGTTGCGGCGATCCCGGGCAGCTCACGCGCGCCGCCATTCAAGCCATCAACGCCGCCGATCTGATCCTGATCCCGCGCAAGGGCACCGCGAAATCCGATCTCGCCGATCTCAGGCGCACGATCTGCGCGGATGTGCTCACCAGCGACAAGACCCGCATTGCCGAGTTCGATCTCCCCGTGCGCGACGCGGGCGAAGCCGATTACCGCAAGGGCGTGGATGATTGGCACGATGCGGTTGCCGCGACATGGTCGCAGACGATCGCGGATCATCTCGGGCGTGACGGCAAGGTTGCGCTGCTGATCTGGGGCGATCCCTCGCTCTACGATTCCTCGCTGCGCATCGCGCGCCGGCTCAATCCGTTGCCTGATATCGAGGTCGTGCCCGGCATCACCTCGATCCAGGCGCTGTGCGCGGCCCATGCATTGCCGCTCAACGAGATCGGCGAGCCGTTCCTTGTCACGACGGGACGCCGCCTGCGCGAAGGCGGCTGGCCGCAGGGCGTCGATACCGTGGCGGTGATGCTTGACGGTGGCACCGCGTTCCGGTCGCTCGATCCGGCGGGGCTTCACATCTATTGGGGCGCCTATCTCGGCATGCCCGATCAGATCATCCTATCCGGCGCGCTGGCCGAGATTGGTCCGCGCATCGTCGCCGCGCGGCAGGAAGCGCGCGAGCGGCATGGCTGGATCATGGACAGCTACATTCTCAAGCGCGGGCGTTAAGCGAGGCAGCATGCTTCCCGAATGGGTCTACCAAAAGTGCCCTGACGTCTCCGCGGTCCATCGCGAGGCAGCGATTGCGCGTCAGGCGCAGCTCACAAAACCGACCGGCGCGCTCGGCCGGCTCGAGCAGCTCGCGATCGAGCTTGCGGGCCTGCAAGCGACCGAGCAGCCGCGCGCCGCGCGGGTGCCGATCATCGTTTTTGCCGGCGACCACGGCATCGTCGCGCAGGGTGTGTCTGCCTATCCGCAAGGAGTGACCATCGCGATGATGGCGAATTTTGCTTCCGGCGGCGCGGCGATCTCGGTGCTGGCGCGCGAGCTCGGCTCGACTCTGGAAGTGGTTGACGCAGGCACGCTGGCGCAGGAGGCGATGGGAGGCGTCGTCACCGACAAGCCGCGCAGCGGCACCCGCGATTTCAGCGTCGAGGCTGCGCTTGCGCCTGCCGAACTGGCGTTTGCGTTCGAAGCCGGCCAGCGCGCGGTCGCGCGCGCGGAGGCCACCAAACCCGATCTCCTGATTTTTGGCGAGATGGGCATCGGCAACACCACGACATCGGCGGCGATCGCCGCGAGCCTGCTCGCCGTCAGCGCCGAGGAGATCGCAGGCAGCGGCACCGGTGTCGATGCGGCGGGCCGCGCGCACAAGGCGCGGGTGATCGATGCCGCGATTGCACGCCACGGCGTTGCGGGCGCGGCGCCCGAAAAAATCCTGTGCGCCGTCGGCGGGCTCGAGATCGCCGCGATTTGCGGCGCCATCATCGCCGCCGCGCAGCGCCGCATTCCCGTGCTGATCGACGGCTTCATCGTGTCGGTCGCGGCGCTCACGGCAGCGCGGCTCAATCTGTCGTGCCAGCCGTTCCTGCTGCCCTCGCATCAGTCGGCGGAGCAGGGACATCGGCTGGTGCTGCGCGCATTGAACGTGCAGCCGCTGATCAGCCTCGATCTCAGGCTCGGCGAGGGATCGGGTGCCGCCATCGCGCTGCCGCTGGTGCGGTCGGCCTGCGCGCTTCACAACGGCATGGCGACGTTCGCGCAGGCGAACGTGCCGGATCGGCCTAAAGCGCGATGAGATCATCGCGCTTTAGGTTGTTGTTTGAGCATGATCTTTTCGGAAAACCGCTGCGCACTTTTCCGGATCATGCATAGCTGATCCGCTGATTGACGGAAACGACTCGCCAGCCGGTCGCGAGCCGGTCGATCCGGGTCAGCGACAGCGGATCGATGACGAAGCGCAGGGCTGCCTGCGGCGTCAGGTCGAGCGCGATGCAGAGCGCAGCGCGGATCGTGCCAGAATGGACGACGATCGCGGCGGGCCCCGCGCCGATCCGTGACAGGCCGAGCCGGACACGCGCGATCTGATCCTCAAAGCTTTCGCCGCCCGGCGGCCTTCCACGCGCTGGATCGCTCCAGAACTGCTCATAGGCCTCGCCACCGGTCGCGGCGAGCTCGTCATGCCGATGGCCGGTCCAGTCGCCAAAATCCTGCTCGCTGAACTCCCTCACCAGCGTCGGCTCCAGCCCCAGCGCCCGCGCGGTCTCGGCCGTGCGCCGCGACGGGCTGGAATAGCTCGCAGCATCCCGCGGCAGACGCTGCCGCAGCGCCTCGAGTTGTGCGCGATCGCGGAGATCGGCCGGTGCGTCGGCGGCGTGGATCGTCCCTTTGACGCCGTCGACGGGCGCATGTCTGATCAGCCAGAGGAAGGTCTCGCCTTCCATGCTCATCTCCAAGGAAATTGGGTGCTGTGGCAATAACGCCGCAGCTTGCACATTGACTCTGTCTTGGTCGTAATCCTAGATGCCTTTGACGGTTTCCCCGAGAGGGGATGAAAAGGGAATGCGGTGCGGGGACATTGTCCCCAATGCCGTAGCTGCCCCCGCAACTGTAAGCGGTGAATCCTTCGTCAGAAGCCACTGGGTCCTCGGTCCCGGGAAGGCGACGAAGCGGTCACGACCCGCGAGCCAGGAGACCTGCCGTCAGCCGTGGTCACACGCGAAGATGTCGGTCGGGGAGTACAGACATTCGGCTTCATCGGAAGGCTCAAAGCCTGATGATGGGACCTTGGTTCGCTGTGACGTGCCACTGACGTCATACCGAGGTCCAAAACCGTGTCTTCCATCCGTATCGTACGACCGCGCGCCCTGCTGCTCGCCTCCGCGTCGCTCGCGTCACTTGTTGCCGCCGATATGCCTGCCGCGCTGGCGCAGCAGGCCCGCGAACCGCTGCCGCCCGTTGAAGTCTCCCCCGCCCAATCCCGCAAGCAGGCCAAGCCGGCCGGCCGGGACGCGCAGAGCCCACGCAGCGCAACAGCGCGCAGGCCGGCGGCCGCATCGGCGGCGGCCAAGCCCGCCGTGCCGGCCGCAGCAGCGCAGACGCCACTCAACACCAATGTGGTGGCCGAGAGCGCTTCGCGACTCGGCCTGACCGTGCAGGAGACGCCCGCGACCGTCGAGGTCATCTCGGCGAAAACAATGCAGGAGCAGGGCTATCACACCGTGTCGGAGGTGGCCCAGGGCGCCGTCGGTGTCACCTCCGGCGACAATCCGGCCGAGCCAGCGGCCTTCTCGATGCGTGGCTTCACCAACAGCCAGATCAACATGCTCTACAACGGCATCAAGATCGGTCCGCAGAACATGACCTCGCGGATCACGGATACGGCCAATCTCGCAGCCGTGGAATTTTTGAAAGGTCCGGCCTCGCTGATGTCCGGCGAAGGTGCCGCCGGTGGCGCAATCAACCTGGTCACGAAGCAGCCGCACACCGGGCCGATCCGGAATGAGGCTGACTTCTTTTGGGATTCGCTCAACTCGTTCGGCGTCCACTACGGCTCGGGCGGCAGCACCAACGTGCAGGGGCTCGACTACCGCTTCGACATCAGCCGTTCCTCGCTCAACGGCTTTGCCGACGACACCAACACCAAGATGCTCGATATCTCCGGCCAGCTCAACTACCGCATCTCCGACAGCCTCAAGATCTGGGGCGCGATCGAGTATCGCGAAGATCGCGGCAAGGCCTATTGGGGCGCGCCGCTGGTGCCGATCGCCTTCAGCGGCTCGCATGCGACGAGCGGCATCGTTTCGGGCAATTACGTCTCCAACTACAACGGAACCAACCTCGGCGCTGTCACTATCGATGACCGCACCTTCAATACCAACTACAACGTCCTCGACAATCGCAACGTCGCCCAGGAACTGTGGCTGCGTGGAGGCTTCGAGCTGAAGCTCGCGCCCGACCTGACACTGAAGAGCCAGGCCTATGGCTACGGCGCCGAGCGCACCTGGTTCAACAACGAGGTCGAGGCATTCAACTCCGTCTCGAATCTCGTCAATCGCGAGCGCTTTTACGTCGCGCACAGCCAGCGCCTTGTCGGCAACATCACCGATCTCATCTGGGACACGAACATCGCCGGCTTCGACAACCGGCTGGTCACGACATTGTCGTCAAGCTATCTGGATTTTGTCAGGCCCGGTGCTGCGAACTTCCCCGGCGACGCCGTTTCGCTCGTCGATCCCGCCCGCGGCTATTACGGCCTGCTCACGATCCAGCAACAGACCGCGCGCATCGACAATGAGGCGCTGTCGTTCGAGGACCGCTTGAAGCTGACGCGCAGCTTTGCGCTGGTCGGGGGCCTCCGCGTCGAGCATATCGGGCTTGACCGCAACTGGACCGACGTCAACGGCCTGGTGAAGGCTGGCTTCCCGTTCACGAAGGACTGGGTCCCGACGACGGGCCGCATCGGCTACACCTGGGATGCCGTGCCCGGCCTGACCTTCTTCAGCCAGTACGCCACCGGCGCCGACGTTTCCGCCAACAACATCTTCCTGCTTGGGCCGGCCCAGCCGCTCGACCTGACCACCGCACGCACCTATGAGACCGGCGTCAAGCACCTGTTCTGGGACAACAGGGCGGAGTGGTCGTTCTCCGCCTACGACATCCTGCGCAAGAACGTCTACGCGGCAGCCGGCGGCCAGACGCTCAACGTTGCGGGACGGCAGGAATCGAAGGGTGTGGAGCTTGCAGCCGCGGTGCGCCCGATCGAGCCGCTGCGTCTCTGGGGCAACATCGCCTATGTCGATGCGCGCTATGCCGACTACAATTTCGTCGGCGGCTCGTTCTCCGGCAATACGCCGCCGAATGTGCCGCGCATCGTCGCCAATGCCGGCGCGTCGTACCGGTTCTTCACGCCCTGGCCGGTGGAACTCGGCATCACCGGTCGCCATGTCGGCGACCGCTACAACACCGACGCCAATGTCGTGACATTGAAGGCCTATACCATTGCCGACGTCTATGCCTTCGTGGACATCCCGAAGACGGTCTTCAACGCGGTCGATCAGGCGCGCCTGACCTTCCGCGTGCGCAACATCGCCGACAAGCGGTACGCGATCTGGGGTGATCCGTTCTATCCCGACCAGATCCTCTTGGGCGCGCCGCGCACCTATGAACTCTCCGCCGCGTTCAAATGGTAGGGCGCTGATCCCATGATAGAAGCGATCGTCCTGCTGCACCGCTGGCTCGGGGTCGCGTTCTGCCTGCTGTTCGCGATGTGGTTCGCGAGCGGAATCGTGATGCACTTCGTTCCGTTTCCGTCGCTGACGGAAGCGGAGCGGTTTGCCGGATTGGCGCCGGTTGATCCTGCGGAGGCGAGGATCACGGTCGCCGCAGCCGTGGCGGCAAGCGGGGTTGCGGATGCGACGCGCGCGCGACTGGTCCAGCGGGTCGATGGGCCGGTCTACGTCGTGTCAGGGCGATCGCACCTCGGCGCGGTCCACGCCTCCGATGGACAGGACGCGAGTGTGACGTCTGCCGACATTGCACTGGCCATTGCCGGGGCGCACGCCAGCCGGCGAGGGCTCGATCCAGCGCCGGCTGCGATCGTCGCAGGCGCGGATTACGACCAATGGAGTGTTCCGAACGGCTTTGACCGCCATCGGCCCTTGTTTCGCATCGCCCTCGGCGACACCGCCGGGACCGAGATCTATGTCTCGTCGCGCACCGGCGAGGTCGTCCTCGACACGAGCCGAAGCGAGCGCGGCTGGAATTGGGTCGGCGGCGTCTTGCACTGGATCTATCCGACGGTGCTGAGGCGCAATTGGGCGCTGTGGGACCGCGTGGTCTGGACGCTGTCGCTGCTGGCCTCGATTGCGGCCCTGCTCGGGGCGGTGCTCGGGATCGTGAGGATCAGGATGCGGGGACGCGCGATCTCAACGCCGTATCGAGGCTGGCACGCCCTACATCATCTCATCGGGCTGGCGGCAACGCTGTTCGTGCTGACCTGGATTTTCAGCGGCTGGCTGTCCATGGATCACGGCCGGCTGTTCTCGCGCGGGCAGTTGACGCCGGCCGAATCGCGTGTGGTGGATGCCGCGCCGGACTGGATGGCGGCATCGCGCGAGCAGCTAGTGTCACCGGTCCGCGAAGTCGAATGGTTCGGGTTCGGCGGCAATCTCTATCGTCGCGACCGCCTTGCTCAGGGGGCCCAGACGTTGGTCCGGGCAGGGGATGTGTCCCGTGATGGACAAGCAGGAATCTTGAGTGGGCACGACATTCAGGAATTGACGAGGCGCCTTGCCGCGAACTGCGGGGTGCCATCTGTTCTCGCTGAGCCTGACGACTATCCGGCGCAGTCCACCGTTGCCGGAGCGCCCGTCTACCGCACCCGATGCGGCGAGGTCTGGTTCGATATCGACGGCGCCGACGGCAGCGTGCTGCAACGGCTGGATGCCTCGCGGCGGGCCTATCGCTGGTTCTACAGCGCGCTTCACACGCTCGACTTTCCGGTCCTGATGGCGCATCCGCGCCTGCGCGAAATCCTGATTGTCGGACTTTGCGCGCTCGGTCTCGTCTTCTCCGTGACCGGCATCGTCATCGGCTGGCGGCGTCTGCGGTCGACCCTCGCGTCTTGAACGCGGACGACCCGCGAGGGCCTTGATGTCGCCGTCGGCGACGGCGAGGTGCTCGGCCGCGGCAAGCTGGCGTGACCCTCACATCGGCTCAATGCCGATCTTCTTGATGATGCCGGCCCATTTCGTGGTCTCGACGGTCATGAATTTGGTCAGGCCTTGCGGGTCCATCACCAGCGGCTCGGCGCCCTGTTCGACGAAGAGGGCGCGCACCTTCGGATCGTTCACCGCTTCGACCATCGCTTTATAGAGCTTATCGACGACAGCCTTGTCGGTATTCGCCGGCGCGAGCAGAGCAAGCCAGGCGGCGCTCTCGTAATCCTTCAGGCCAGCCTCGGCAGCGGTTGGCACGTCAGGCAGCGCCGTCATGCGCTTGTCGCTGGCAACCGCGAGCGGGCGCGCATCGCCGCTCTTGATCAGGCCGAGAACGTTCGGCAGGAGCTGGAAGCCGAGCGGGACCTGGCCGGCGATGAAGTCCGGCGTGTAGGCGGCGATGTTGCGGTAGGGCACGTGGGTGATCTCGGTGCCCGTGAGCTGCTCGAAATAGGCCGCCGACAGATGCTGCGACGAGCCGACGCCGACCGTCCCGTAGTTCAGCTCGCGCGGATGCGCCTTGGCGTAGTCGATCAGTTCACGCAGCGACTTTGGCGGCAGCCTCGAATTGATCACGATGACATTCGGCATCGTCGCGAACAGGCCGATCGGGGCGAGATCCTTCAGCGGGTCGTAAGGAAGCTCCTTGTAGAGCGACTTGTTCGCGGCCAGCGGGCCCGATGTGCTCATCAGCAGCGTGTAGCCATCCGGGGCCGCATGTGCCGCGGCCGCGGTGCCAATATTGCCGCCCGCGCCGGGGCGGTTGTCGACCACAAACGCTTGTCCGAGCGACGTAGACATGCGGTTGAGCAGGATGCGCGTGATCACATCGCTGGCGCTGCCGCCGGCAAAGGGCACGAGCACCTGGATCGGCCGGGCGGGATAGTCTTGCGCGTTCGCGGCCCGCATTCCGGCGGCTGCGAGCAAGGCGCCGCCACCGAGCGAGAGCAGTGATCTCCGGTCAAGATGAAATCCCTCGCTCTGCTGCGAAGCGGTGTTCGTGATCTTGCTGCGACCGAACCGTGTCATCTCCGACTGGATCTCCCGACTGTCTTGTTCTGCGCGCCCTGGGATCGCCCGGGACAGGATTCGTCGGGGATGAGCGCCAGGCCGCGATTTTCTGTGCCTGGACCGTAGTTATCCGCTTGATGCGACCGTCATGCCGGCTCGTCTCAGAACTTACCAACCCGTCTCATTTTGAAGGCGGGCGCGACATCTTGTTCGAGCGATAGGATGGCGAGATCTGAGTGCCACCGTCATGCCCGGGCTTGTCCCGGGCATCCACGTTCTTTGTACGGTGTGGAGGGGCGTGGATGGCCAGGCCAAGCCCGGCCATGACGACGCTGAGATATCAGCGTGCGATCAGGCAGACCAAACCCTGAGCGACACGCTTTAATCCAGCCCGGTCTTGCCCGGCGCCCAATAGGCTTTCGCCTTGATCCGTGACGATGCGACGCCAGCGGCTTTCAGCGCGCGGCTGATGCGCTGGATCGATGATGCTTTTCCTGTCAGGACGAACTGCGCGCCGTTTGCAGCAAGGCGCAGCATTTCCGCCTCGACGGCTGCGAGATGTACATCGTCCGCGCTGCGGGCAATCAATCGTGCTTCACCGAGGCTGATCGCCTCCAGCACCTGCCGCGACGCCGCGACATCAGTGGTTTCGAACATGTGGAGCGCACCGCCGGCTTGCAGATTGTCGCGCAATGCCGCCGCAAGACCGAACGAGGTCTCATCGCCAAAAAGGACGATGGGCGCCTCAAAGCCGGTGAGATCGAGCGAGCGACGCGGGCCGAAGAACTGGCAGGTGTCGCCTTCGCGCAAGGCGTCCACCCATCGGCTGCCGGGGCCATCGCCATGGACGAAGGCGAGCAGGCGTGTCCGGCCGCTACCCGCGTTCCACGACATCGGCGTATAGGTGCGCGCGCTCAGGCCTGCGCCCATCGCGACCTGAATCTTCTGGCCGGCCGCCCAGGCGACGGTCTTGAGCGCTTCGCCTTCGAGCTCGACGAGCCGGAAGTGCGGCGAAAGCGTCTCGATTGCGGCGATGCGCGCGGACCGCATCAGCCATCGCCGCAACATCTGCGTGACCCTTCCTCGTGGCGCCCGCGATGAGATTTGCGCCTGCTGACCGGGATCGTTCAAGGCCTGGCTCCCGGATCATCTGGTCTTGATCGTGAGTTCGTTGCCGCGGCCGGGGTCGAACGGCAGCGACAGCGAGAGGTAGCCATTGTCGGGATCGCGGACGTAGTCGATATAGCCAGAGGCTTCCTCGAACGCGTTCTCGCCGACGATGAGCGCGCCAGGCTTCAAGTGCGGCTCCAGCAGCTTGAGAATGGGAAGGTAGAGCGTGAAGGCGCCATCGAGCATCACCATGTCGATCTCGCCGCCGAGATCGGCTTGGAGGGTTTCTCGCGCGTCGCCAACCCGGAACGAGACCAGGTCCGCCAGCCCCGCCGCCGCGACGTTCGCTCGTGCGCGCTCGATCTTGCCGGGTTCGAGATCGGTCCCGATCAGGCGGCCGCCGCCGATGTCGCGCAAGCCCGCGGCCATGTAGATCGCCGAAATCCCCATCGAGGAGCCGAACTCGACGATGCGCTTGGCCTTGCTGGCGCGAACGCACATGTAGAGGAAGCGCCCGAACCGCGGTGAGACGCTCAGGAAATTGTTCGCAAATCGCTGATAGACCTCATTGAGATCGCGGCTCTCGGCCGCGATCGCCTGGCTGATCATCTCTTCACGGCTCGTGCCCTCATTCACAAAGGCCTGCATCAGCGGCGCGTCGGCGATCTCGGCTTCCTGATGAAGACGATGGAGGACGTCGGCGACGAGGCCGGTGCTGAGTGAATCCATGTTGGTCGGCTCCCTGCAATGCGCCCACCGGCGCGTCGGAGCCTGGATACGAAATCGTCCCTTGGTGCACATTCCGCGAACGGGACAATCGATTGCGATTTCCGGTCAGTGTGCGCTGATGCGGCGTTCGGCGAGATATCGCGCCGGCGGCTTGCCGAGCGCCTTGCGGAACATGGTGACGAAGGCGCTCGCGCCCTCATAGCCGAGATCGAGCGCGACAGCCTGCACCGAGGCGCCCTGATCGAGGCGCTGAAGCGCGATGAGGATGTGGAGCTGCTGGCGCCAGCGGCCAAAGCTCATGCCGGTCTCGCGTTGCAGGATGCGAGTGAGGGTGCGCGGGGCGACGGCGATGCGCCGGCCCCAATCGTCGATCGTCGCGCGGTCCGAGGGATTTTCGATCATCGCGCTCGCGATCCGGCGCAGCCTGGCATCCGCAGGCATCGGGAAGCGCAACTCCTCGATCGGAGCGGCAGCGAGCTGGTCGAGCAGCACCGTGGCGATCCGGCCGTCGGGCCCGTCGACGTCGTACATGACAGGCATGTGGGTGGCATGCACCAGCAGGCTCGCCAGCAAAGGCGAGATCGACAGCGTGCAGCATTGACGCGGCAGCGTCGGGACTGCATCCGGTTCGATGAACAGGCAATGCATCTCGACATCGCCGGCGACGCTCACGCCGTGCGGGACATCACCAGGAATCCACACAGCGCAACGCGGTGGTACGATCCAGACGCCATGTCCGGCCTCCAGCCTGACGATGCCCCGCAAGGCCAGGACGAGCTCGTCCTTGCGATGCGTGTGCATCGCGAGCTCCATGCCCTTGGTGACCATGCGGCCGCCGAAGGCGGCGATGGCGCGCGGCACGGCTTCGGGGTCGAAGTCCCCGAGATCATCGGGGAGGAATTGGTCGTCGTTGAGCCGGAAGAAGGGCATGGCGGGCGGTGAGTGGTCCGGACGCGGTGGCGTGCGTCAAACAATATCGGGCCGCCATCGAAACTTTCAACGCAGTCGGATTGAATCTCGATTGGTTCTAACCTGCTCGCTTCCGCGGCTTCCTGCGGGCCCTGCGGGAGGACGAGCTTGTGCCATTGGAGGCAGGCTCCACGAACTCTCTCGCCACGGCGGCCGCCTGCGCAAGGTCCTGGCTGATGATGTCGAGCACGGCCTTGGCCGCGACCGACACCGCGCGCCTGGGATGATGCACCCAGGCGATCGAGCGCACGATCCGCTGCGTGTCGAAGCGGTGCGCGCGGATGGTCCCGCCCGCCAGCGATTGCCGGAGCGCGATGGTCGGCAGCACCGTCGCGAAATCGGTGGTCGCGATCACGTCGCAGAGCGCGGGCAGGGTGTCGAGCTCCAGGCGCGGGCGCAGGTCGATGCCGACCGCCGCGGCGTGCTCGTCCAGGATCAGCCGCAGGCCGTGTCGCTTGGAAGGCAGCACCAGGTCAAAACCTGCGATGTGGTCGAAACGCAGTTTCGCCGGCGGCCTCATCGCGTTGTCCTTGCGACAGGCGAACACCATCTCCTCGTCCATGACGTGATGGGCGGCCAGCGGCGTCTTCCGCCGCGGCACGTTGATCAGCGCGAAATCGAGCTGGCCGGTGTTGACCCAGTCGACCAGCGTCTCGGTGTAGCCCTCGCAGACCGACAGCGTGATCTCGGGATAGCGGCTGGCGACCGTCGCAGACGCGCTCGCCATCGTGCTTTGCGCGACCGAGGTGATGAGGCCGACCGAGACCCGGCCGGAGATGCGCCCGCCGAGCTGCGCCATCTCCTGCCGCGCATGTTCGGCATCGCGCACGATCGGCGCCGTCAGCCGCACCAGCGCCTCGCCGGCGCTGGTCAGCGTCATGCCCTGGACGCTGCGGTCGAACAGTTTTTGGCCGAGCTCGGCCTCGAGCTTGGCGATCTGCATGCTCAGCGCCGGCTGCACGATGTTGAGCTGGCGCGCGGCCCGGGTGACGTTCTTCTCTTCGGCGAGGCACAGGAAATATTGCATCTGCCTGAGTTCCACGGGGCTGTCCTTCGTTCACCGGTCCTGCTCGTTACCATCATCCCAGATGATGAATGATATAATCAATCATTATTTGTGGTGATGGTTTGGATTGCCTAGTCTTGCGGCTGAAGGGCGCGCGCCCTTCCGGGAGCGAAACCAAAGATGCAGGACGCCACGCCCAAGCGGATGATCATCGGCATTTCCGGCGCCTCGGGCGTCACCTATGGCGTGCGCCTGCTGCAGCTGCTGCGCAATGCCGGCGTCGAGACGCATCTGGTGATGTCGAAGACTGCCGAACAGACCTTCGCCTATGAGACGGACCTGAAGATTGCCGAGGTGAAGGCGCTCGCCAATGTCTGCCATGCCATCGACGACATGGCCTCGGCAATTTCCAGCGGCTCGTTCCGCACCGCCGGGATGATCGTGGCGCCGTGCTCGATGCGCTCGATGTCCGAGATCGCCTCCGGCGTGACCACGACGCTGCTGACCCGCGCCGCCGATGTCGTGCTGAAGGAGCGCCGGCGCCTGGTGCTGATGGTGCGCGAGACCCCGCTGCACACCGGGCACCTCCGGACGATGACGGCGTTGTCGGAGATGGGCGCGATCATCGCGCCGCCAGTGCCGGCCTTCTACGCGAAACCCGAGAATCTCGAAGACATGGTCGAGCACACCGTCGGCCGTGTGCTCGACCTCTACGACATCGATATCGGCGTGGTGCGCCGCTGGGGCGAGGACGAGGCGCTCAAGCGCCGCTCGCCGACGTTGCACAAGATCGTGCCCTGATCTGAAGGCTTAAGGAAAGACCCGTCACATGCAAATGGAAACTCCGGTCAGGACAGCTGCGAAGACGTCGTCCGATCTGCGCGCCTGGCTCGCTTATCTCGCCGAGCGTGGCAAGCTCGCGATTGCCCGCGAGGGCATTGGCCTCGCCGACGAGCTCGCCGCAATCGCCAAGCGGCTGGAGCGCGACAGCGCCGTGCTGTTTCCGCGCCCCGATGGGCACGACATTCCCGTCGTCGCCAACCTCTTTGCCGGCCGTGACTGGGTCGCGGAGTCCATCGGCGTGACCGAGGACCAGCTGCTACCGCGATTCCTGGCCGCCGCGAGCCATCCGCTACCGACGCATGAGGTCGCGAGCGGCCCGGTGCAGGAAGTCGTCCACAGGGATGTCGATCTGCTCCGCCGGCTTCCGGTGCCCAAGCATAATGAGCGCGACAGCGGTCCCTACATCACAGCCGGCCTCTTGATCGCCCGCAACCCGAAGACCGGCGTCCAGAACGTCTCGATCCACCGCTGCCAGATCTCCGGCAAGAATCGCATCGGCGTGCTGCTGCTGCCGCGGCACACTTTCTCCTATTATCGCCTTGCCGAAGAGCTCGGCCAGGCGCTGGAGATCGCCATCGTCATCGGCGCGCACCCCGCGCTGATGCTGGCCTCGCAGGCGATCGCCGCACTTGACGAGGACGAGATGGCGATTGCCGGCGCGCTGCTCGGCTCGCCGGTGGATGTGGTGAAGTGCCGCACCAATTCGGTCCGCGTGCCCGCGCATGCGGAGATCGTGATCGAGGGACGCATTCTGCAGGGCGTGCGCGAGCCGGAAGGGCCGTTCGGCGAATTCCCTCAGTATTACGGCCCGCGCGCCAACCGTGAGGTAATCGAGGTCGACGCGATCACGCATCGCAAGGCGCCGATCTTCCACACCATCGTCGGCGGCGGGTTCGAGCATCTCATCCTCGGCGGCGTGCCGCGCGAGGCGACGCTGCTCCAGCATCTGCGCCGCAGTTTCCCCAATGTGCTCGACGTCCGCCTCACGCGCGGCGGCACCTGCCGCTATCACCTCGCGATCAAGATCGACAAGGCCAATGACGGCGAGCCCAAGAACATCATGATGTGCGCCTTCGGCGCGCATTACGACATCAAGCAGGTGGTCGTGGTCGACAAGGATGTCGACATCTCCTCGTCCGAGGAGATCGAATGGGCGGTGGCGACGCGCTTCCAGGCCGACCGCGACCTCATGGTTATCTCGGGCGCGCTCGGCTCGAAGCTCGATCCGACCACCGACAATGGCATCAGCGCCAAGATGGGCCTGGACGCGACCGCGCCGGTCAGCGCGCCCGAGCTCGCCTTCAAGCGCATCCGCGTCAAGGGCGAGGAGGATGTCGATCTCGCCACCGCCTTGCAGGCTGATCCGAGCGCGGCTGTCGCGCGTCTTCTCGCGGAGGCGCTGATATGACCGACTTGCGTCCGTTTGCGCCGTTGGAATATGAAGCGGGGGCTGCCTATAGTGCCGCGCCAACAAAGCAACCATTTTGCAGCGCAATGCTGGGAGGAAGGAACTGATGTCGACGGCCCTGCGCATCGCTCATGGCGCTTTCGGCAGGGTCGCTCTGCTCGACATGGACCGTTCGCTGGTCCGCCACGCTCACCATCATTGCCACGTCCTGCTCAAGGTCGAGGGCGCCGACACCCATTTCATGGTCGGCGACCAGGTCACGCCGCTGACGGACACCGCCGCGGTGCTCGTCGACGGCTGGAAGCCGCATGCTTACGTGCACGACGTCAATCGTCCGCGCACGCTCATCATGGCGCTCTATATCGAGCCGGAATGGCTGAAGGAGTTCCGACCCGGGTGGGCCGCCAGCGGCGCGCCGGGCTTTTTCGAGCGACCGTCGGGCGAGGTGTCGCCGCGCATCCGCCAGCTCACGCTGCATTTGGCGGCCGAAATGATGGCGAATCCGGATGCGGTGCGGACGCACGAGGAGACGCTGTCGGACCTGATGATCGCGGTGATCGAGCGTTTCACGCCCTGGCGCAGCTTCCCGACCTCGATCCGTGGCATGAGCGCGGTGAGCTGCGACTGGCGCATCCGCCGCGCGATGGACGCGATGCGCGCTCAGGATTCCTATGCCAGCGTCGACCAGTTCGTGAGGGGCGCCGGCCTGTCGCGCGCGCAGTTCTTCCGGCTGTTCGAGACCTCGCTCGGCGTCTCGCCAAAGATCTATCTCAACGTCGTCCGCATGGAGCGCGCGCTGGAAGCCGTGATGCGCGAGGACACGCCGCTCGGCGAGCTCAGCGAGCGGTTTGGCTTTCCGGAGCCGGCGCATTTCACGCGCTTCTTCCGCGATCACGCAGGCGTCAGCCCGCGCGAGTTTCGCAACGTCTCGCGCCTTGCGGGTTAATTCTTGCAGGCTGATATTGCGCTGCACGCTCTCGAATGAGACGATTTGGTAAGTCGTGAGAGCGGGCGGTATGGCCCGCGTACCCCCAGTCCTGACAAACGTCACCGTCGCGTCAAAGAACGCATCGGGAGGTATGCCGGGACATGTTGCAGGCGGTCAAATCCGCAAATCCGGGACGTGGCGATGAGCCGTGGGTCGGGCGTTCGATCGAACGCATCGAGGACGCCGCGCTGCTCTCTGGCCGCGGCCGCTTCATCGACGATCTCGGCGTCCAGCCCGGCACGCTGCACGCAACCATCCTGCGCTCGCCGCATGCGCATGCCGATATTCTCTCCATCGATACTGAAGCTGCAAACCGCCTGCCGGGCGTCGCGGCGGTTCTGACCGGCAGCGACGTCAAGGCCGTCACCACGAGCCTCGTCGTCGGCGTGAAGGCGCCCGTGGAGTGTTGGCCCATTGCGATCGACCGCGTGCGCTATGTCGGCGAACCGGTCGCCGTGGTGGTCGCCTCGGATCGTGCGCGCGCCGAGGATGCGGCCGAGCTCATCAATGTCGAATATCGCCCGCGCGGCGCCGTCGTCGATCCGCTCGGCGCGATCGCGCCCGGCGCGCCGGTGCTGCATGACGGCTTTCCCGGCAATCTCGCCAGCGATCGCTCATTCCGCTATGGCGATCCCGAAAAAGCCTTTGCGGATGCGTCGCATCGTTTCTCCATCGATATCCGCTATCCCCGCAATTCCTGCACGCCGATCGAGACCTACGGCGTCGTCGCCTCGCACGACGCCGGTGAGGACGCCTATGAGGTGCTCGCGAATTTCCAGGGTCCGTTCAGCATCCACACGGTGATTGCGCGTGCGCTAAAGGTGCCGGGCAACCGGCTGCGGCTGCGCACGCCGCCGGATTCCGGTGGCAGCTTTGGCGTCAAGCAGGGCGTGTTTCCCTACATCGTGCTGATCGCCGCCGCCGCGCGCCTCACGGGACGGCCGGTGAAGTGGATCGAGGACCGGCTCGAACATCTCACCGCATCGGTGTCGGCGACCAATCGCGCGACGACGCTGGCAGCGGCGGTCGCGGCCGATGGAAAGATCCTCGCGCTCGACTGGGACCAGGTCGAGGACTGCGGCGCTCACTTACGCGCGCCCGAACCGGCAACGCTGTATCGCATGCACGGCAATCTGACCGGCGCCTACGACATAAGCCACGTCAAGATCCGCAATCGTGTCGTCGTCACCAACAAGACGCCGACCGGCCTCAACCGCGGCTTTGGCGGTCCGCAGGTCTATTTCGCGCTGGAGCGGTTGGTGCAGCGGATCGCGATCGGGCTTGGGGTCGATCCGCTCGATGTCATCAAGCGCAACCTGATCGATGCGGGCGCTTTCCCTTATCGCACCGCGACCGGCGCCTTACTCGATTCCGGCAATTACCAGGAAGCCGTCGCGCGCGCAGTCGAGCAGGGCAGGCTTGCCGTGCTGAAGGCGAAGCGCGACGCGGCGCGGGCGCAGGGGCGCCTCTACGGCATCGGCTTCACCGCGGTGGTCGAGCCCAGCGTCTCGAACATGGGCTACATCACCACCGTGCTGACGGCGGCCGAGCGCCGCAAGGCTGGACCGAAGAACGGCGCGCAGGCGACCGCCACCGTCGGGCTCGATCCGGTCGGCAGCGTCACGGTTCATGTCGCCTCGGTGCCGCAGGGGCAGGGCCACCGCACCGTGCTGTCCCAGGTCGTCGCCGATGTCTTCGGCCTCCAGCCCAAGGATATCCGCGTCAACACCGAGATCGACACCGCCAAGGATGCCTGGTCGATCGCCTCAGGGAATTACGCCAGCCGTTTCGCCGCCGCCGTGGCAGGCACGGCCAAGCTCGCCGCCGAACGCGTCGCTGGTCGGCTCGCGCGCATCGCCGCCAGTCGGCTGAATGTCGAGGCCGCCGACATCGTGTTCGCAAAGGGTTTCGTCGCCTCGAAGCATAATCCGGAGAACCGGATCGCGTTCTCGCGCGTCGCCGCGCTCAGCCACTGGTCGCCGGGCTCGCTGCCTGACGATGCCGGCCAGACCATTCGTGAGACCGTGTTCTGGACGCCGCCGGAATTGACGCCGCCTGATGATGACGACCGCATCAACTCCTCGCTCTGCCACGGTTTCATCTTCGACTTCTGCGGCGTCGAGGTCGATCGGACCACGCTGGAGACGCGGATCGATCGCTACGTCACCATGCATGATTGCGGCACGATCCTGCATCCCGGCATGGTCAACGGCCAGATCCGCGGCGGCTTCACCCAGGCGCTCGGTGCCGCGCTCTACGAGGAATACGCCTACGCCGAGGACGGCAGCTTCCTGACGGGAACGCTTGCCGACTATCTGCTGCCGACCACGACCGAGGTGCCGGAGCCCGAGATCTTCCACATGGAGACGCCGTCGCCGTTCACGCCGCTCGGCGCAAAGGGCGTCGGCGAAGGCAATTGCATGTCGACGCCGGTGTGCATCGCCAATGCGGTCGCGGATGCGCTCGGCGTTGCCGATATCACGCTGCCGCTGGTGCCGGCGCGACTTGCGGAGCTCGTGCGCGGCGCCGAGCCGCCGCCGCCGGAAGGTGACGCGACCGCGGCGCCTGCGCGCGAAGGCGACCGGCGGCTGCACGGCGAGGGGCAGGCCTCGGTCAAGGGGGCGCCCGAGCAGGTCTGGGCGATGCTGCTCGATCCCGCCGCGCTGCAATCGGTCATTCCCGGCTGCCAGCGCGTCGACAAGATCACCGACACCCATTTCCGCGCCGACGTCACGCTCGGCATCGGCCCCGTCACCGGACGCTATCGCGCCGACGTCGAACTGTTCGATCTCGATCCGCCGCACGCCGTCACCTTGCGCGGCGGCGCCACTGGCGCGCTCGGCTTCGGCAACGCCGAGGGGCGCATTACGCTCGCGCCCGACGGCAACGGCGGGACGAAGCTCACCTACAGCTATGACGCCGCCATCGGCGGCAAGGTCGCGAGCATTGGCGGCCGGCTGCTGGATGGCGCGACGCGCGTGATCATCGGCCAGTTCTTCACCGCGCTCGCCCGCAAGGCGGGCGGTGGCGGGGCGGAGAGGGGCGGCTTCTCGCTGTTCGCGCTGCTGGCGAAGGTCGCGAGCCTGTTCGGGGGGCGCCGATGAAGCCGCCCGCATTCGATTATCTCCGCGCCGAAACCGTCGGCGATGTGCTTGAAGGCCTCGCACAGCAAGGCGGCGACGCCCGTGTGCTCGCTGGTGGCCAGTCGCTGATGGCGATGCTGAACATGCGCCTCGCCAAGCCGAATCTGCTGATCGACATCATGCGCATCAGGGAGCTCCGCCAGATCGAGCGGAAGGGCGATGCCGTCGTGATCGGCGCCGGTGTGCGCCAGGCCGATCTCCTGGCCTGGCCTGATCTTGCTGAGGCGCTCCCGCTGGTGGCGCTGGCGCTGCCCTGGGTCGGACATATGCAGACCCGCAGCCGTGGCACCATCTGCGGCTCACTCGCGCATGCCGATCCCAGCGCCGAGATGCCGCTCGCGCTGGTCGCGCTCGGCGGCGAAGTGCTGCTCCGCAGCGCCAAACGACGCCGACGCGTTGCCGCCAAAGACTTCTTTGCCGGCATGATGCTGACGGCGCGCGCCGACGACGAGCTGATCGAGGGCATCTCGCTCCCCATCGTCAAGGGATCGCGCTTCGCCTTCCGCGAAGTCGCGCGCCGGCATGGCGATTTCGCCATCGTCGCCTGCGCCGCGATGAAAACGCCGACCGGCGTGCGTCTCGCTGTCGGCGGGGTCGCGGACGTGCCGACGGCGCGCGACTGGCCGCGGCTGGAGGGCAGTGCGCTCGACGATGCCCTCAACGCCTTTGCCTACGAGCTCGGCGCACGCGACGACGTCCACGCCACCGCGCGCTACCGCCGCGACCTCGTGCGCATGATTGGCCGCGATCTGATCGGCGAGGTGGTGCAATGACCCATCTCAAGGCTGATCACCGCCATGCAATCCGCTTCGCGCTGAACGGCAGGCCGGTCGAGGGCGAGGCCGAGCCGCGCATGCTGCTCTCCGATTTCCTGCGCCACCAGCTGGGTGCGACCGGGACGCATGTCGGCTGCGAGCACGGCGTTTGCGGCGCCTGCACCGTCGTCGTCGACGGCATGTTGACGCGGTCCTGCCTGACGCTCGCGGCGCAGGTCGATGGCTGCGAGCTCAAGACGGTCGAGGGGCTTGCGCCTTCGGCCGACCGGCTCGGCGTGCTGCAGCAAGCGTTCCGCCGCAACCACGCGCTCCAGTGTGGCTTCTGCACCGCCGGAATCTTGATGTCGCTCGACCATTATCTCGCGAAGCATCCGGCGCCGACCGAAGCGGAGATCCGCGATCTCCTCAGCGGGCATATCTGCCGCTGCACCGGCTACACCCCGATCATCCAGGCGGCGCTGGAAGCCGCCGCTGAGCTTGCTTCATCCAAAAAAGAGACGTCTGATGCTTGATCTCGCCAGCAGCTTCATCGCCAGCGCCGCGCGCGATCCCAATTCCATTGCGCTCGTCGACGGTGATCTCCGCCTGACCTATCGGCAATGGTACGACAAGATCTCCGCGCTCGTGGTCTCGTTCGACCGCCTTGGGCTCAAGCCCGGCGATCACGTCGTCACGCTGCTGCAGAACCGCTGGGAAGCGGCGACGCTGCACTGGGCCTGCCAGTTCGCGGGCATCGTGATCACGCCGATCAACTGGCGCGCCAAGGCCGACGAGCTCGATTACTGCATCGAGAATGCCGAGGCCCGCGCGGTGTTATACCAGGACATCTCCGCCGAGGCGGTGCAGGGCTCGGCGCTGTCAGGCAAGCTGCTGCGCGTGTCCGTCGATCCCGGGACGGGCGAGGCCACCAGCTTTGCCGATTTGATCAAGGACGCTGCGCCCGATGCCGAGCCGCGTGTCGGCGCCGATGCCTGGTCGATCATGCTCTACACCTCGGGCACGACCTCGCGTCCGAAGGGCGTGCCGCGCCGCCACCGTGCCGAACGTGCCGCCGCGATCGCCCATGTGGCGCAAAATCTCTATGGCCGCGGCGAGCGCACACTCGGCGTCATGCCGCTCTATCACACCATGGGCGTCCGCTCGCTGCTGGCGATGTCGCTAATCGGTGGCTGCTTCATCTGCCTGCCGCGGTATGACAGCCGCCAGGCGCTGGCCCTGATCGAGCAGGAAGCCATCACCAACCTCTATCTGGTGCCGACGCTCTATCACGACCTCGTCCATCACGAGGCGTTCGCCAAGACCGACGTTTCCAGCGTGCGCAAGCTCGGCTTTGCCGGCGCCTCGATGACCGATGGCCTGCTGAAGAAGCTGAACGAGGCGTTCAAACCAAACCTGTTCGTCAATCACTACGGGAGCTCGGAGATCTACACCTTCACGATCGATCAGGATGCTGCCGCAAAGCCAGGCTCGGCCGGCAAAGCGGGGCTGAACCAGCACGTCAAGGTCGTGCGCATCGGCGCGAAGTCGGTCGCAGAGCTCGCCGCGGTCGGCGAGGAGGGCGAGATCATCGCCACGCTCAAAGGCGACGAAGCTTTTGAAGGCTACTGGCGTCGCCCCGAGGCCGACGCAAAATCGCTGCGCGAGGGCTGGTACTTCACGGGCGACACCGGCTTCGTTGATCCCGACGGCGATCTGTTCGTCACCGGCCGTGTCGACGACATGATCATCACCGGCGGCGAGAACGTCTCGCCGGTCGAGATCGAGAGCTGCCTGTCGCTGCATCCCGCCGTCGACGAGGTCGCGGTTGTCGGTGTCGCCGACGAGAAGTGGGGCAAGGTCGTCGCCGCCTTCGTCAAGCGCAATCGCGCCGTATCCGAGGTCGAGCTGGAGCAGTTCTGCCGCACCTCGGGTCTCGCCAATTTCAAGCGGCCGCGCCGCTACGTCTTCGTCGACGCGATCCCGAAATCGCCGGTCGGCAAGCTGCTGCGGCGACTGCTCGTTGCCGGAGAATACGAGGCCGAGCGCCTGCCGCCATCGGACGCCGCCTGATCATCACCATCAACAGAAGGAAGCACAGATGCCGTCACCCTATACATTCGCCGATCCCCGACTCGCAAAACTCGACGGGTTCAAGGTCGAGATCGACGAGGCGCATGAGCGCGCCGACATCATCTTGGGGAGGCCGCCCTACAACGTCGTGGCGATGCCGCAGCGCGACCAGCTGCGCTTGACATTCGAAACGCTGGACGAGGATCCGCGCGTGCGCGTCATCGTGGTGCGCGGCGAGGGCGAGCATTTCTCCAGCGGCGGCAATATCGGCGGCTTCATGGAGGCGAGCCCCGAGCATGTCTCCAAGCTCGCCTGGAACATCGCCGCGCCGGCGCGCTGCGCCAAGCCGGTCATCGTCGCCAATCGCGGCTATTGCTTCGGCGTCGGCTTCGAGCTGTCCCTCGCCTGCGACTTCCGCATCGCCTCCGAGACCACGCAATACGCGCTCCCGGAGCAGAAGCTCGGCCAGATCCCGGGGTCGGGTGGCTCGGCCCGCCTGCAGAAGATGGTCGGCATCACCCGCACCAAGGACATCGTGATGCGCTCCAAGCGCATCTCGGCGAAGCAGGCCTATGAGTGGGGCATCGCCACCGAATGCGTGCCGGATGCCGAGCTGGAGAAGGCGACCGACAAGCTGGTCGACGAGCTCCGCACCTTCTCGCCGCTGGCGCAGCGCACCGCCAAGAAGCTCCTCAACGACACCGAGGATTCGACCCTCGCCATCGCCATCGAGCTCGAAGGCCATTGCTACAGCCGCCTGCGCCAGTCGGAAGACTTCAAGGAGGGCGTCGAGGCCTTCAATGCCAAGCGCCCGCCGAAATTCGTCGGTCGCTGATACGCGACTGGACTAACGGCCGCGGTTCGCAATGGCGCGGACCGCGGCGCTACTCAAACGGGGGAGGTAAAACAACATGGCTGAGATGGATATGCCGGTCGCGGGTGCACAAGCATCCGCAGATAACAAGCAGATGGTCAATGCGATCATCGCGTCGGTGCTCGGATGGGCGCTCGATCTGTTCGATTTGTTCATTCTGCTCTACGTCGCGCCGGTCGTCGGCGCGCTGTTCTTTCCATCCAGCAATGCCGCGCTGTCGCTGGCGGCCGTCTACGGCTCGTTCGCCGTGACGCTGCTGATGCGGCCGCTCGGCTCGGCGGTGTTCGGCCATTATGCCGACGTGCACGGCCGCAAGCAGGCCATGCTGATCGCCATCATCGGCGTCGGCCTCAGCACCGCGGCGTTCGGCCTATTACCGACCATCGCGCAGGTCGGTGTGATCGCGCCGGTCGTGTTCCTGATCCTGCGCCTGGTGCAGGGTGTGTTCGTCGGCGGTGTCGTCGCCTCGACGCATACGATCGGCACCGAATCCGTGCCGCCGCAATGGCGCGGCGCGATGTCGGGCCTGGTCGGCGGCGGCGGCGCCGGCATCGGCGCGCTGCTTGCGTCCTTCATCTTCCTGATCACGTCCTCGGTCTTCCCCGGCGATGCCTTCGCGGTGTGGGGTTGGCGCTTCATGTTCTTTTCGGGACTGCTCAGCTCGCTGCTCGGCTGGTTCATCTTTCGCAACCTCGAGGAATCCCCATACTTCAAGGAGCTCAAGCGCCAGCAGGGCAACAAGCAGGTGAAAGTCTCGAAGGCGCCGGTCAAGGACGTGTTCTCCGGCGAATATCGCGGCGTGCTGCTGATCAACCTGCTGATCACTTTCGGCGGCGGCGCCGGCTATTACCTGACCTCGGGCTATCTGCCGAGCTTCCTGAAGGTGATCAACGCAGTGCCGAACCAGACCTCGTCGCTGATCCTGATGGGTGCGAGCGTGTCGGCGTTCTTCTCCGCGGTGCTGGTCGGCGCGCTCAGCGACTGGATCGGCCGCAAGAAGACGTTCCTGCTGATCGGCGCGCTGGCGGCCGTGTTGCTGCCGCTGTGTTATCTCAATCTCGCGGCCACCAAGGACACGACGCAGATCACGCTCCTTGCGCTCGCTATCGCCTTCATCGGCAATGCCGGCTACGCGCCGGTGCTGATCTTCCTGAACGAGCGCTTCCCGACCGCGCTGCGCGCGAGCGGCACGGGCCTGTCCTGGAACATCGGCTTTGCGCTGGGCGGCATGATGCCGACCTTCGTCTCGCTGGTGAGCGCCAGCCCGGCGCAGATTCCGATGTCGCTGGCTTACTTCGCGGTCGGCGTGTTCGTGATCTATCTGATCGGAGCCGTCGTGATCCCCGAGACCAAAGGCAACTTCCGCTGAGCCAAATTCGGCGCGGCTGCACAAGCGGCCGCGCCGGCCTATCGAACTGCTCAACGAGACGGGAATGGATGGACTGCATTTCGACGATGTGATCGTCGGCGGCGGGTCGGCGGGCTGCGTGCTCGCCAACCGGCTTTCTGCCGATGGGCGCCGTCACGTGCTGCTGATCGAAGCCGGAATGGACACGCCGCCGGAGGCGACGCCTGCGGAAATCCTCGACAGCTATCCGATGTCGCTATTCTATGGCGACAAGTACATCTGGCCTGGCCTGTCGGCGGCGGCGGGCCGTAACACCGAGGGCAAGCCGGTCGTCCGCGCCTATGAGCAGGGGCGGGTGATGGGTGGTGGCTCCAGCATCAACGTGCAGTCGGCCAATCGCGGCCTGCCGCGCGACTACGACGAATGGCACGAGCTCGGTGCGCGCGGCTGGGGCTGGACCGATGTGCTGCCCTATTTCCTCAAGCTCGAGACCGATCTGGATTTCGACGGCCCGCTGCATGGCGGAGGCGGCCCGATTCCGATCCGCCGTATCGCGCCCGAGGCGATGCCGGCGTTTGGCCGCGCGGCGGGCGAGGCGCTGTCGGCGACCGGCCTGCCGTTTCGCAAGGACCAGAACGCCGAGTTCGAGGATGGGATTTTCCCGCCGGCGTTCTCGAACCGCAACGACCGCCGCGTCTCCGCGGCCGCCGGCTATCTCGATGCGGCCACGCGGGCACGGCCGAACCTGACCATCTGGGCCGACAGCGAGGTCGAGCAGCTCCAGCTCGAGGGCCGCTGCGCGAGGAGTGTGGTGGTCGCGCGTGGTGGGCAGAAGCTCACAGTCAAGGTCGACCGCGTGATCCTCACGGCAGGCGCGCTGCAATCGCCGGCGATCCTGATGCGGGCGGGCATCGGCCCGGGGCCCTTGCTGCAGGCGCTCGGCATTCCCGTCAACATCGATCTGCCGGGTGTCGGCAGCAATCTGCGCGATCATCCCGCGTTGACCTTCTGCCAATATCTGCCGCGGCGGTTGCGGTTGCCGCTGGCCCGGCGCCGCCCCAATTTCACGGCCATGCGGTTCTCGTCGGGCCAGCCGGGCTGCGATGCCTCCGACATGTACATCACGGCCTCGGCCCGCGGCGGCTGGCACGCGCTGGGCACACGGCTCGGGCTCTATTTCCTCTGGTGCAACCGGCCGTATTCGAGCGGCTCGCTCACCCTGGCGAGCCCGGATCCGAAGGCCTATCCGGTCGTCGATCTCAATCTGCTGTCCGACGAGCGTGATCTCGAGCGGCTCGTCGCAGCCGTCCGGTTGCTGGCAAGGCTCGTGGTGCATCCGCAGCTCAATCCCGAGGCCGGCGATTTCTTTCCGGCCTCCTATTCCCCGCGCATCAAGCGCCTGAGCCGGTACGGCACCGCCAACCGTATCGTCGCCTCCATCATTGGGCCGATGCTCGACGTGCCCGCGGGCTTGCGGCAGCTCCTGATCCGGCTCGTGCTGCTCAACGGCACGGCCTTCCAGGCGACGCTCGCGGACGACCGCGCGCTGGAAGCTTTCGTGCGGCAGAGCGTGTTTGGCGTCTGGCATCCCGGTGGCACCTGCCGCATGGGCGACCCCGCCGACCGGATGGCGGTGGTCGATCCCGTGGGCAGGGTGATCGGCAGCGAGAATGTCTTCGTGGCGGACGCCTCGATCATGCCGCGGCTGCCGACGGCCAATACCAACATCCCCGTGATCATGGCCGCCGAGAAGATCAGCGATGCGTTGCTGCGGCATCATTGATCCCTTTTCGTTTGGCCCCTTTCGGTGTAGCTCTGCGCCGGCTTGAAACGGCGGGCGCCAAGCCCGCTGATGCGCCAAATCATGGAGGCAAACGAGGATGTATCCGAAAGTTCAAATGTTCATCGCCGGCGAGTGGACCGACGGCACGTCCGGCAAATCGGAGGACATCCTCAATCCCGCGACCGGCCAGCCGATCGGCAAGACCCCGCACGCTTCAAAGGCGGACCTCGACCGCGCGCTGGAGGCCGCCAGGGCCGGCTTCGAGGTCTGGCGCAAGACCTCGCCGTTCGACCGCTACAAGCTGATGCGCAAGGCCGCCGACATCATCCGTGCGCGCGCCGCCGAGATCGCGCCTGTCATGACCATGGAGCAGGGCAAGCCCGTCGTGGAAGCGCAGGGCGAGACCATGCTGGCAGGCGACCTCATCGACTGGTTCTCCGAGGAGGCCCGCCGCGCCTATGGCCGTATCGTGCCGCCGCGGATGGGCAACGTCTCGCAGCTCGTGACCAAGGAGCCGGTCGGCCCGGTCGCGGCGTTCACGCCCTGGAATTTCCCGATCAACCAGGCCGTGCGCAAGATCTCGGCTGCGCTCGCCGCAGGCTGCTCGATCATCGTGAAGGGGCCGGAAGAGACGCCTGCGAGCTGCATGGAGCTGGTGCGCGCCTATGCCGACGCGGGCATTCCGCCCGGCGTCGTCCAGCTGGTGTTCGGCGTTCCGGCCGAAGTGTCGGAATATCTCATCCCGCACCCGATCATCCGCAAGATCAGCTTTACGGGCTCGACCGCGGTCGGCAAGCATCTGGCCGCGCTCGCCGGCCTGCACATGAAGCGCGTCACCATGGAGCTCGGCGGTCACGCGCCGGCGATCGTGTTCGCCGACGCCGACCTCGACAACGCCGCGAAGATTCTGTCGGCCAACAAGTTCCGCAACGCCGGCCAGGTCTGCGTCTCGCCGACGCGCTTCCTGGTGCATGAAAGCGTCTACCAGCCTTTCGTCGACAAGTTTGTCGCAGCCGCCAAGAGCCTCAAGGTCGGCAATGGCCTGGACAAGGACACCCGCATGGGACCGCTGGCGAACCCGCGCCGTGTCGATGCCATGGAGGGTTTGGTCTCCGACGCCGTCCAGCGCGGCGCCAAGGTGCAGGCCGGCGGCAAGCGCATCGGCAACGAGGGCTTCTTCTTCGAGCCGACCGTCATCACCGACGTGCCGCGCGATGCCCGCATCATGAACGAGGAGCCGTTCGGCCCGCTGGCGCCGATCACCTCGTTCCGCAGCTACGACGAGGTGGTGGCCGAGGCGAACCGTCTGCCCTACGGCCTTGCGGCCTACGCCTACACCACCTCGACCAAGACGATGCAGGCAATCGGCGCCGACATCGAGAGCGGCATGGTCTCGATCAACCATCATGGCCTCGCGCTGCCGGAAGTGCCGTTCGGCGGCATCAAGGATTCCGGCTATGGCTCGGAAGGCGGCCTCGAGGCGATCGAGGGTTACCTCAACACCAAGTTCGTCACGCAGGCGAGCGCGTAAAGTCAGACGCGGTGTCATTCCGGGGCGCGCGACTTGTCCGCCGAAGCTCGAAGAGCGAAGGCGGAAGCGCGAGCCCGGAATCCATCGCACAGCACGCTACGCGTACAAATGGATTCCGGGCTCGCGCCAAGTGGCGCGCCCCGGAATGACGGTGGATTGCACCTGCGTTGCCTCACGGACGGGACATGGACAACAGCCGTCACCCGAGCAAGCGCGTATCCCTCGCGGGGATGCATATCGACCGCACGTCGGCCGTGCCGCTGCATCTGCAGATCGCGGCCCATATCCGCGACGGCATCCTGCGCGGCGTCTTTCCCGCCGGAACGCAATTTTTGGGCTCGCGCGAGATCGCGCGCGAACTGGGCTGTTCGCGTACGGTGGTGCTGACCGCCTGGGATCTGCTCTACGCCGAAGGCTATCTTGCCTCGATGCCGCGGGGGAGCGTCATGGTGGCGGCCGTCGCGACGCCGCATGTGGAGCCTCCGTCCGCGACATCGCCTGACGCCAAGCCCGGTCACATGTCGGAGCGCTGGCGATCGCTGCTGGCCTCCGACTACGAGACCAACTGGCCGTCGGAATTCGCTCCCGGCGCGCCTGACATCTCGACCTTCCCGTTCAAGGAATGGTCGCGCCTGCTGCGCCAGAGCTGGCAGAATCCGAGGGAGCAGGAGTGCCTCGATCTTCCCGCGGAAGGTCATCCGCGGCTGCGCAGCGAGATCGCGAACTTCCTCGGCTCCGTGCGCGGGCTCGTCTGCGCGCCGGAGGAGGTCGTCGTCACCTCAGGGACATCGGGCGCGCTGGATTTCTGCAGCCGGATGATCCTTGATCCCGGCGACGAGGTCTGGGTCGAGGAGCCCGGCTTCGTTGAAGCCCGCTGGGCGCTCACGGCGGCCGGCGCAAAACTCGTTCCGATTCCGGTCGATGACAAGGGCCTCGTCGTCTCCGAAGGAATCCGGCGCGCACCGCGCGCGAAGCTGATCGTGGTCACGCCGTCGCATCAATATCCGCTTGGCGTCAGCATGGGGCTGGAGCGGCGGCTCGAGCTGCTCGACTGGGCCAACAGGAACGACGTCTGGGTGATCGAGGACGACTACAATTCCGAGTTCAGGCACCAGGACAGCATGATCGCCTCCCTTCGCTCGCTCGATCGCGAGGGGCGGGTGATCTATTTCGGCACCTTCTCCAAGATCATGATGCCGAACCTGCGGCTCGGCTACATCGTCGCCAACAGGCGTTTCATCGAAAGCTTTTCGAAAGGGCGCGCGCGGATCGACGTGCACACCTCCGGCATCGGGCAGCTCGCGCTGGCCGAGTTCATGCTCGAAGGACATCTGCTGCGGCATCTGCGCGCGATGCGGCGGGTCTATGCGGAGCGACGGAGCGCGCTGATCGATGCGATCGCGGCGCTGATGCCCGATGATCTGACCGTCTCCGCGGCGGTGACGGGCTTGCATCTGGTGGCCGAGTTCACCGCGGCGATGCGGGCGCGGACGAGCGATCGCGAGGCGGCTGCAAGCCTGAAGCAGGCCAGTATCCACGTGCAGCCCTTGTCGCAAAACTTTCTCGAGCCGCCGACGCGGCAAGGGCTCGTGTTGGGTTACGGGCGGCTGCAGGTCGAAGATGCCTCTCCGCTGCTTGCGAGAATCGCGGCTTGCATCGGTTCCGGCCCCCGCAACGCACCATCCGAGCCGGCGATTTCCTCACTTACTGTTCGTACAATAAAGAGTAGCTGAGCCGACCGTCTTGCATGGCTCGTAGCCAGGTTGCGATCCCGCAGTGCCCGTCGATCGCCTGCAAATTAGACAGCCGATTTGGGCGCTTCGATTGCAGTGCAGCGGGCACCACGATTCTGCGCGGTAAATTCCGTGGTGCGCCGCACTCGTCTGGCGCGGCACGGCACTCGTTTGCGTGCTCCTTGCGCGGGCACCGCTGCACCAAAACGTGCAGCCGCGCGCGATGCCGCCCACGTACTGGTCTAGCGGTTTGCGACAATCCTGGCCCTATCGCGAAGCCGTCGCTCTGTCGCACGCTCGCGTCCGGTGGCATGACAGGGGATGCATGATGAGCGCTCTCGGTTCGGCATTCGACGTTGCGATGGATGGGAAGGACCCGGGGTCCGGTCCGGACGTCACGCGTAGCTGACCCCTGCACATGAGCTCTTCCGAACATCACTGGGAAGTCGGCACCGATATCGGCGGCACCTTCACCGACATCATTGCCATCAGGCGCGGCTCTGCGGAGACGCGGATCGCAAAGGTGCCGTCGCGGCCCCAGGCGCCGGTCCAGGCGATGCTGGAGGCGATCGAGGCGGTGGGGCTGCGCAAGAGCGAGGTCAAGCGCTTCGTCCACGGCACCACGCGCGTCACCAACGCCATTGTCGAGAACCGGCTCCCGAAAGTGGCGCTGGTCGCGACGGAAGGATTTGCCGATGTGCTGGAGATCGCGCGCTATCGCCGCCGCGATCTCTATCGGCTCGACATTCCGCCGAAATCGCCACCGCTGGCGCCGCCGGAACGTTGTTTCGGCCTTGCCGAGCGCCTCGATCACGAAGGCAGGGTGCTGAAGGCGCTGGATGAGGCGGAGATCGAGCGTCTCGTCTCCTGGCTGATGCAGACCGGCGTTCAGAGCGTCGCCGTGGCCTTGCTGCACGCCTATGCCAATCCGGTGCATGAGAGGATGGTGGGCGAACGCCTCAAGGACGTCGTCGCCCATGTCTCGCTGTCGCACGAGGTCAATCCCGAGGCGCGCGAATATGAGCGGACCTCGGCCACCGTGTTCAACGCTGCCGCGATGCCGATCGCAGTGGAATATCTCAGCGAGCTGGAGCAGCGGCTGCCGATCGGTGCGGGCCTGCAGGTGTTTCATTCCGCGGGCGCCATGGTCCCGATCTCGGCGGTGAAGCGGCGGCCGCTGGTGATGGCGATGTCGGGGCCGGCCGCCGGCGTCTCGGCCTCCGTCAGCATCGCGCGGCAGCTCGGCACCTCGCGCATGCTGACCTTCGACATGGGCGGCACCACGACTGACGTCTGCCTGATCGTCGATGGCCAGGCCGAGATGGCCGACGGCCGCATGCTCGGTGACAAGCCGCTGCGCCAGCCGATGCTTGCGGTTCATTCCATCGGCGCGGGCGGCGGATCGATCGTGCGCAACGGTCCCGGCGGCCTGACCGTCGGTCCCGAGAGCGCCGGCTCCGAGCCGGGTCCGGCCTGCTACGGCCGCGGCGGCACGGAGCCCACCATTACCGATGCCAATGCCGTGCTCGGCTATCTCAATCCTGAAACCAAGCTGGGAGAGCGCATCGGCATCGATATCGAGGCCGCCAAGCGCGTCATTGCGCCGATCGCGAGCGCGTTGGGACTGAGCCTGACCGAAACGGCGCTCGGCATCATCAAGGTCGCGAACGCGACCATGGCCCGCGCGCTCCGCCGCGTCACGGTCGAGCGCGGCATCGACGGACGCGACTGCACGCTGCTCGCCTTCGGCGGCGGCGGTCCCATGCATGCAGCAGGCCTTGCCGATCTCTACGGCATTGCAGAGGTCGTCGTGCCCAGCGCCTCCAGCGCATTCTCGGCGCTGGGTTGCCTCACCGCCGATTTCAGCTTCCTTCAGCAGCAGACCCTTCGCGCTGCCCTCGACGGCATCGATCTTGCGCGCGTATCGGAGCGGATCGGAACGCTGATCGACGATGCCTCGGCGCCGCTGATCGCTAATGGTGTTGCGAAGGCGGAGATCCAGGTCGAGCTGGTGGCTTTGATGCGCTATGCGGCGCAGAACGACGCCATCCCGGTAACCTTCACGCTGCCGCTCGACGTCGCCAAGCTCAAGAAGGACTTCCTGGCGCGGCACAACGAGCTCTTCGGCTATGCGACCGGCGAGCCTTGCGTCATCGAATCCGTGCGGGTGCAGGCCCGTCGCCCATCGACAACCGTGGTCAGCCGGCCGGCGACCGCGGTGAGGGCGGTGTCGTCAGGCGCGCGCATCTGCTCGTTCGACGGCTTCCACGACATCGCAACCGCGATCATCGACCGCGCCTCGCTGACCGACATCGTCCACGGCCCCGCCATCATCGAAGACGCATGGTCCACCGTGGTGGTGCCACCCGGCTGGCAGGCCAGGCCAGACGCCGCCGGCAATCTGTTCCTGACGCGGAGGGTGGCATGAAGCTCGATCCGTTCGTCGTCGAGGTCATCAGGCACGGGCTCTCGGCCGCGGCCGAGGAGATGAGCCTGGTGATGACCCGGTCGGCGCGCTCGCCACTGCTGCGCGAGGCTGGCGATCTGTCGTCGGCGATCACGGATGGTCATGGCGGCCTGGTCGGGCAGGGCCGCGACATCCCGATCCATCTCGGCGCCATGGCCTACACCATTCCCGAACTGCTGAAGGTCTTGCCGCGCGAGAGCCTGAACGACGGCGACGTCGTGATCTACAATGTCGGCGCGCTCGGCGGCAATCACCTCAACGACGTCAAGGTCGTGCGCCCGGTCTTCGTCGACGGCGAGATCGTGGCGTTCGCGATCAGCCTCGCCCACTGGCCCGATATCGGTGGCACCTGGCCCGGCAGCTATTTCGCCAAGGCGGTCGACACGTTCCAGGAGGCGATGCGGATTCCGCCGGTGCTGATCGCAACCTCAGCCGGCGTCAACACACCGATCGTGCAACTGCTCAAGGCCAATGTCCGCGATGCCGAGTCCTGCGAGGGCGATCTGCTCGCCCAGATCGCGGCGACCAAGGCCGGCGAGAAGCGCATCGTCGAGCTCTGCCGCGAGCACGGCAAGGCGGTATTCACCGCGACGCAGTCGCGCCTGCACGATCTCTCCGAGATCGAGATGCGCGAGGCCCTGCGCGAGCTGCCGGACGGCGTCTATGAGGGCGAGGATTACCTCGACGACGGCAGCGAGAACAACGCGCCGGCGCGCATTCACGTCAAGATCACCATTCGCGGCGACGAGGCGACCTTCGACCTCTCTGGGAGCTGCGACCGCGTCTCGAACTTCTGCAACACAACGCCGTTCATGGCGCGCTCGGCCGTTGCCTATGCCGCGCGCATCATGAGCGGGCGCGACATGAACCAGAACGCGGGCGCCCTGCGGCCGCTGGCCATCATCACGCGGCCGGGCTCGATCCTGGAGCCGGGCTGGACCGCGTCGGTTGCGGCCGGCAACCACGAGACCTCCATGCGCATCGTCGATGCGATTTTTCGCGCGATGCAGGACACCATTCCCGAGCGCTTGTCGGCGGGCGGTGCGACCACTGCCGGCGTCCTGTTCTTCGCCGAACCGCGGCCGAACGGTTCGTGGAAGATGCTTTACGAGGTTCACGGCGGCGGCGAAGGCGCGCGGCATGACCGGGCCGGCACCTCGGCGACCCGGGTGCATCTGTCCAACACCTCGAACACGCCGGTCGAGGTGATCGAGGCAAGTTACGCGATCCGGCTCGAGCAGCAGGCCATCCGCCGGAATTCCGGTGGCGCGGGCGCGCATCGCGGCGGCGACGGCTCCGTTCGCACCTACCGCATCCTGGCGCCTTCGATGCATCTCACAACCTGCATCGAGCGCATGGTGATTGCGCCCTGGGGCATGCAGGGCGGCGAGTCCGGCAAGGCCTGTCGCATCTCGCTTGTCAGGCAAGGCGCGAACGTTGCAATCGACGGCAAGTCGAACCTGGTGTTGCAGCAAGACGATCTCGTCACGATCGAGATGTGCGGTGGCGGCGGCTACGGCGCCGTGGCCGCGACGAGAGGGGACCCGCGATGAGCAGATTGTTGCGAACCGGGCTGAACGCGGGCGAGGCTGCGCCGATGGCCGTGGTCGGCGGCGAGGGCGCCTACTTCCATTTGTCGGACGGCCGCAAGCTGATCGACGGCAGCAACACCGGCGGCGGCCTCGGCCATCGCCACCCTGCGATGGTGGAAGCGATCCGACGCGCGGCGGATACGCCTGTCGTCAACGAGGGCTGGACCTGGGTCGGTCGCGAGCAGGCCGCCGACGACCTGATGGCCACCGCCTTCAAGGGCGAAGAGGATTGGGTCGGCGCGGTGCGCTTCTGCATCAGCGGCAGCGAGGCCAACGACATGGCACTCTCGCTCTGTCAGGCGCTGACGCAGCGCTCGGCGCTGGCGACGCGCGAGCGCGCCTATCACGGTATCACCGGGCTGTCGCGCAGCATGACGGTGCAGCCGCAATGGCACGGCGGTCTCGCGGTGCACGCCGGCGGCTCAAAACTGCCGGCGCCGATGGCGCCGGTGCGGATTTTGCCGGCGCCCGATGGCGCGATCTACGGCGCGCCGGCCAACAACACCCCGCCGAGCGAATATCTCGCCGATGCCCCGCGCCTGCTCTCGGACACTGCAGCGATGATCATCGACTACACACAAGGTGGCATTTATTACGATGGTGCCTATCAGGATGAGGTGGCGCGCTGTGCGCGGCAGGCAGGCTCTTACTGGATCGCGGACGAGGTCGTCACCGGCGCAGGCCGCGCGGGCCGCTGGTTCGCATTCCAGGGCGCGCAAAGCCGCCCCGATATCGTGACCCTCGGCAAGTCGCTCGGCGGCGGTGCGGCGGCGGTCGCCGCGGTGGTGGTGTCCAAGGACATCGTCGAACGGCTCAAGGGGACGAGCTGGCAGAACTACGGCACGCTGCGCGGTCATCCGATCAGCATGGCTGCCGTCAGCGCCTATCTGAAGGTCATTACCGACGACTCGATTCTGGAACACGTTCAGAAGCTGGAGAAGCTGTTCACCCGACGTCTCCTGGAGATCGCGCAGAAACATCCGAGCGTGCAGCGCGTGGCGGGGCAGGGGCTGCACTGGACGGTGGAGCTGCATGGTCCGAACTGGCGCACCTGGCACGCCGACACCACCGAGGTGCCGATCGCCTCGCGCGTGGCCGAGCGGGCGCTGGAGGCCGGCGCAGTGATCGGGACCAGCGGCGAGCAGACCTCGCTGTTCCTGGCGCCGCCGCTGGTGATCTCAGAGCACGAAGCCGGGCAGCTTCTGGACGCGCTCGACCATGGCCTCGACATCGCCGACAGGGAGCAGGGCTGAATGCGAAGCATGCAATGCACATCATGCCCTCGCGCAGGCCTCCGGCTGGAAATGTCCGGCGATGCTGCGCTAAGCTGCGCGCGCTGCCACATCCTTCAAATGGCAGTTTCTGCCAAGACATCACCAGGAAATCGCTGATGCGTATCGTCAACGTCGCCGCCGCCCAGATGGGCCCGATCCAGAAAGCCGACAGCCGTGAGGCCGTGGTCAAGCGCATGATCGCGCTGATGGACGAGGCGAAAGCTAAAGGCGCCGACCTGATCGTCTATCCGGAACTGGCGTTGACAACATTTTTCCCGCGCTGGTACGTCGAGGACCGGGCGGAGTTCGACAATTGGTTCGAGCGCGAGATGCCGAATGCGGCGACGAAGCCGCTGTTCGAGCGTGCGGCGCAGCATCAGATGGCCATGAACTTTGGCTACGCCGAACTGACGCCGGATGGCCACCACTTCAACACCGCCATCCTGACCGACAAGTCCGGCAAGATCGTCGGCAAATATCGCAAGGTCCACCTGCCGGGCCATGTGGACTACGACACCAAGCGCTCGCACCAGCATCTCGAGAAGCGCTATTTCGAGCCGGGCGATCTCGGCTTCAACGTCTGGCGCGAACTCGGTGGCGTCATCGGCATGGCCATCTGCAACGACCGCCGCTGGCCCGAGACCTATCGCGTCATGGGCCTGCAGGGCGTCGAGATGGTGCTGATCGGCTACAACACACCATCGGTGAACGCCGAGAAGAGCGAGGAGGGCGTCGAGAAGCGCCTGTTCCACAATCGCCTCTCCGTGCAGGCCGGCGCTTATCAGAATGCGACCTGGGTGGTCGCGGTGGCCAAGGCCGGCAATGAGGACGGCCATCCGTTATTCGGCGGCAGCCTGATCGTCGATCCCAATGGCGAGATCGTCGCCGAGGCCAGGACGGACGAGGACGAGCTTCTGGTTCACGCGTGCGACCTCGATGCCACCACCTTCGGCAAGACCACGATCTTCAACTTCGCGGCGCACCGCCGCATCGAGCATTACGGCTTGATCACCAGTCGCACGGGCGCCGTGCCGCCGCCGGAGACGTGAGGCTGATGGCGGACAAGGGCATCTCCCTGCGCGAGCTCGATCCGCGCGATCGCTACAAGCTGCTCTGCGGCGTGGTCGTGCCGCGGCCGATCGCGCTGGTGACGACGCTGGACGAGAACGGGGCGGTCAATGCCGCGCCGTTCAGCTTCTTCAACGTCTTCTCGGAAAGTCCGGCGCTGATCGTGCTCGGGCTCCAGCACAAGCCGGATCATAGTCCGAAGGACACGACCCGCAACATCCATCGCGACGGCGAGTTCGTGGTGCACATGGTCGATGAGGCGCTGTCGGTCGCCATGAACGACTGCGCCGTCGATTTCCCCTCCGGCGACAGCGAGGTTGCTGCGACGGGGCTTGCCACGCTTCCCTCCATCGACGTGAAAGTGCCGCGCCTTGCTGCGGCACCCTTCGCGCTGGAATGCCGGCGCCACGTCGTGCTGACCTTCTCGCCCGACCGTGAGCTCCTGGTCGGCGAGGTGCTCAGGGTTCACGCCCGCGAGGGCCTCGTCGATGAGGCCAACATGTATGTCGATCTCGATGCGTACCGGCCGATCGGCCGCATGTTCGGCAATCTCTACACCACGCAGCGGGACACGTTTGCGCTTGTCCGCGAGAGCCATGCGCTCGCGCGCCAGGACCAAAACGAGCTGAAGGACGCCTAGTGAGCCGAGAACTGCACCGCGCCCAGCGCCATGGTCACGGCCGCCTGTGTCGGGTCGATCACGGGAATGCCCAGCGCGTCCTCCAGCGGGCGGCGGTGACGCGCCATGCCGGCGCAGCCCATCACGATGGCGCGGGCGCCGTCCGCGTCCCGCAGCGTGCGGCCAACCTCGATCATCTTGGCCAGCGTGCCTTCGCCCGAAGCAGTCTCGGCAACGCTCATGTTGAGCGGCCGCTCGCCGGCGAGGCGCTCGGTCAATCCCATCTGCCTGAGATAGCGCATATGCCGCGGGATCGAACGCTGCGCGATCGCGATGACGCCAAAGGTTTCGGCGCGCGCGAGCGCGGTCAGCACGCCGCACTCGGCGATGCCGAACACTGGCCGCTCCGTGCCTTCGCGGCAAACCTGAAGCCCGGGATCGCTGTAGCAGGCGATGACGAAGGCCGCCGAGCTGTTGTCGCCTTCGACGAGGCGGCGCAGCGGCATCGCGACGCTATCGACATCGGCCTGGCTTTCAATGCCGAACGGACCCTCGGCCAGCGACTGGCAGACCAGTTCCGGCCCGCCCTCGAAGCCGAGCGGCTTCAACGCATCCTCCAGCCCTTGCGTGACCGCGGGATTGGAGTTCGGATTGATGACGAGGATGCGCGGCCGAGACATGATGGTCTTCCTGCGAAATTGCGATTGCGTGCCTTGAGCCTATCACGGAGTGCCTCATGACTGAACCCGCTTACGACCTGATCATCCGCGGCGGCCGAGTTGCCACCACCACCGACGTCTTCGAGGCCGACGTCGCCATAACAGGCGAGACCATCGCGGCGATCGGCCGCGGGCTGCCGGCGGGCAAGCGCGAGATCGACGCGCGCGGCAAGCTGGTGCTGCCCGGCGGCGTCGACAGCCACGCGCACATCGAGCAATTGTCCGCCGCCGGCATCATGAACGCCGATACCTTCGAGAGCGCAACCGTGTCGGCGGCCTTCGGCGGCACCACCACGGTGATCCCGTTCGCCGCCCAGCATGTCGGCATGAAGCTGCCGCAGGTGGTGGAGGATTATCACGCGCTGGCGAAGAAAGGCGCCGTGATCGACTACGCCTTTCACATGATCATCGCCGATGCCACCAAGGAAACGGTCGAGGAGCACATCCCGGCGCTGGTGAAGCAGGGCCACGCCTCGATCAAGATCTTCATGACCTACGACCGCCTCAAGGTCGACGACGAGCCCTTGCTCGACATTCTCCTCGCGGCGCGCCAGTCCGGTGCGATGCTGTGCGCTCATGCCGAGAACCACGGCATCATCGCCTGGATGGTGAAGCGGCTGCTCGCGCGTGGCTACACCATGCCGAAATATCACGCCGTCAGCCACGCCCGTGTCTCGGAGGCCGAAGCCTTCACCCGGCTGATCGGCATGGCCGCGCTGATCGACCAGCCGATCATGATCTTCCATGTCTCGACCGCTGAAGGCGCCAAGGTCATCCGTGACTCGCGCGGCCAGGGATTGAAGGTCTTCGCAGAGACTTGCCCGCAATATCTGTTCCTCACCGCGAACGATCTCGACAAGCCCGGCGCCGAGGGCGCTAAATGGATGTGCAGCCCGCCGCCGCGCACGCATGCCGACCAGGAGGCGCTGTGGCAGGCGCTGTCGCTCGGCGATCTCCAGACCATTTCGTCGGATCACGCGCCATATCGGTACGACGAGACCGGCAAGCTGCGTGCGGGTCCTAATCCGAATTTCAAGCAGGTCGCCAACGGTCTTCCGGGACTGGAGCTGCGGCTGCCGCTGCTGTTCGACGCGATGGTGTCGAAGGGCCGGCTGGGCCTGGAAAAATTCGTCAAGCTCACGTCGACAGCCCCGGCAAAAATCTACAATCTGCATCCGCGCAAGGGCTCGATCGCGGTCGGCGCCGACGCTGATATCGCGATCTGGGATCCGAACCGCGAGACCGTGATTGCGGACGAGATGATGCATGACCTCGCCGGCTACACGCCGTTCGCCGGCCGCAAGCTGAAGGGCTGGCCTGTGTCTGTGCTGTCGCGCGGCCGCGTCATCATCGACGGCAACAAGTGCCTCGCGAGCGCCGGCAGTGGAAAATTCCTGGCGCGCAGCGGCGGTGAGGCGGCCAAGCCGACCGGACGCCTCGTTGCGGACATGGATCCGGAACGGAACTTTGGGGCAAAACTGCTGTGATGGTGGATTGCGCGCGATGAAGATCGTCATCTTCGGCGGCACCGGCTTTGTCGGCCTCAATCTTGCCGAGGTGCTGCTCGCGCGCGGGCATGAGGTGACGCTGTATGATCGTGCGCTGCTGCCTCCGGCGGCGCAGCGGTCGCTGACCGACTATCGCGAGCGGCTCAAGGTCGTCCAGGGCGACATTACCGACGCGGAAGGCATCGACCTCCTCATTGCCCGGGGCTGCGATGCGATCGTGCTCGGCGCGGCGGTTACGGCCGGCGATGATCTCGAGCGGGCCTCGCCCGCGCGCGTTCTCGAGATCAACGTGATGGCCCAGATACCGATCCTGCAGTCGGCGATCCGCCACGGCGTTCGTCGCGTCGTCAATCTGTCGTCGGGGTCGGCCTACGGCGCCGCGGGCCAGCGCTTTCCGGTGCTGGACGAGGAGACGCCTTGCGATCCCGTCTCGTTCTACGCGATCAGCAAATTCACCTCGGAACGATCTGTCGCCCGCTATGCCGAACTCTTCGGCGGAGAGTTCCTGAGCGTGCGGCTGAGCGCGGTGTTCGGTCCGTGGGAGCAGGCCAGCTCGGTGCGCGACACGCCCAGTCTTCAATTCCAGATTCTGGCGGCGTTCGCGCGAGGCGAGCCGGCGATCATGCCGTCTCCCGGGATGAAGGACTGGACCTACGCGCCGGACGTCGCCGAAGCCGTTGCCGTGCTGATCGAGGCCGAGCGGCCGCGCCACCGGCTCTACAATATCTCCAGCGGCGCGGCCTGGTCGGCGCTGCAATGGGGCGAGGCTTTTGCCGCGTTGCATCCCGGCCTGCAATGCCGGCTCGCGACACCGAGAGAGAAGAACTTCATCAAGCTTCATGGGAGGGATCGTGCGCCGATGTCGGTCAAGCGGATGGCCGATGAATTCGGCTGGCGCGCGCGGTTCGGCTGTGCCGAGTCCGCGGCAGCGATGAGCGCCTGGTGGATGCAGCACAAGGAGGGGATTTGACATGCGGCTGCAGGGGCGCACCGCCATCATCACCGGCGCCGGCTCAGGCATCGGCCGCGCCAGCGCAAAACTGTTCGCCGAGGAGGGGGCGCGCCTCGCGCTGGTCGATCGCGATGCTGTCGGCCTTGAGGAGACGCTGAACCTCGTGGGCGAGGCAACGACGCATGTCGGCGACGTCGGTGATGCCGGCTTCGCCGAGACCGTCGTCAGCGAGCTCGTCGCGCGCCACGGCCGGCTCGACATCCTCATGACCGCTGCCGGCTTCTCCTGCGGCGGCACGGTGCTGACCACGACCCTGGACGATTGGGATGCGGTGTTCCGCGCCAATGTCGGCGGCACCTGGTTGTGGGCGCGGGCCGCGGTGCCGCAGATGCAGCGGCAGAACAGCGGCTCGATCATCACGCTGGCATCGCAGCTTGCTATCGCCGGCGGCAAGGGCAACAGTGCCTATATCGCCGCCAAGGGCGCGATCGTCAGCCTCACCCGGACCATGGCGGTGGATTTCGCAACCGACGGCATCCGCGTCAACGCGATTGCGCCCGGCGCGATCGATACGCCGATGCTCCGCCGCAGCTTTGCCCGGCACGCCAATCCGGACGAGGTGCGCGAAGTCTCCCGCAACCGCCACGCCATGAAGCGGTTCGGCGCGGCTGAAGATATCGCGCAGGCCGCGCTGCATCTCGCCAGCGATGCGTCCTCGTTCACGACGGGGACCGTGATGGTGGTCGACGGAGGTTGGCTCGCGGCATGAGCGACGCGCTGACAGAACTTGAGGCAGGCGTGCGCGCCGATCTTGCCCGGATCGCGCATCCCGGCGCTGCCTGGCTCGAACCGAAGACGGGACCCGATGGCAAGCCGGCGCTGGATGTGCTCATCATCGGTGCAGGCCAGTCCGGCATCGCCATCGGCTTCGGCCTGATGCGCTCCCGCGTCAGCAACATCCTGCTGATCGACAAGGCCGCGGAGGGGAAGGAGGGCCCATGGCTCACCTATGCCCGCATGCCAACGCTGCGCAGCCCGAAGGACTACACCGGCCCTGACCTCGATATTCCGAGCCTGACCTATCAGTCCTGGCATGAAGCCCGGTTCGGCAAGGAGAGCTGGCAACAGCTTGGCCTGATCGAACGCGATCACTGGGCCGAGTATCTGCTCTGGCTGCGGCGCACGATCGGCCTGCCCGTGCACAACGCTAGCAAACTCCTGGAGATCTCGCCTGCATCTGACGGCCTGCTCGCCGTGCGCGTGAAACGCGCCGACGGCATCGAGACGCTCTATGCCCGCAAGATCGTGCTGGCGACGGGGCAGGAGGGCATGGGCGACTGGATGATCCCGGAGCAGCTAGCGCATCTGCCGGCGAGCTCGATCGCGACCGTCGCCGACGACATCGACTTCGAAAGCTTGCGCGGCAAGCGCGTCGCTGTGATCGGCGCCGGCGCCTCCGCCTTCGACAATGCGGCGACCGCGCTCGAAGCAGGCGCAGCGGAAGTGCATCTGCTCTGCCGCCGGGCCCAGATCCAGCTGATCCAACCCTATCGCTGGCTGACCTTTCGCGGCTTCCTGCGTCATCTCAGCGATCTCGACGATGCCTGGCGCTGGCGCTTCATGCGCAAGATCCTCGAGATGCGCGAGGGATTTCCGCAGCCGACCTATGACCGTTGCGCGCGACATGCCAATTTCACATTGCACGAGGGTGCGCCGGTCGAAGCCGCGCGTGAAATCGGCAAAGGCGTTGAGTTGCATACACCGCGCGGCGCTATCAATGCCGATTTTGTCATCTGCGGCACCGGTATCGACATGAACTTTGCCGGGCGCGGTGAGCTCGGCGGCTTTGCCGGCAACATCGCCACTTGGGCCGACCGCTATCAGCCGCCGGAACATGAACGCAACGAACGACTCGGCCGCTTCCCGTATCTCTCCGATGATTACGCCTTCACCGAGCGCGTGGCAGGCGAGACGCCGTGGATCTCCGACATCCATCTCTTCGCCATCGCTTCGACCATGAGCTTTGGTCCGTCGGGATCGTCGATCAATGCGATGACGACGGCCGTGCCAAAACTCGTGAATGGCTTGACGCGCGGCCTGTTCCGCGCCGATGTTGCGCGGCATTGGGCGTCTCTCAGCGCCTATGACGTGCCGCAGGCCGTGATCACGCGGCCGGCGCGAACAATGGAGCAATCGTAATGATCATCGATGCGCCGCCGCGACGAAGCGCCTCTGCGAGATTGGCGCGCAACTTGCTTCTTTCTTAACCTGCCTTGCTGGCGTTCTTGCTCGAAATTCAGGGAAAAACCAATGCGTTTTGTGTCTTTCAGGCCCGCGACCTGCGTTCTCGCCACCGCTGCGCTGTTGCTCGTCGCCACTGCGCCGTCGCAAGCGCAAACCAGGGCGGAGACGCTGCGTTATGTGACCGGCGCATCGGTCAACACGCTCGATCCCAACATTCCCGGCTCGACCCGCGAGTCCTTCGCGCTGAGCATGAGCACCTATGACCGGCTGGTCGCGTTCGGCCGCAAGCAGCTCAACGGCAAATGGGTGTTCGATCTCGATACGATCACGGGCGAGCTCGCCGAATCCTACGAGGTCAGTCCGGACGGGCTGAAGCTCACCTTCCGCCTGCGCAAGGACGCAAAATTCCAGGACGGCTCGCCGGTCACCGCCGAGGACGTCAAATGGTCGCTCGATCGCTGCGTCACGGCGCCGATCCTCGGCAAGGCGCAATTGCTGACAGGCTCGTTGACGTCGGCCGACCAGTTCAAGGTGATCGATCCGCTGACGATCGAGGTGACGCTGCCAAAACCGGACAAGCTCGCGCTGCCCAATCTCGCCACCGTTTACCCGATGATCATCAACTCGAAAGTGGCAAAGGAGCACGCGACGGCGGATGATCCCTGGGCCACCGCCTGGCTGAAGGAGCACACCGCCGGCAGCGGCGCCTATGTGCTCGAGACGTTCAAGCCGGGCGAGCAGGCCATCATCAAGCGCAACGAGGCCTGGAACCGCGGTTCGCCCAGCAAGCCGGCCTTCTTCAAGCGCGTCATCATCCAGTCCGTGCCGGAGCCGGCCACCCGCGCCAACCTCGTCGAGCGCGGCGATGCCGATCTCGTCGTCGATCTCCAGGCCAGCGACGTGCAGGCGCTCGAGGCCAAGGGCAAGCTCAAGGTGATCTCGACACCGCAATACAATTCGATCACCTTCGTCTCGATGAACAACCAGATTCCGCCCTTCGACAACGTCAATGTCCGCCGCGCCATCGCCTTCGCGCTGCCCTATGACGACATGTTCAAGGCGGCGCTGTTCGGCCGCGGCGCGCCGCTGTTCGGCGCGAGCTGGCCGGACGGCAAGCCGCTGAACGGCATCTACCCGTTCCAGCAGCCGGTGAAGATCGATCTCGACAAGGCGCGGGAATATCTCAAGGCCGCCGGCCTGCCTGAGGGATTCTCGACGACGTTCAGCTTCAATGTCGGCCAGGCCTCGACCGCGGAACCGATGGCGGCGCTGGTCAAGGAGTCGCTCGGCAAGATCGGGATCAAGGTCGACATCCAGAAGCTGCCGGATGCGCAGATGTCGACGCAGATCAACGAGAAGAAGCTGCCCTTCTTCACCGAGGGCATCGTCGCCTGGCTGCCGTCGACCGATTATTTCTACCGCAACTTCTACACCGGCAATCAGCGCTGGAACTACAGCTCGATCAACAATCCCGAACTGGCTGCGATCGCGCAGGAGGCGCGCTTCGAGCCGGATAAGGCCAAATACGAGGAAGACGGCCGCAAGCTCAACGCGATGCATGCCGACCTGATGCCACAGATCATGCTGTGGCAGCCGAACCAGGACGCGGTGATGGCAGCTTCGATCGAGGGCTATACCTACGAGTTCCACCGGCAAGTCGACTATCGCGACGTCAGCCGCAAGTGACATGCACAGCCAAGAGAGGCTTTGAGAGGTGATGACGGGTTTTGGCACTACGATGGTGCGAGCGGGCAGGCGGCTCTTGTCGTCGCTCCCGGCGCTGTTCGGCGTGCTGGTCTTCACCTTTTTGCTGATGCGGGTCCTGCCCGGCGACCCCGCGGTGTTCTTCGCCTCTGGGCCCAACGCCGGCAAGGAGGAGATCGAGCAGATCCGCAAGCAGATGGGATTGGACAAGTCGGTGCCGGAGCAGCTCGTGTTCTATCTCTCCGACATCGGCCACGGCAATCTCGGCCGCTCCATGATGACCGGACAACCCGTGCTGAAGGATCTGCGCGAGCGGCTGCCGGCCTCGCTGGAGCTCACCTTCACCGCGCTGCTGATCGCGCTGATCGCGGCGGTGCCGCTCGGCGTCATCGCGGCGCTGCGGCCGGGATCGGTGGTCGATCACGGCGTGCGGCTGTTCTGCGCGCTCGGCGTCTGCGTGCCGACCTTCGTGTCGGGCCTTCTGCTCATCTATGTCTTCTACTATCTGCTCGGGCTTGCGCCCGATCCCACGGGGCGGATCGACGTCTTCACCTCGCTGCCGCCGCAGCGCACCGGCTTCCTGATGGTCGATTTCCTGCTTGTGGGCGACTTCGAGGGCTGGTGGACGGCCGCCAGGCAATTGATCCTGCCGGCGGTGAGCATGGCCCTGTTCGTGATCGCGCCGCTGGCGCGGATCACGCGCGCCTCGATGCTGGTGTCGCTCGGCAGCGATTTTGTGCGCACCGCGCGCTCGGTCGGATTGTCCTGGCGCAAGGTGGTCGTCACTTACGCGTTGAGGAACGCGATCCTGCCGGTTATCACCATCGCAGGCATCGTGTTCTCGACCATGCTCGGCGCCAATGTGCTCGTGGAGAAGGTGTTCTCCTGGCCAGGCGTTGCGTCCTACGCGCTCGATGCGCTGCTCTCGTCTGACTACGCGCCGGTGCAGGGTTTCGTGCTGCTGATGGCCAGCCTGTTCGTGCTGGTCAATCTCGTGGTCGACATCTGCTACGGCATCGCCGATCCCAGGGTGTCGATCGAATGACCAGTGCAACGCTCCGCCATTCGGTCTGGATCCTGCGCGGCAATCCGCTCACGGCCGTTGCCGCGAGCGGTGTCCTGCTGTTCGTCCTGCTCGCGATCTTTGGTCCCTGGATCGTGCCCTATGATCCCGTGGTCTCCAATGTCTCGGAAGCCTTGCAGCCGCCGAGCGCGGCCCATCTTGCCGGCACCGACCAGCTCGGCCGCGACGTCTTCAGCCGTCTCATCATCGCCGCGCGGCTCGATCTGGCCATTGCGGTGTCCGCGGTCGGCATCTCCTTCGTGATCGGCGCCGTGGTCGGCTCGTTCTGCGGTTATGCCGGCGGCGGGCTCGATCGCAGCGTCGGCCGCTTCGTCGACGTGATGATGGCCTTTCCGCTGTTCGTGCTGGCGATGGCGATGGTCGCAGCGCTCGGCAACCGGGTCGAGAACATCGTGATCGCGACCGCGATCATCAATCTTCCCTTCTACATCCGCTTCGCGCGTGCCGAGGTCAACGTCCGCCGCAATGTCGGCTGGGTCGAGGCCGCGCGCGCCTGTGGCGAGAGCCATTTCTCGGTGGTGCTGCGCTTCCTGCTGCCGAACATCCTGCCGGCGATGGCGGTGCAGATCTCGCTCAATCTCGGCTGGGCCATCCTCAATGCGGCCGGCCTGTCCTTCATCGGCCTCGGCGTCAAGCCGCCGACGCCGGAATGGGGCATCATGGTCGCGGAGGGCGCGCGCTTCATTTCGACCGGGCGTTGGTGGCTGGTGGCCTTTCCGGGCCTCGCGCTGATGATGGCCGTCCTGTGCTTCAATCTCCTCGGCGACGGGATGCGGGACATTCTCGATCCCCGGATGCGCACATGAGCGAAGAGCTGCTCAGGATCGAGGATCTCCACGTCACGTTCTCGACCCGGCGCGGCATGGTCGAGGCCGTGCGCGGTGTCTCGCTGATGGTCGAAAAGGGCGAGATGCTCGGCCTCGTCGGCGAGAGCGGCTCAGGCAAATCGGTGACGGGCTTCGCAACCACGCGGCTGCTCGACGCCGCAGGTCGCGTCACCGGCGGCAAGATCCTGTTTCGCGGGCAGGACGTCACCAAGCTCAGGGGCGATGATCTCCGTCAGCTCCAGGGCGCGGCGATGTCGATGATCTTCCAGAATCCGCGGGCGGCGCTCAATCCCATCCGCGCGATCGGCCTGCAGATCGCGGATGCGATCCTCACCCACAAACGGATCTCGAAGGACGCCGCGCGCGCCGAGGCGCTGGAGTTGCTGCGCGCGGTCCAGATCCGCGATCCCGAAAAGCGGATGAACGCCTATCCGCACGAGCTCTCGGGCGGCATGTGCCAGCGCGTGATGATCGCCATCGCGATCTCCTGCAATCCCGCGCTCCTGATCGCGGACGAGCCGACCACGGGCCTCGACGTCACCACCCAGAAGGTGGTGATGGACCTGCTCGCAGACATCGCCGCCGCGCGCGGCATGGCTACGATCTTGATCACGCACGATCTTGGCCTTGCGGCGCGCTATTGCCGCCGCATCGCCGTGATGGAGCGCGGCCGCATCGTCGAGGAAGCGAGCCCGAAGACGCTCTTCACCGCGCCGCAGCATGCCTATACCAGGCGCCTCGTCGCGGCATCGCCAACCGCGACCTCCCGGATCGAAGACCTCGTGACGGTGGAGGAGCGGGAGCAGTACGCTTCCGTCGTCAGCAAGCCCAGACCGGAGTTGCCGCACGGGACGCCGCCGCTGCTCGATGTACGGAAACTTGCAAAACGGTTCGACCAGGGCTCCGCCGCGGTCGCCGACTTCTCGATGACGATGGCCGGCGGCGAGAGCGTCGGGCTCGTCGGCGAGTCCGGCTCCGGCAAGAGCACGACATCGCGGATGATTTGCCGGCTGATCGATCCGAGCGAAGGCGACATCGTGTTCGACGGGCAGTCGATCGGCCACGTCGCCTCGCGCGACTTCCACCGTTCTTCCTTGCGCAAAGACATCCAGATGGTGTTCCAGGACCCGAACGAGAGCCTTAACCCGCGTTTCACGGCGTTCGACTGCATCGCCCATCCCCTGATGCGGCTCGATGGCATGCGCGCCGGCGATGCGCTGCGCAAGCGGGTGGAGGAATGTGCGGTGCGGGTCGGATTGCCGCTCGATCTCTTGCCGCGCTTTCCGCACCAGCTCTCAGGCGGCCAGAAGGCGCGTGTCGGGATCGCGCGCGCCATCGCCTGCCGGCCGCGTCTCCTGGTGCTGGACGAGCCGACCGCCGCGCTCGACGTCTCGGTGCAGGCGGTGGTGCTGCAACTGCTCGATCGCCTCAGGCGCGAGAACGACATCGCGCTGCTGTTCGTCAGCCACGATCTCAACGTGGTGCGCATGCTGTGCGACCGCACCATCGTGCTGCGCAATGGCGGCATCGTCGAGCAAGGCGAGAGCCGGGCGCTGTTCGATAATCCAAAGACGGACTACACTCGCAAGTTGGTCGAGGCGATCCCGCATATCGAGACCGGCAAGGTGCTGGCGGCCGCCCTTTGAGGCTCGGACCGTCCCAAATGGCGGTGAGATCCTGCTGGCGAAGGGGCATTTAGTGGCATACCATTTGCTTGCAAATGGGCTCGGTTTGACTTGCCCTTGGCCAATGAAAAGCTGGCATCACGGCATTATCGGGAGGACTTCATGGATCGCAGGACCGTATTGAAGGGACTGGCTGGCGCAGGCGGTCTGGCATTGACGGGCTTGTCGGCCCCGGCCATCGCCCAGGGCGCCGCGGCGCGCACCCTGCGCTTCGTGCCCCAGGCCAATCTCGCCAATTTCGACCCGATCTGGGGTACGCAATATGTCGTGCGCAATGCCGCCGCGCTGGTCTGGGACACGCTCTACGGCGTCGATGCACAGCTTCAGCCGCAGCGCCAGATGATCGAGTCCGAGGAGACCACCGACGACGGCAAGACCTGGACCTTCAAGCTGCGCCCGGGTCTCAAGTTCCACGACGGCGAGCCGGTGCTGGCCAAGGACGTCGTCGCGAGCCTGGCGCGCTGGGCCGCGCGCGATCCGATGGGCCTGATGATCATCGCGACCCAGCAGGAACTGACCGCCGTCGACGACCGCACCTTCAAATGGGTCTTGAAGCAGCCCTTCCCGAAAATGCTCTACGCGCTCGCCAAGAACAATGCGCCGTGCTCCTTCATCATGCCCGAGCGCATCGCCAAGACCGATCCGTTCAAGCAGATCACCGAATATGTCGGCTCCGGGCCGATGAAATTCGCCAAGAGCGAATGGGTGCCCGGCGCCAAGTCGGTGTTTGAGAAGTTCACCGATTACGTGCCGAGGCAGGAGAAGGCGTCCTGGCTCGCCGGCGGCAAGAACATTTTGGTCGATCGCGTCGAGTGGCTGGTGATGCCGGATCCGGCCACCGCTGCCGCCGCCTTGCAGAACGGCGAAGTGGACTGGTGGGAGAACCCGATCTCCGACCTCGTCCCGGTGTTGAAGAAAAACAAGAACATCAGCGTCGATATCGGCGATCCCCTCGGCAATATCGGCTCGTTCCGGATGAACCATCTGTTCGCGCCGTTCAACGACGTGCGGGCGCGGCGGGCGGTGCTGATGGCGCTGAGCCAGGAAGACTACATGCGCGCCATCGTCGGCGACGACACCGCGCTATGGAAGACGCTGCCTGGCTTCTTCACGCCTGACACGCCGCTCTACAGCGAGCTAGGCGGCGAGATCCTCAAGGGCAAGCGCGATTTCGACGCCGCCAAGAAGCTGCTCGCCGAGAGCGGCTATTCCGGCCAGCCGGTGACCTGCCTCGTGGCGCAGGACCAGCCGATTACGAAGGCGCAAGGAGACGTCACGGCCGACCTGCTCAAGAAGCTCGGCATGAATGTCGATTTCGTCGCGACCGACTGGGGCACGGTCGGCTCGCGCCGTGCGGCGAAGACGCCGCCGGGGCAAGGCGGCTGGAACATGTTCCACAGCTGGCATGCCGGCGCCGATTGCATCAATCCGGCCGCCTACACCGCCATCCGCGCCAATGGCGAAAAGGCCTGGTTCGGCTGGCCCAACAGCCCGAATACCGAGAAGGAGATCACGGCCTGGTTCGACGCCAAGAATCTCGAGGAGGAGAAGGCCGCGATCGGGCAGGTCAACAAGGCGGCGCTCGAGGATGTCGTCTACGCGCCAACCGGCTTCTTCCTGACCTACACGGCCTGGCGCAAGAACGTCTCCGGCATCACCAAGGGGCCGCTGCCGTTCTTCTGGGGTGTGTCGAAGTCCGCATGATCGCGCGCTGAGGCCAGATGCTCTCCTACATCCTCCGTCGCATCGTCGCGACCTTGCCGGTGATGGCGATCGTCGCGCTGTTCGTGTTCAGCCTGCTTTACATCGCGCCGGGTGATCCCGCCGTGGTGATCGCGGGCGACCAGGCGAGCCCGGAGGATGTGGAGCGCATCCGCCAGAGCCTCGGCCTCGACCGTCCGTTCCTGATCCAGTTCGGAAGCTGGGTCTGGCGCATTCTGCACGGCGATCTCGGCACCTCGATCTTCACCAATCTGCCGGTCTCGGCGATGATCGGGCAGCGTCTCGGACCGACGCTGTCGCTGATGATCGTCACGCTGCTGCTCACCATCGTGGTCGCTGTGCCGCTCGGCGTGGTGGCGGCGTGGAAAGCCGGCAGCCTGATCGACCGCGCGATCATGGGCTTTGCCGTGTTCGGCTTCTCGCTGCCGGTGTTCGTGGTCGGCTACATGCTCGCCTACATCTTCGCGCTCGAACTGGAATGGCTTCCGGTACAGGGCTACACGCCGCTCAACCAGGGCTTCTGGCCCTGGCTGGAGAACCTGATCCTGCCGGCGGTCGCGCTCGGCTGCGTCTACATCGCGCTGGTCGCGCGCATCACCCGCGCCGCCATGCTCGAAGTGTTGCAGCAGGACTATATCCGCACCGCCAAGGCGAAGGGCCTCGGGCAGGGCGGCATCCTGTTCATTCACGCGCTGAAGAACGCGGCGGTGCCGATCGTGACCGTGATCGGAATCGGCATCGCGCTGCTGATCGGCGGCGCGGTGGTCACCGAAAGCGTGTTCGCGATTCCCGGCCTCGGCCGCCTCACGATCGACGCGATCCTGCGCCGCGACTATCCGGTGATCCAGGGCATCGTGCTGCTGTTCAGCTTCGTCTACGTCCTCGTCAACCTGATGATCGACGTCATTTATACGCTCGTTGACCCGAGGATCCGCTATTGACCGACACCACCGTCAGTCCGCAATCGCTTCCACCCGGCCTCGTCCTCGCGCCGCAACTGCCTGAGATCCTGCGGCCGGTCACGATCCGGCGCGGTTTCATCGGCCTGTTGCGCGGCCATCCCACCGTTGCCATCGGCGGCGCGCTGCTCTTGATGCTCGTACTGATCGCGGTGTTCGCGCCGTATCTCGGGACGGTCGACCCGACCGCGCTTGCGCCGGCCAAGCGCACGCGGGCGCCTTCGGCCGATTTCTGGTTCGGCACCGATGTGCTCGGCCGCGACATCTATTCGCGCGTGCTGTTCGGCGCGCGGGTCTCGCTCACGGTCGGCCTGTCGGTCGCGATCTTCGCATCGGCGGCAGGTCTTGCCATCGGTATGGTCTCGGGTTTCATCCGCTGGGCCGACGGCATCTTGATGCGCTTCATGGATGGGTTGATGTCGATCCCGCCGATCCTGCTCGCGATTGCGCTGATGGCGCTGACGCGCGGCAGCGTCGGCAACGTCATCCTCGCGATTACCATCGCCGAGATCCCGCGAGTTTCTCGTCTTGTCCGTAGTGTGGTGCTGTCGCTGCGCGAGCAGCCCTATGTCGACGCCGCGGTCGCCTGCGGCACGCGCACGCCGATGATCATCCTGCGCCACATCCTGCCCAACACGGTTGCGCCGATGCTGGTGCAGGCGACCTACATCTGCGCCAGCGCCATGATCACCGAGGCGATCCTGTCCTTCATCGGCGCGGGCACGCCGCCCACCATTCCGTCCTGGGGCAACATCATGGCGGAAGGTCGCGCGCTGTGGCAGGTCAAGCCTTACATCGTGTTCTTCCCGGCGGCCTTCCTGTCGGTCACCGTGCTCGCGGTGAATTTGCTCGGCGACGGCCTTCGCGATGCGCTCGATCCGCGCATGGCCAAGCGTCTCTAGATGGGCTGACCGCGATGGCGTTGCTAGAGGTCGAGAATCTGCAGACCCACTTCAGCACCCCGAGCGGCATCAACCGCGCGGTGGACGGGGTGTCCTTCCACGTCAACGAGGGCGAGACACTGGCCATCGTCGGCGAGTCCGGCTGCGGCAAGTCGGTGACCTCGATGTCGCTGATGCGCCTGATTCCGGAGCCGCCCGGCAGAATCGCGGGCGCGATCCGCTTCGCCGGCAAGGACCTCCTCGCGCTCTCCGATCGCGAGATGCGCGCCATCCGCGGCAACGACATCTCGATGATCTTCCAGGAGCCGATGACGAGCCTCAATCCGGTGCTGACCGTCGGCCGCCAGATCCGCGAGACCTTGATGATCCATCAGGGCCTCGACAAGCAGGCCGCCGAGGCGCACGCGATCGAGATGCTGACGCTGGTCGGCATTCCCGAGCCGAAGCGGCGCGTGCGCGAATATCCGCATCAGCTCTCCGGCGGCATGCGCCAGCGCGTCATGATCGCGATTGCGCTCGCCTGCAATCCAAAACTCCTGATCGCGGATGAGCCGACCACCGCGCTCGACGTGACCATCCAGGCGCAGATCGTAAAACTGATGCTGGATTTGAAGCGCCGGGTCGGCGCGGCCATCATCCTGATCACCCACGATCTCGGCGTCGTCGCCGAGATCGCCGAACGCGTCATGGTCATGTATGCCGGCCGCAAGGTCGAGGAGGCGCCGGTCGCCGAGTTGTTCCGCTCGCCGCGACATCCCTATACGGAAGGCCTGTTAGGTGCGGTGCCGAAGCTCGGCTCCTCGCTCGCGGGCACTGCGACGCGGCTTGCCGAGATTCCCGGACAGGTGCCTGATCTCCGCAAGCCGATCATCGGCTGCGTCTTTGCCGGCCGCTGCGCGCTCGCGACCGATCTGTGCCGGCAATATGCGCCGGGGCTGGAAGAGAAAGGTCCCCGCCACATCGCGGCCTGCCATTACGCCGCCAAGGGAGCGGTTGCGGCATGAATGTTCCGTTGCTCCAGGTCAACGACCTCAAGAAGCATTTTCCGATCAATAGGGGCCTGTTCGGACGCAAGTCCGAATTCGTCTATGCGGTCGACGGCGTGTCGTTCGAGATCGCGCGCGGCGAGACGTTGTCGCTGGTCGGCGAGTCCGGCTGTGGCAAGTCGACGGTCGGCCGCGCCATCCTGCGGCTGTTCGACATCACCGCAGGGCAGGTGATCCTCGACGGCCAGCGCATCGACGACGCCCATCCGAGCACGATGCGCCAGATGCGCCGCCGCGTGCAGGTGGTGTTCCAGGATCCGTTCTCGAGCCTCAATCCGCGCATGCGCGTGCGCGACATCCTCGCCGAGCCGATCCGTAATTTTGGTTTGGCCAAATCCGCGGAAGATCTCGAGGTCCGCGTCACCGCGCTGATGGACACGGTGCGCCTGCCGCGCGAGGCGCTGAACCGCCGGCCGCACGAATTCTCGGGCGGCCAGCGCCAGCGCATCGGCATCGCCCGGGCGCTCGCGGCCGAGCCCGAGCTGATCGTCTGCGACGAGGCGGTCTCCGCGCTCGACGTCTCGGTCAAGGCGCAGATCGTCAATCTGCTCCAGGACCTTCAGCAGAAATTCGGTCTGGCACTGCTGTTCATCAGTCATGACCTCGCCATCGTCGAGCACATGACCCACCGCGTCGCGGTGATGTATCTCGGCAAGATCGTCGAGGTGGCGCCCCGCCGCGAGATCTTTGCCGCGCCAAAACATCCTTATACGAGGGCGCTGCTCTCCGCGGTGCCGCTGCCCGAGCCCGGAGCGAAGCGCAATCCCATCATCCTCGGCGGCGACGTGCCGAGCCCGATCAATCCGCCGAAGGGATGCCGTTTCCACACCCGCTGCCCGCTCGTCTTCGACCGCTGCCGCGTCGAGGAGCCGACGCTGCGCGCGACCGGACCAGCGCAGTGGGCGGCATGTCACCTTGCGGAGGAAGTGGAGGGGCTTTAGCCCTGCCGGCGCAGGAAGCCGGTGATCGTGACCTTTTCCCAGATGCCGGCCGCAGCAAAGGGATCGGCACGGTTGAAGGCTTCGACCTCGCTGCGGCCCGGTGCCTCGATCAGGAACAGGCTGCCGATCATGGTCTGGCCATCGTCGGACACCAGCGGTCCCGACATCACGATCTTGACGCCGAAGCGCGAGGTGTCGCTCAGAAAGGCCTTGTGCGCGTCGTAATTGGCGAGCCGGGTCGGCAGCGCGGCGGCGCGGTCGACGGCGTGAATGGCGAACAGCATGGTGTCTCCGTGTTCTCAGGACGGCCGCGAGGAGGCCGTCCATATTTGCGGTGATTGGTTGTCTACTTGGCGCCGAGCTTGCCGGCGTCCTCGAAGGTCGGGCAGGTGCGCTGCTCCAGCGGCAGGTCGAATGGCTGGTAGTTGTCCTTGGTGATCACGGTCGGCTTCAGCACGATCTCGCTGATGACCGGCTGCCCGCGCAGCGAGCGCACCGCCATCATGGTGCCGAGGCAGCCTTGGGCAAAGCCGTTGTAGTCGCCGCTGGCAAGCAGCTTGCCGGACTTGATCGCGTCGATCGCCTCCTTGGTGCCGTTGATGCCGATCACCTGCGCCTTGCGATTGGCACCGTCGAGCGCCTCGATCGCGCCGACCGCCATGGCGTCGTTGGCCGCCAGCACGCCGTCGATCTGCGAATTCGACTGCATCAGATTCTCCATCACCTGGAGCGCCTGGAGCCGCTGGTAATTGCCGGGCTGCGAGGCCAGGAGCTTGGCGCCTGGGGCCTCCTTCAGCGCGTCGTTGAAGCCGCGGACGCGGTCGACATTGGTCAGCGAGCCCTTGACGCCCTCGATGATGACGATGTTGCCCTTGCCGCCCAGCGTCTTCAGCAGGAAGCGTGCGGTCTCGAGCCCAAGGCTGTAATCGTCGGCGCCGACGAAGGACAGGAACTTGCCGCCCGCCGAGCGGTCGGTGATGTTGACGACCGGGATTTTTGCTTCATTGATCTTCTCGACGCCGGGCACCATCGCCTTGTAGTCGACCGGCGTGAACACGATCGCGCTCGGCTTCTTCACCACGACGTCCTCGATCTGGCTGAGCTGCTCGGGGATCGAGTCGGGCTTGGTCGGGATGTATTGCAGCGTTTTCGCGTTCAGCGACTTCGCCATGTTGTCGGCGCCGACGCGTACCGTCTGGAAGAACGGGTTGGTCTGGTTCTTGGTGAAGACGGCAATGGTCTCGCCATCGGCGCGCGCCCCAGTCGTGAACGCGGCCGCCATCAGCAGCGGCAGCGCAAAGGAACACGTGAAGTACCCCAGTGTCAGTTTCATAGTGCCTCCATCCCTCATTTTGCTTGTTGGATTTCTAGAACTCATTGCGCGCGGCGGCGGGTCTTCATGTCGAGCCAGACCGCGAGAATGACGATGATGCCCGTCACCAGCGGCTGCCAGTTGGCGCTGACCGACAGCAAGTTCATGCCGTTCAGCACCAGTGTCAGGATCAGCGCGCCGATGAAGGTGCCGAACACGGTGCCGACGCCGCCGAACAGCGAGGTGCCGCCGATCAGCACGGCGGCGATTGCCGGCAGCGTCAGGCTCTCGCCGATGTCGGCCTCGGCCGAATTGAGCCGCGACAGGAAGATGATCGAGGCGAGCCCGGCCATGGTGCCGGAGACCGCGTAGACCAGCAGCAGGCGGCGCGCGACGGGAATGCCCGAGAGGCGGGCTGCGACCGGATTGGCGCCGATCGCATAGATCTCCTGGCCCCAGATCGTCCGCTGCGCAAACAGCGTCCCGATCCCGAGGAACACCAGCAGCAGATAGACCGGGATCGGCAGGCCGAACAGATAGCCGCTGCCGATCTGGCGGAAGCCCGCGGGAAAGCCGTGCAGGGTCTCGCCCGCCATGTACCAATAGGTGAGGCCGTTCAGCACCCAGAGCATGCCGTAGGTGGCGATGAAGGAGGGGATGCGCAGCGCGGTGACCATGATGCCGTTGAGGAGCCCGACGATGCCGCCGCAGGCAAGGCCGGTGAGGATGCCGAGTGCCGGCGAGCCGGTCTTGTGGATCACGGTGCCGGCGATGCAGGCCGACAGCGCGACATTGGCGCCGACGGACAGGTCGAGACCTGCGGTCAACACTACCAGCGTCAGGCCGGAGGCGATGAAGAAGGTCAGGCTCGCTTGCCGGAGCACATTGAGGATGTTGCCGAGGCTCAGGAAGGAATCGCTGAGCACGGCGAGCACCGCGCAGATCAAGAGCGCCGCGAGCAGGCGATAGAACAGCTGGATCGCGTCCTGCGACAGGAACGAGCGGGGCGGCATCATCGCCTCTTTGGTGATGTCGGTCATGCGCGGCTCCTGAGGCCGTCGAGGAACAGGGCAACGATGACGAGGACGCCGACGCTTGCGACCTGCACCGAGGACGGCAGCGAGATCAGGTTCAGCCCGTTGCGCAGCACCCCGACGGAAAGCACGCCGAGCAGGGTGCCGAGCAGCCAGCCATTGCCGCGCTCGAACGAGGTGCCGCCGACGGCGACGGCGGCGATGGCATCGAATTCAAGGCCAAGGCCGGCGGTCGGGTGGCCGGAATTCATCCGCGCGGTCATCAACAGGCCCGCGATGCCGGCCATGGCGCCGCCGATCGCGTAGACCACGATCAGCAGCTTGTTCGGCGAGAGGCCGGCATAGCGCAGCGCCTCGCGATTGCCGCCGAGCGCGAAGATGTAGGTGCCGAAGCGGGTGTGATAGAGCAGGCCGTGGAACGCCGCGTAAGTCACCAGCGCCATCACGATAGGCACGGGAATGCCGAGCAGCGTCGCCGAATAGATGTCGCGCACGCTGTGGGGGATGCCGACCACGCTCTGGCCGTCGCTGACGATCAGCGACAGGCCCTGCGCCATGCCGAGCGTGCCCAGCGTTGCGACGAAGGGCGGGATGCCGAGGATTGCGATCAGCCAGCCGTTGGCAACGCCGAAGGCCGTGCCGACGAGCAGGCCGGCGCCAAGGCCGAGCAGCATCGACTTGGTCGCGAGCGACACGATCGCGACGCAGAGCGAGGTCAGCGTCAGCACGGCGCCCATCGACAGGTCCAGCCCCTCGGTCATGATGATCAAGGTCATCGGCAGCGCGAGCATGGTCAGGATGGTCGACTGCACCAGCACGTTGGAGAGGTTGGCGGCCGACAGGAAGCCGGGCGCGATGGCGCTGAACAGCGCGATCAGCAGCACCAGCACGATGGCAACGCCGGGAATGCGCTGCAGTGGATTGGGTTGAGAAACGACCGCGGCTTCACGCATGATGCATCCCCAGTCGCACGATGTTCTCCTCGGTCAGTTCGTTGCGGGTCAGATGCCCGGCGATGCGCCCCTCGCGCATCACATAGGCGCGGTCGCAGACATGGCAGATCTCGACCTGCTCGGAGGAGATCATGAGTGCGGCGGCGCCTTCGGCCACCAGGCGGTCGATGAGGGCGAAGATTTCAGACTTGGCGCCGATGTCGATGCCCCGCGTCGGCTCGTCGAAGATGAACAGCTTCGAGCCGGCCGCCAGCCATTTGCCGATCACGACCTTCTGCTGGTTGCCGCCGGAGAGCAGGCCGACGGTCTGTCGCGCGCTGGGCGTCGCGATGCGCAGCTGACGGATCAGACCGTCGGAGGTGCGCTGCGCGCTGCGCTGGTCGAACAGGCCGCTCGGGAACAGTTTTTTCAGCGCCGACACGACGAGATTGTCGCCGACCGAGCGTAGCAACGCGAGGCCTTCGCTCTTGCGGCTCTCCGGAATCAGCGCGATGCCGCGACGGGCGGCGAGGTCAGGCTCGCCGGAAATGCTCTTGCCGTCGAAGATGATCTCGCCTGACGTCACGGGATCGGCGCCGAAGATGGCGCGCGCGACCTCGCTGCGGCCGGAGCCGACCAGCCCGCACAGGCCGACGATCTCGCCCCGGCGCACCTCGATGTTGATGTCGGAGATGCCGGTCGCCGCCGAGAGGCCCTTCACCTGAAGCAGAAGCTCGCCGGGCTTGTCGGCAAAATTGCGCGGATAGGTCATGTCGACGTTACGGCCGACCATCATGCGCACGAGCTGGTCCGGCGTGACGTCGGCGGGCTTGACGCCGTCGATGCGGCGACCGTCGCGCAGCACGGTGATGCGGTCGCCGAGCGCGAACACCTCGGCCATGCGGTGGGAGATGTAGACGATCGAGACGCCGTCGGCCTTCAGCCGTGCGATCAGCGCAAACAATAACTCGGTCTCTCGATCGGACAGCGCCGCGGTCGGCTCGTCCATGACGAGGATGCGGGCGTTCTGGCTGATCGCTTTCGCGATCTCGACCATCTGCTGCTGTGCGACGCCGAGCTTGTCGACGGTGGTGGAGGGATCGATATCGAAGCCGATCGTGTCGAGCACGCGCTTGGCGTCTGCCAGGATCCTGCGGCGATCAATGGTGCCGGGGATGCGGCCCTTCGGCTCGCGGCCGAGGAAGATGTTCTGGGCGATGTCGAGATAGGGGACCAGCGAGAATTCCTGGAAGATCACGGCAATGCCGAGCTTCTGGGCATCCGCGGTCGAGGCGATCGCGACCTTGTCGCCCTTGTAGTAGAACTCGCCGGCATCGGCGCGGTAGGCGCCGCACAGCACCTTCATCAGGCTCGACTTGCCGGCGCCGTTCTCGCCGAGCAGCATGTGGACTTCGCCGGGGTAGACGGCAAAGGACACGTCATCCAGCGCCTTGACGCCGGGAAACTCCTTGCTGATGCCGCGCAGCTCCAGCAGCGGGGTGGGCGAGGTGACCTCGATCGGGAGCGCGTCGCTCATGCCTTGGCTCCACCTGCAAAAATCTTACCCGGGTTCATCAGTCCATTCGGATCGAGCGCAGTCTTGATCGACCGCATCACGTCGACCGCTTCGCCGAGCTCGTCGGCGAGATAATCGATCTTGCCGAGCCCGATGCCGTGCTCGCCAGTGCAGGTGCCGTCCATGGCAATGGCGCGGGCGACCATGCGGGCCTGAAGGGCCTTCGCGCCCTCGGATTCCTCTGGTTTCAAGGGATCGATCAGGATGAGCATGTGGAAATTGCCGTCGCCGACATGGCCGACGATCGGCGCCGTGAAGCCGTGCTCGTCGGCATCGCGGCGCGTCTCGGTCAGGCATTCCGCAAGCCGCGAGATTGGCACGCAGACATCGGTGATCACGGCGCGCGCGCCGGGTCGCAGGCCGAGGCCCGCATAGAGCGTGTTGTCGCGCGCATGCCAGAGCCGGCTGCGGTCTTCGGCCGCCTTGGCCCAGGCAAAACCATGGCCGCCATTGTCGGCGGCGATCGCCTGTGCGGCCTCGGCCTGCTCGGCGACCGAGGACTCGGAGCCATGGAATTCGAAGAACAGGGTGGGCGCCTCGCGGTAGCCGAGCTTGGCATAGGCGTTGATGCCGCGCATCATGACGTCGTCGAGCAGCTCGATCCGGGCCACGGGGATCGCGGACTGGATCACGGAGATCGCGGTGTCGACGGCATCGTGCAGGGTATCGAAGCTGCAAACGGAAGCCGAGATCGCCTGCGGCACCGGATGCACCTTCAGCGTGATCTCGGTGATGACGCCGAGCGTGCCTTCCGCGCCGACGAACATGCGCGTTAAGTCATAGCCCGCTGCAGACTTCCGTGCGCGCTTCGCGGTGCGGATGACGCGGCCGTCGGCCAACACCACCTCGAGCGCCATGACATTGTCCTTCATGGTGCCATAGCGCACAGCCATGGTGCCGGAGGCGCGCGTCGAGGTCATGCCGCCGATCGAGGCGTCGGCGCCGGGATCGATCGGGAAGAAAAGTCCGGTATTGCGCAGCTCCGCATTGAGCTGCTTGCGCGTGATGCCGGGCTGCACCACGACATCCATGTCGCTGTCGTGCACGCTGAGCACCTTGTTCATGCGCGCGAAGTCGAAGCAGACGCCGCCCGCGACCGCGGCCGCATTGCCTTCGAGCGAGGTGCCGGCGCCGAACGGGACGATCGGCATGCTCGCGCTCGCGCACAGCTTGACGATCTCGGCGACCTCCTGCGTCGTCTCAGGGAAGACGACGATGTCGGGCGGCAAATTGCGATAATGCGACTCGCTCTGCCCATGCTGATCGAGCACGCCGCGCGCGACGCTCGCGCGCGGGCCGATCATGCCGGTGAGGCGATCGGCCAATATGCTCGTGCTGACTCGCGGTCCCATCCCTTCGCTCCCGTCTGCTCCCTGTTGCCGGACTCTTGTCGGTCCGCTGCGTCGTCGATCGGCTTAGGCGGCTCTTGCGCTGCTCGCAACCTGCTTCAGGCCGAAATCATAATTGAGGTGAAAATACTCGCTCTCCACCATGCGACCATCCGGCGCACGGCCAGCAGGATGCTTGGCGAATTCGTGGATCAGGCTGTCCTTGACGCCGAACACCACGTCAGAGTCGAGATATTTGTCGCCGGCGACGAACACATGCGTGACGAGCTGCTCGAAGCCCGGCGCCGAGATCATGAAATGCACATGCGCGGGACGCCAGGGATGGCGGCCCTGCGCCTCCAGCATCTCCCCAACCGGGCCGTCATGCGGGATCGGATAGGCCGCGGGCTTGATCGACCAGAAATGGAAGCGGCCGCCTGCGTCGGTGTGGAAGCGCGCGCGCATCGCGAGATCGCCGATGTCGTCAAGCTGCTGTACGTCGTAATAGCCGTCATCGTCGGAGTGCCAGACGTCAACGGTCGCATTCGCAAGCGGCTTGCCGTCGACGGTCGAGACCGAACCGGTGACCAGCATCGGATCACCCTCCATCGGGCCGGAGATATCGGCGCCGCTGTCCTTCTCCGGCGCGGCCTGGACGAAGAACGGGCCGAGCACCGTGGTCTCGGTCGCGCCTTCCGGCACCGGATGGTTGATCGCGTCGACCAGCATGGAGACACCGAGCGTGTCCGACAGCAGGATGAACTCCTGGCGCTTGTCGTCGCACATGTGCCCGGTGCGGGTCAGGAAGTCGATGCCGTACTCCCATTCCTTCTGGGTCAGCCGCACCTCGCGGACGAAGGCGTGCAGGTGCCGCACGAGCGCTTCGCTGACCTCTTTGATCCGTGGATCGGTCGCGCCCACGATCCGCTCCAGCACCGCGTCGGTGATCGTGTTCTCGTTGAAATTGCGCATATGTATCTCCGCGATCAGAGTTTCGGTTCGCCGAGGCCGGACAAGCGTTCCAGATGCTTGACAGTTGCGATGAAGTCGGTCTCGCCATCGCCCTGCGCGACCAGCGAGCCATAGGTCTCGCGCACCTGCGCTGCGAGCTGCAGCGGCACGCCGACGGCGTGACCGGCGCCAAGGATCAAATCGAGGTCCTTGGCCATCTGCTTGCAGGAGAAAGTGGACTCGAAATCCCGCGTCCGCAGCGGCGCCGTCTTGTACTTCACCATGGGCGAGGCAACGGCGCTGTCGTCGAGCACCTTCAGGATGTCCTGCCAGGCAATGCCGCCCTTGCGCGCCAGTGCCAGGCTTTCGGCCATCATCGCCGCGGACACCGCGATCATCAGGTTGACCGAGAGCTTTGCGTAGCGCGCTTCCTCGGCGGGGCCGAGATAGGTCTGGGCGCGGGTGAAGGCGGCGAATAGCGGCTTTGCACCCTCGAAAGCGTCCTTCGGGCCGGAGACGAAGCAGGTGAGGGCGCCGGTGTGAACGATGCTGGCATTGCCGGAGACCGGCGAGCGCAGATAGGCAACGCCGCGTGCCTGCGCGGCGGCGGCGACTTCAGTAGAAGCCTCGACGCTGACGGTGCTTGTTTCGATCAGCACAGATCCGGCCGCCATCGCGGCAATGAGGCCGCTTGGGCCGAGCAGCGCGCCGCGCAAGGCGGCGTCATCGGGCAGGGAGGTGATCACCGCTGCTTTGCCACTTACGGTCTCGGCGGGCGAAGCGGCGATAGATATGCCTTGCGTACGCGCCTCGCTGATCCGTGCCGCGCTCTGGTCGAATGCGGTGACCGCATAGCCTGCCCTGGCGACGAGAACCGACATCGGCAGACCCATCTTGCCGATCCCGATGAAAGCAACAGTCTTCGTAGCGTCTGTCATTGTTGTTGTCCGTTGGCGCCTTCAGGCGGCGCGTCCCTGTCGTTCGATGTCCTGCACCAGCCGCCGGCCGGATTGCGCCAGCAGCTCCTTCTTCGTCTCCAGCCCCTCGGCCAGCAGCTTGCCGTTCCGCTTCTTCCAGGTGCCGCCGATCATGACGGCCTCGATATTGGCAAGGCTCGTCTGCATCACCACGGTCGCGATCGGATCGTGCACCGGATGGAGATTCAGATCGGAGGCGTTGATGATGACGAGGTCCGCGAGCTTGCCCGGCGTCAGTGAGCCGATCCGGTGCTCGCGGCCGAGCATGCGCGCGCCTTCCGTCGTGATCCAGCGCAGCGCCTCGCGCACCGGAATCGTGGTCGTCGCCGGAATGGTGCCGTTTGTCTTGCGGGAGTCCGCATTGTCGAGCGCCCGCTGCATCGACAGCGCGACGCGCGCAACGCAGAGGAGGTCGCCGGCCAGGACGGATTCGAGGTCAATGCCAATGGTCGGCCGAACGCCGCGCTTCAGCAGCCGGCCGGTGATCGGAAAGCCGTGGCCCTGGATCATCTCGTTCTCCGGCGTGACCGAGAACGACACGCCGAGATCGATCATCCGACCCAGCAACTCGTCGGGTAGATCGTTGCCATGGACGATGTTGATGCCGGGGCCGACGAGGCCGGCCTCGATCAGCTTCTCCCAGCCGCCGGGCGTCTTGGCCGGACCGCCGCCCTGATGCATCGATGCGATCAACTTGAGCTCGCGCGCCAGGCGGAAATCGTGCATGGCGACGTCGAGCGTCGAATAATGCGGCCCGAGGATCGCGAGCCCTAGCGTGACGAGGCCGTCGCGATCGGCAAGGGGGCCGGCCAGCAGCCGCTCGACCTCGCGGCGCGGATGCGGCACTTCCGAGAAATGCGGCTCGCCCGGTTTCGGCTCCGGCTTCGGCGATCCATGGAAGAAGGCAGCGCGGATGCCGCTCTCGATCAGGCCGCGCACGGCCGCGTCGGTGTGATCAGGCGTCGGATTGTTGTGGCACCAATCGACCAGCGTGGTGACGCCGTGGTTGATCTGGTTCAGCGCGCCGACAAGCGTCGCGATATGGATGTCCTCGGGCCTGAACACGGTCGCGAGCCCGGCATGCATGCGGCGGAAATATTCCAGCAGCGTCCAGTTCGCGGCAAAGCCGCGCAAGCCGGTCTGCCAGGTGTGCATGTGCGCGTTGATCAGGCCGGGAATGACGATGCGGCCCTTGCCGTCGACGATCTCCGTGTCGGCTGCGACCTCGATCGATGGTCGCACATCGACGATGCGGCTGCCCTCGACCAGCACGTCGCCGGTGCCGAGGTCGCCAATCGCGTCATCCATGCTGATGACGGTGGCCGATCTGATCAGGGTGCGCCGCATGGCCTCACGCCGCCGCTTTGATGGTAACGGGCGGATCGCCGGCCCAGGCGCGTGCGATCAGGCCGCGGATGGCATCGCGCTCGAGCGGGCGCGGGTTCCAGTAGGCATTGGTGACGGCGAGATCGGCCGCCTTGTCGATACCGCCTTCGGGCATGCCGACATCGCGCAGCGCCAGCTTCGCACCCAACCGCTTGGCGAGGTCGTAGAGTCCTTGCGACGCGTCGGCAGCACCAATCGCGCGCGAGATGCGCGCCATCGCCTCGGGCACGGCAGGCGCATTGTAGGCGAGGGCATGCGGCAGCACGATGGTGTGGGTCTCCGCATGCGGCAGATCGAAGGTGCCGCCGAGCGTGTGGCAGAGCTTGTGATGCAGCGCCATGCCGACGGTGCCCAGACAAACGCCACACAGCCAGGCGCCATAGAGTGCTTCGGTCCGCGCCTCGCGATCGTCGCTTCTGGCGGCGATAGCGGGAAGGGCGCGGGCGAGCGCGCGGATGCCTTCCTCCGCCATCAATGAAGTCACGGGATTGGTATCGCGGGCGTACAGCGCTTCCACGGCATGCGCGATGGCGTTGATGCCTGAGGTCGCCGCGAGGCCGACCGGCAGCGTCAGGGTCAGATCGACGTCGTAGATCACCGTCTCCGGCAGTATTGCCGCATCGCGCACCGTGGTCTTCAGGCCGTTCTCGGTCTGGCCGACGATCGGCGTCATCTCCGAGCCGGCATAAGTCGTGGGGATGCAGAGCTGGTTGACGCCGGTGCGCAAGGCCAGCGCCTTGCCGAGGCCGGTGGTCGAGCCGCCGCCGAGCGAGACGACGCAATCGGCCTCGCACGCCTTCATCGCTGCGAGCGCCCGTTCCGTGACCTCGACCGGCGTATGCATGGTGGCGCCAGGAAAGATGCCGGCATAGAGCGGGCCGAGCGCGGCACCAAGACTCTTGCCCTGCGCTTCCTGCTGCGGCGTCGTCAGCACCAGCGCGCGCTTGCCGCCGAGCCGTTCGACCTCGGCTTTGGCCGAGGCCAGGGTTCCGCTGCCGAACACGACACGGCAGGGCAGGTTTTCAAAGGTGAACGAACCGATCATGCGCCGGTCCCTTTGATGGGATAATCGACCTGGAAGCGTCCGATCCGCAAGTCGCCCAGAGCCTCGCGGACGCGCAGGTGCTCCGGGTGGTTGGCATAGGCGCTGAGCGCCGCCTGGTTGGTGAACTCCGAGAACAGCACGACGTCGCAGGCGTAGTCGACCGCGCTGACGTCCACGCCGACTTCGATGTGGGTGAGGCCGTCGATCCGGCCCTTGAGGCCCTCGAACAGGGTCTTGACCTTCAGCCGGGCGGCGGAACGCTCCTCGGGGGTCTCCCCGCGCAGCCGCCACATCACGATGTGCCTGATCGGGCCCGACATTTCCTGATTTCCTCACCTGTCATTGTGCTTTGTTGGGGTCATTTTGCCTTGCAGAAAACGGAAATAAAGGCCAATCTTCGTAAGTCTCTTTTCCTCTTTTCGTAAAAATGGACCGGCTGCTCCAACTCGAAGTCTTCTCTAAAACCGCCGAGCTCGGCAGCCTGTCCAAGGCCGCCGAAATGCTGCGGATGTCGAACGCGGCTGCCAGCCGTCATCTCAGCGCGCTGGAGGAGCGGCTCGCGGTTCGCCTGATCGAGCGCAATACGCGCCGGCAATGGCTGACCGAGGCGGGGCAGGAGCTGTTGCAGCGCTGCAGTACGCTGCTGAACGAGCTCGCCGAAGCCGAGGACGCCGTCTCCGACCGCGCGCTGTCGCCGAAGGGCATGCTGCGCGTGACGTCTTCGCTGTCCTTCGCGATGATCTATCTTGCGCCGATGCTGCCGGCCTTCCGCGCGCTCTATCCGGATCTCAGCGTGCAGATCATCAGCGCCAACCGCTATCTGGACTTCATCGAAGCAGGCATCGACGTGGCGATCCGCACGCGCGAGCACGAGCCGGATTCCAACATCGTCGTCCGCCGCATCGGCCAGATGCACCGCGTGCTCGCGGCGGCGCCGTCCTATCTGGAGAAGCACGGCCGGCCGGAGCATCCGGCCGATCTCGCCCGCCACAACATGCTGATCTACAATCTTGCCAACGACCCATATTCGCTGCGGCTGAGCAAGGGCAGCACGACGCAGACAGTGCGGATCTCGCCGACGCTCGACAGCAATGACGGCCAGATCATCTGCGGCGCGGCGCGCGCAGGGCTCGGCATCCTGATCCAGCCGCTCTACATCGTGCAGAGCGATATCGCGGCCGGCCGGCTGGTGCCCGTCCTGAGGGGCTGGGAGCTGCCGCTGCTCACCATGAACATCGCCTATCAGAACCGCGTCAGGCTGCCGGCCAAGATCAGGGTCTTTTCCGACTTCCTCGTCAGCCACATCCGCGAGCATTCGGAGCCCGGGATCTGGATCGACGCGACCAAGTGAGCGGAGAGCATCCATGTATCTCGGCATTGATCTCGGCACCTCGGCGGTCAAGACCGTTCTCGTCGACGATGCCCAGCGCGTGATCGCAAGCGAGAGCCGGCCGCTTGCGACCGCCTCGCCACAGCCAGGCTATTGTGAGCAGGATCCCGCGCAATGGATCGATGCGACCTTCGCCACGCTGGACGCTCTGAAGGCGAGCCATGCCGGTGCGTTGGCGGCGGTCGAAGGCATCGGGCTGTCCGGCCAGATGCATGGCGCCACGCTGCTCGATGCGAGCTTGAGGCCGCTGCGGCCCTGCATCCTCTGGAACGACGGACGCGCGGCCGCGGAGTGTCGCATTCTGGAACGACGCTGGCCCGCCTTGCGTGCGACGACGGGCAACAAGGCGATGCCGGGCTTCACCGCGCCGAAGCTGCTGTGGATTGCAACGCACGAGCCCGAAACATTTGCGGCGACCAGGCTCGTTCTGCTGCCAAAGGCCTATTTGCGCCTGGTGCTCTCAGGCGAGGCCGTCGAGGACGTCTCGGATGCATCGGGATCCCTCTGGCTCGACGCCGCGCGCCGGGACTGGTCGGACGCCGCACTGGCAGCGACCGGCCTGTCGCGCGCTTACATGCCGCGCCTGGTCGAGGGATGTGCGCCCGCATCGACGCTGCGCAGCGAGCTCGCGCAGCGTTGGGGCATGCGCAGGCAGCCAGTGATCGCAGGCGGCGCGGGCGACAATCCGGCGGGCGCCGTCGGCATCGGCGCGATCCGGCCGGGAACCGCCTTTGTGTCGTTGGGAACTTCGGGGGCCTTGCTGGCGCCGACCAGCGCCATCGCCGCCAACCCGGACCGCGCGGTGCATACATTCTGTCACGCCATTCCCGGCATGTGGATTCAGGCCGGTGCGATTCTCTCGGCCGCCTCCTGTCTCGCCTGGACCGCGCGCCTGTTTGGCGCCAGCGAGGCCGAGCTGCTGGCGCCACTCGGATCGCACCCGCGGGCGCCGTCGCCGGTGAGCTTCCTGCCTTATCTCGCCGGCGAGCGGACGCCGCACGACGATCCCGTCGTCCGCGGCATGCTCGATGGCTTGAGCCATGGCACCGATCGTGGGACGATCGTGCAGGCCGTGCTCGAGGGCGTTGCCTTCGCGCTGGCCGATTGCCGCGACGTGCTCGCCGATGCCGGCATCGCGATTGGGGAGGCCGACGCCATTGGCGGTGGTTCGCGGTCCCCGTTCTGGCTCTCGGTGCTCGCGAGCGTGCTGAATGTTCCGGTCCATCGTTTTGCCGCAGGTGAAACCGGCGCGGCGTTCGGTGCGGCGAGATTGGGGCGGCTTGCTGTCACAGGCGAGGCGGTCGCCGCCGTGTGCACGCGGCCGCAGCGCATCGAGACGTTTGAACCCGACGCAAAGCTGGTCGATGCCTATGCCGAGCGGCTTCCCGCCTGGCGTGAACTGTATCGGCCGCGCCACTAGCTCGGCCGCGATGTTGCATTCCCCCTGTGTTCGGTATTGCCCTGTGCTGCGGCGTTTTGTTTAATGCGTGAACCGCGCTGACGAAACGATGGAGACGCGGGTAGGAAACGCATTGTGCGCCGGGAGGCACGATGAACGATCCGATCCTCGAGATGCGCGGGGTCTCAAAGACCTTCTTCGGCATCAAGGCGCTCCGCACGGTCGATCTGACCGTCTATGCCGGTGAAATCCATGCCTTGATGGGTGAGAACGGTGCCGGCAAGTCGACGCTGATGAAGATCCTGTCCGGCGCCTACCGGCCTGATCCCGGCGGCGAGATCCGCATCGAAGGACATCCGGTCCGGATCGAAGGTCCGCTCGGCGGCCGCGCGGCGGGCATTGCCATCATCTATCAGGAGCTTTCGCTGGCGCCCAATCTCAGTGTTGCCGAGAACATCTATCTGGGACGGGAGCTATCACATGCAGGTTTGCTGGCCCGCGGCGAGATGCGTGAGGGCGTCGGGTCCATCCTGAAGCGGCTGGGCGCGGACTTCCTGCCGTCGACGCTGGTGGCGCACCTGTCCATGGGTCAGCGGCAATTGGTCGAGATCGCCCGAGCGCTGCACGCCAGATCGAAAATCCTGATCATGGATGAGCCAACCACTTCGTTGTCGGCTGCCGAAAGCGAGCGGCTGTTCGCGCTGATCCGCCAGCTTCGCGCCGAGGGGCTCGCCATCATCTACATCTCGCATCGCATGGACGAGGTCTACGCGCTCGGCGACCGCGTCACCGTGCTGCGCGACGGCCGGCTGGTCGGCTCGCTCGACAAGCAGGACATCCGCGCCGACACCATCGTCCGCATGATGGTCGGGCGCGACGTCTCCTCGTTCTACAAGAAGGATCATGATCCGGAGGCGGGGCGGGGACATCCGGTGCTTGCGGCAATCGACATGGCCGACGGCCTGCGCGTCAAGGGATGCTCCCTGACCGTGCATGCAGGCGAGGTGGTCGGGCTCGCAGGCCTGATCGGCGCCGGCCGCACCGAGCTTGCGCATCTTATCATCGGCGCGGCGCCCAAGACCTCCGGCCGGCTCGAGTTGGAGGGACGTCCGGTCGATATCCGCACGCCGGGCGCGGCGCTCGAGGCCGGTATCGCCTATCTGACGGAAGACAGGAAGGCGCTCGGCCTGTTTCTCGACATGTCGTGCCTGGACAACATCAATCTCGCCGTGCTCGGGCGCGATGCGAAGCTCGGCTGGGTCCTGGATCGCGACAAGGCGCGCGAACGCGCCGACCGAGCTTTCGCGGGGCTCAGCATTCGCGCTGCCAATGCCGGCGTTCCCGCCGGCGGCCTGTCCGGCGGCAACCAGCAGAAGGTGTTGCTGTCGCGGCTTCTCGCCATTGCGCCGAGGGTCCTGATCCTCGACGAGCCGACGCGTGGCGTCGACGTCGGCGCCAAGTCGGAGATCTATTCGATCATCGACAATCTGGCCAAGGCCGGCACTGCGATCCTCGTCATCTCGTCCGATCTGCCTGAGATCATCGGCATCTGCGACCGCGTCGTCGTGATGCGTGCCGGGCACATCGCCGGGGAGGTCACGCGCGGCCCGAATTCGCCACTGACGCAGGAAGACATCATGGCGCTCGCCACGGGGATGGAGCATCTCGATGCCTGACAATGGTGCTTCGAAGGCCAGTCCCGCCCCGGCGACGACAAACGGCGCCGCCGCAGAGACAAAGCGCCAGCGGATGCGGATGCTGATCAGCGCGCTCGGCATGCTTCCGGTGCTGCTGATTCTCTGCATCGGCTTCCACATGCTGTCCGAGGGCCGCTTCTTCACCGGGCAAAATCTCGGCATCGTGCTGCAGCAGGCCGCGGTGAACACCGTGCTCGCAGCCGGCATGACCTTCGTCATCCTCACCGGCGGCATCGATCTCTCGGTCGGCTCGATCCTGGCGGCCTCCGCAATGGCCGGGTTGACGCTCTCCAAGCTGCCGGAGCTCGGCATGTTGTGGCTGCCGGCCGCGCTCGTCACCGGCCTTGGCTTCGGCCTCGTCAACGGCGCGCTGATTGCGCTCCTGCGACTGCCGCCCTTCATCGTCACGCTCGGCTCGCTCACCGCCGTGCGCGGCCTGGCGCGACTGCTCGGGGCCGATACGACCGTGTTCAATCCCTCCATTCCCTACGCGTTCATCGGCAATGGCTCGCTGACGCTGGTTCCCGGCGTCGCGTCGATCCCGTGGCTCTCGGTGATCGCCTTGCTCGTCATCCTGGTCTCCTGGCTGGTGCTGCGCCGGACCGTGCTCGGCGTGCACATCTATGCGGTCGGTGGCAATGAGAGCGCGGCGCGGCTTGCCGGCATCAAGGTCTGGGCCGTGCTGATCTTCGTCTACGGCGTCTCGGGACTGTTCGCGGGGCTCGGCGGCGCCATGCAGGCGGCGCGCCTCTATGCGGCCAATGGCCTGCAGCTCGGCCAGTCCTACGAGCTCGATGCCATCACCGCCGTGATTCTGGGCGGCACCTCGTTCGTCGGCGGCATCGGCTCGATCTGGGGCACGCTGGTCGGCGCGTTGATCATCGCGGCGCTGTCGAACGGCCTGATCCTGATCGGCGTCTCCGATATCTGGCAATATGTGATCAAGGGCCTCGTCATCATCGGCGCCGTGGCGCTCGACCGCTACCGCCTGCAAGGGTCGGCCAGAACGTGATGCGATGTTCCGTTGCGGCAACTGGTCTGCCGTGCCGGGGATGAAGACAGACCAGGGAGGAAGCCAATGTTGAAGACGATCACGCTCGCCGGCGCTGCCATGGCGCTCGCACTAAGCACCGCGCCGTCCTTCGCCAAGGAGCTCAAGTCGATCGGCGTCTCGCTCGGTTCGATGGGCAACCCGTTCTTCGTCGCGCTGTCGAAGGGCGCCGAGTTCGAGGCGAAGAAGACCAATCCCAATGTGAAGATCACGGCGGTCGGCTTCGAATACGATCTCGGCAAGCAGGTCACCCAGATCGACAATTTCATCGCCGCCGGCGTGGATCTGATCCTCTTGAACCCGGGCGATCCCAAGGCGATCGGCCCGGCGATCAAGAAGGCGCAGGCGGCAGGTATCGTGGTCGTCGCGGTCGACACCGCGGCCGAAGGCGCCGATGCCACCGTGACAACGAACAACGTGCAGGCCGGCGAGATCTCCTGCCAGTACATCGTCGACAAACTGGGCGGCAAGGGTGACGTCGTCATCGAGAACGGGCCGCAAGTCTCCGCCGTGATCGACCGCGTCGTCGGCTGCAAGAACGTGTTCTCGAAGAATCCCGGCATCAAGGTGCTGTCCAGCGACCAGGACGGCAAGGGCTCGCGCGAAGGCGGTCTCAACGTGGCGCAGGGCTATCTGACGCGCTTCCCCAAGATCGACGCCATCTTCGCCATCAACGACCCGCAGGCGATCGGCACCGACCTTGCCGCGCGCCAGCAGAACCGCACGGGCATTGTCATCACCGCGGTTGACGGCGCGCCCGATATCGAGGTGGCGCTGAAAGATCCGCAGTCGCCGCAGATCCAGGCCTCCGCCTCGCAGGACCCGTTCTTCATGGCGCGGCGTGCCGTGCAGGTCGGCGTCGGCATTCTCAACGGCCAGAAGCCGGCCTCCACCGTCGAGCTCCTGCCGTCCAAGCTCGTGACCAGGGACAACATCGCGGAGTACAAGGGCTGGACCTCGGATCGCTCGCAGTAAGCGCCCGCTGCCGGCACTGCTCGAAGCACGAAAGCAGTGCGGCAGTTTCGGCCGATTGTGGCCCCACGGAAATCGATGCTCACACGCTGCTCACCCAGGTCGGCCGTCCGGCCGACCTGCCAAATCGCAGATAGAGCGTCAGCGCCAGCAGCGCGGAAGCGGCCATGACGGCCGCCATCGCAAGCGCGGTACGTCCGTCAAAGAGCAGTGCGACCAAGCCGCTGGCGATCGCGCCGGCGGTCATCTGAACGGTGCCAGCCGCGGCACCGACCGCGCCGGCGATGTCGGGCAAGGGCTGCATCGTCGCATTCATGAGGTTGGGCAAGCTGAGCCCGAAGGACAGCGCCACGACCATCAGCAGGGCGGCGACGAGGGCAGGCGGGCTCCAGCCGGCCAGCGTCGTCACGAGCATCGTGCCTGCGGCGGCAAACGACAGCACGAGACCGACCGTCAGAACGTCCGCTGGCGCGAAACCCTGTCGGCTCAGCCGGCCGTCGAGGAACGCGCCGAACATCACCGCCGCCGAACAGGCGCTGAAGATCAGGCCATATTGCTTCGGCTGCAAGCCGACGACGCCAATGAAGTACAGCGAAGAGCCCGTGACATAGGCAAACACGGCCGAGCCCGCAGCGGCGCCGATCAGGATGAAGGCGAGCGAAACCGGGTGCGTGACGATCCGGAGATAGTCCTTGAAGACCGCAGAAGCGCCAAGGCGACGTTCGGCGACGGTCTTCGCACTTTCGGCCATTCCCCACAGCACGACGGCGATCAGCATGACGCCGACCGCAGCCTGACATGCATAGATCAGCCGCCATCCGCCGATCGCGAGCAGCGCGGCACCTGCGGTCGGCGCAATCACGGTCACCACGTTGACGGTGACCACGATACCGCCGATCTTCGCGCGCGCGGACGCCTCGTCAAACAGGTCGCGGATGATCGCATAAGTCGTCGTCGTGCTGGCCGCGCCCACGCCCTGGACCGCGCGGCATAGCAGCAGCATCGGCAGCGATTGCGCTGCCGCGCAGGCGAGGCTTGCGATCACGAACAGCGCCAGGCCGAACACGACGACGGGCTTGCGGCCGACCCGGTCGGAGATCGGTCCGTAGATGAGCGGCGCCATCGCAAGGCTCAGCATGAAGGCGCTCATCGTCAGGCCAACATGTGAGGGGCTTGCTCCCAGCGCAGCGCCGGTCGCGGCCAGCGCCGGAAGGTTGATGTCGATGCCGGAATAGGGCACGGCCGCGAGGAGGCCGAGCAGAACCGTAAAGGCGGCGGAAGCGGGCTGGATCTTCATGGCCCTTCACATGCGATGGAGTTGTGGGAAGGAGGGGAGGGGACGATCCCCTCCTTCCCCGGGCGGAGGTCGAAAGGTCAGATGACGTCAGCGCGCGTCAGCTCACCTGGCGATGTGCCGACCTCCGGCCTGCCTCGATCGCGCCGGCCTGCTGCGTCTCGTCCTCATCGGTGACGAGGCGCTTGATGATCCGCAGGACCGCCGATCGGGTGCCGATGCTGGTGAACTCGTCGGCCATGCGCGAGGCACGCATGCGATAGGCGGGACGATCGAGCACGGTGCGCACCGCCTCGCGCAGCGCTTCGGGCGTCGGCTCGTTGGTGGCCAGATTGATGCCGACGCCGGACCACGCCACGCGCGCATTGACGTCGGCCTTGTCCTCCGTCATGCCCGCCGTGACCAGCGGGATGCCGAAGCTCATGGCCTGGTTGACGCTGCCATAGCCGCCGTTGGTGACGAGCACGTCGACGCGCGGCAGCAACCATTCGAACGGCAGATAGCTGGCGACCCGTGCATTGGACGGGATGGGGCCGGGGATGGCGTCAACCGGGCGGCCGCCGGCGGTCACGACAACGAGCACATCGGGCTCGTTCGCCAGCGCTTTGAGCGTCGGCACGATCAGCAGGCCGAAATTGTGATTGGCCACCGTGCCCTGGGTCACCAGCACCACCTTGCGCGAACCGTCGAGTTCGTCCGCCCATGCCGGCAAGGGGACTTGGTCTCGAATGATCGGCGGCGTGCCGACGAAATGGACCGTGGGCGGAAACCTGCGCGGAAACTCGAAGCTCGGTACCGACAGCTGCATATAGGTATCGGCGAGCTCGATGACGGAATGGAAGAGCGGCCGCGTCACCGGCCGGACGCCGAAGGGCTTCAATACCCTGTTCAGGCTGCGCAGCACGGGCAGATCGACGTTGGCGTCGTACTCGTCTGCGATGACGGCGTATTGCCGGCGCTGCTCCTCGGTCGTCGCAGGCGGCAAGCCGAGAAAGTTCGGCGCGCCGTCGTCTCGCGTCCAGTGCGGGAACGACGTCCCGCACAGCGCGATCGGCGGCCGCGCCTCACGCGGGCCGAGCAGCATCGGCAGCACGCCGAAGAACATGTCGTCGCCGATGATGATGTCGGCCTGGAAGTGCTCCAGCGACTCGTAGAGGCCCTGGTTCTGCGCCGGGACGGCGTCGACGAAGATGCGTTCGCAGGCGAGGCGCAGCCATTCGGGCCCCGGCGCGATGGTCTTCAACTCCGGGACCACCGACAGAATGTCGCGCAGGTCGAAGTCGGCGCCCTTGGGAAGGGCGAAGAATCTCGCGCCGCTGGCCTCGACGCGGGCGCGAAACACCGTCCCTGTCAGGAAAGCGATCTCGTGTCCGTCGGCGATGAGGATGTTGGCGATCGCCAGCATCGGATTGAGATGGCCGGTCGCAGGCGTCGAAGCGAAGAGAACTTTCATGTGGTCGATCCTCTGATTGTCAATCGGCGGTCTGATGCCGCTCGATGAGCAGAGGAGAAATGTCGGGACGGCCGTTACCGGAAAACTTCGTGGCGGGCGCGAAATGGTTACGGCAGCAACGGATCGTGGCTTTGTAGAGATGCGGGCGGCTCGGAGAGCCGCGCCATGTTACAAATGTAACTGTCGCCGGCTGTGCTGAAACGAAGCTGTAATTCGGCGTGCGATCTGGAAAATCCGCATCGCCTCGATGAGGCGACGCGTTCGCTAAAGTAGTAAATGGCTGGGATCACAAGTCTTCACGTCTAGGAGATTCCGCGGAATACGACGGAAAAATGACCAAGTTCGCGGTAAGGATCGCGAACGTTATTGTTCGTCATCAGTACATATCTAGATACGTCGTCGGCAAATGGTCTTTCTTTTCGAACGATCCAAATCGTCGTCGGCGGATAGAGTGCCTGATTTTCCGCTTCAGCCGGAGCAAGCAGTCGATTGCGTGTTCAAGCCGGGACATTGCGTAGCCAACGCGATTGGCTCGAGGCAAGTTCCGGGGCAAGTTTGAGAGATCAAATATGTTGGCAGACGTCGGCCATATCATAGTCGTCGATGACGACCCCACCCTACGGCAGATGGTGATCAAATATCTGGAAGAGCACAACGTCCCGAGCAGGGCCGCATCCACCCGGGCCGAACTGCACCGACATCTGGAAGGAGCGCAGCCCAGCCTGATCATTCTCGATCTGCGGCTGGGGCAGGACGACGGCCTGGACATGCTCAGGGAAATTCGTGCGCAGTCCGACGTGCCGGTCATCATCACGACCGGGCACCGGCCCGACGAAATCGACCGTATCGTCGGTCTCGAGCTCGGCGCCGACGACTACATCATCAAGCCATTCAGCCTGAGGGAGCTGCTGGCGCGGGTCCGCGCCGTGTTGCGCCGTCAGGAGATGGGGCGGGCCGCGCGCGCCCGCGATCCGGAACGCGGCGGCTATCGCTTCAACGGCTGGAAGCTCGAACGCCGCGGCCGCAGGCTGCTGGATGCAAACAACGATCAGGTTCCCCTGAGCAAGGGCGAATATGCGCTGCTGCTGGCGTTCCTCGAAGCACCGCAGCGCCCGCTGACCCGCGAGCATCTGCTCCAGGCGACCCGCATCCACGAAGACATTTTTGACCGCAGCATCGATGTTCAGGTGCTGCGGCTGCGGCGCAAGCTCGAGACCGATCCGAGCGCGCCGCGCATCATCCAGACCGAGCGCGGCGTCGGTTACGTCTTCACCCTTCCGGTAGAACCGTTCTAATCGCGGCGCGAACGGCGCCGCGAGGCTGCGTCTGTAACCTTTTTCCCCGTGACGGTGACTGTCGCGTAACAGGGCGGCTTCAAGGTCACTCCTGCAAACATCGCGCAGGAGAATCGTCCCATGCTGGATCCGCAGCTCTCTTCAAACGTGAACCGGATCGTTCGGCCGCCTCGCATGCAGATCGGCGGCATTGCGCCGCTTGATCTGTCGAACGATCGGGACAGCAAGCGCGTTCGCGCCACGCCGCCGGCCATGTCGAATGACCCGACGCCGCTGGCTGTAGCACCATTCGTGGAGATGGATCGTCCGGCCACCACCTGGTGGTCGACGGCGCTTGAGTTCTTCATGGAAGGCTTTGCCGTCTATGGCGCGGCGCTGCATCCGAGCGCGGCTTTCTCGGTCGAAGAGGCGTCGGTTTCTGCAAATGCGCACCAGGCGCGTTTCGCTGGCAGTCGCGATCCCGCTGTGGCGCACGAACAGCGCGCCTCTCAATATTTGAACGGTTCTAATGTCATCGCACCTGAGCTCGGCGCGTGGATAGAGCAGCACGACCGCGGAGACTGGCTAGCCGGGCTCGGTGAGAAGATCGTGGCGTTGTGGACGCACTGGCGCAGGGAACAGGAGATCAGGCGGGCCGTCAGGGCGCTGGCGGAATACGACGACCGGACCTTGCGGGATATAGGCATCCAGGGCCGGGCGGACATTGAACGGATGGTGAGGTACTGTCGTGATTGCTGATGCGATTTTCTGCGCGATCGCCGGCCTGGACTACTATCACGTGGTCGTCCTGGCCCTCATCGCGCGCGGCCTTGAGGCCGGCCGGATACCGTGCGGCTGGGCGAGACAGTTCGTCTACGCGGCGACGAGGGGCGGCCGCATCGATCAAGAAGACTTGAAGGTTGCAGGCTAATTCGGCCAGAACCGTGGATTGCTGAAATGCATGACAACAACTACCTGACGGGCAGTGTTTGGATTTGCCCAGAATCGATTGTTGCGTAAATTGGTGCGGCGGCGAGCTCTCGTCGCGATTTGTGTGCTGGTCCTCAGCGGCCTCCAGCCTTCTCCGGCGCCGCCGCAGGTGGCGCCATCGGCAACGCCTGCCTGGCGCGGCATGGACGAGCCGATTACGCCGATGCCGCCGGCTCCTGTGCTCGATCCGCGAAAGGTCAGGCTCGGTGAGCGCCTGTTCGGCGACAATCGTCTGTCGCGCGACAATTCGAGAAGCTGCACGTCGTGCCACGACATCAACTCCAACGGCGCCAGTACGAAGTCGCACGACGTCGATCTGAGCGGCGCGGAGCTGCCGCTCAACACGTTGACCGTCTTCAACGCGACGCACAGCTTTCGTTTGAGCTGGGAGGGAAGATATCGCAACGTCGGCGCAGACGTCGCGGCGTCGCTCGTCAACCCGCGGATCATGGGCAGCGATCTCGACACGATCGCGCAGAGGCTCAATCAGGATCCCGTGATGCGCGCCGGCTTCTTTGCCGCCTACGGCCGCGGTCCGGATGGCGACGACATCGTCGACGCCATCGTGAATTTTGAAAAGACGCTGGTGACGCCCGGCAGCCGGTTCGACCGCTGGCTCGAGGGCGACAGCGCCGCGTTGAACTCCGAGGAGTTGGAAGGATACCACGAGTTCAAATCCCTGGGCTGCGTCTCGTGCCATCAGGGCGTCAATATCGGCGGAAATCTGTTTCAGCGTCACGGCATATTTCATCCGTTGGCCTCGCCGGATCCGGCCATTCTGCGCGTGCCGAGCCTGCGCAATGTCGCGACCACCCCGCCTTATTTTCACGACGGCAGCGCACCGACGCTCGATGACGCGGTTCGCAAGATGGGGCAGGCACAATTGAACACAACGCTGACTGATCCTCAGGTGAAGGCAATCGTCGCCTTCCTCCGCACTCTGACCGGACAATATCACCGCTCCCAGGTCGGAGGCGCGCCATGAAGCTCGCGCCCGCAATGGTCGGCGTTGCGTTCCTGCTCGCGCTGTTGACCTGGCTCCTGCTCAACGGTCTGAACCTGAATTCGGACCGCTACGACCGTCAGACGCAGGCGCTTTCCGACTTCACCCGCTTCGAGCGCGGCATCAGCCGCGAGGTGCTGACGTCACGGGCCGGCCTGTCACGGAATTACGATGGCCTCGTCGCGATGGTGGACGCCTACGACGCCGCACTGGTGCGGCTTCGCGAGGCTGCCGGTACGGACAAGGAGCAGCTTGCCGCGATCGACGTGCTGTCTGCGCGCGCCACGCGGCAAGAGGAATTGATCGAGCAATTCAAGAGCAAGAACGCGCTGCTTCGAAACTCCTTCACCTATTTCAGTCTGTTCAGCGCCCGCCTGTCGTCGTCGGACGACCGGCCGCTGGTGGCGGATGTCTCGGCGCTGTCCGCTGCGATGCTGCAACTGACGCTCGATACGTCCGACGTCACCGCGGGTGAGTTGCAGTCCCGGCTCGACCATCTGGCACGCTTGCAGATTGCGTCCCAGGACAACGAGCTGCTGCACGCGGCCGTCGCGCACGGCCAGCTGCTGCACGACCTGCTTCCGGACGTCGATGCCATCCTGAAAGCGCTGGTCGCCGAGGCCAACAACCGCGAACAGGATGCCGTTCACGCGCTGATCGTCAAGCGCCAGATCTCCGCGCGGGTGGCGGCGCGCAAGAACCGCCTGCTGCAATATGTCACGTCGCTGATGCTGCTCGGCGCTCTCGTGTATTTCGGCCTGTTGTTGCGCGCGCGGGCCAAGGCCCTGCGCCGTCGCGCCGCCTTCGAGCACGTGATCGCCAATATCTCGATGCGCTTCATCGATTCGCATCGTGATGCGCTGCGCAGCCATGTGGAGAGCGCGCTCGAGGAGCTTGCAGGCTTCATCGGTGCGGACAGGGCTTACTTCGCATGGTCGGCAGCCGCTACCGACAATGTCTACCGATGGGGCCGCGAAGGTGTTCGCTTCGATGCGACCTGGCCGAGCCGGGCGCTCGACCTAGCCCAACGGTTCGATGATCGCGAGGAAGCGATCATCTACATTCCCAAGGTCTGGCCATCGCATCCCGACGATCTGGCGAACCTGCTCGACGAAGCCGGAATTCGCGGCTGGCTGTGCATCAAGACCCAATCAGGACGTGAACACGCCGCCATTCTCGGCTTCGACGCGGTACGGGCGCCGGCGCTGAGCAAATGGGCCGAATTTGCGCTCTTCCGTACCGCGTTCGATGCGATCCGCAACGCCGTGGGCCGCGTGGTTCTCGAGCAGGAGAAGGAGAGGCTGCAGGCGAGCCTGCAACAGGCGCGGAGGATGGAGACGATCGGCACCTTCGCCAGCGGTATTGCCCACAACTTCAACAATATCGTCGGGGCGATCCTCGGCTATGTCGAGATGGCCGACAACGGCATCAAGTCGGGGAGCCGGTCCGCGGCGAGCCTCGCCGAGATCCGCCGGGCCGGCGAGCGGGCGCGCGAGCTCGTCGGCCAGATCCTGACCTTCGGCCGGCGCAGCCAGGGGCGACAGGAGCGTATCTGCATCGGAACGCTGGTGGCGGAAACCGAGGCGCTGCTCGCTGCATCGTTGCCTGCACATGTGAGACTCGTGGTCAGCCAGCGTGCCGAAAACATCACCGTCTCGGGCGAGCCCGCGCAATTGCAGCAGGTCATCCTCAATCTCTGCAACAACGCCGCCCAGGCGATGGAAGAACCCGGCGTCATCGACCTGCAGATCGCCGAACGGGACATCATGCATCCGTTGTCGATCGGGCGAACCGAATTGCGGCGTGGCCGCTTCGCCGTGATCTCGGTCTCCGATCCGGGACCGGGGATGGACGAGGCGACGCTCGAGCAGGTATTCGAGCCATTCTTCACGACGCGGTCGGAAGGTAACGGTCTCGGGCTTGCGACGGTCCGGGAGATCGTCGAGCAGCACGGCGGCGCCGTGGTCGTGCAGAGCACGCTTGGCGCCGGAACGCGCTTCGACATCTGGCTGCCGTGCGGATCGCCGGATGAGCCGATATCGGTGCAGCTCGCGCCGTCGCTCGCGCTTCGTGGCGCCGGGGAAACCGTTCTCGTGCTCGAAGCGGACCGCAAGCGCCTGCTGCGCAACGAGGAGATTCTCGCCGCGCTCGGTTACGAGCCGGTCGGATTCTCGCGGCTGGACGATGCCGAGGCGGCCTGCCGCGCTGCGCGCACGCGCTTCGACGTGGCGCTGGTGTGCCACGTGCCGGGAGGCTCTTCGCTCGATCTCGCCTATCTGCTGCATGATGCGGCGCCGGGCCTGCCGATCATTCTCGCGAGCCCCTCCGTGCATCATTTCGCTGCGCCCTTGCTTGCGACCGCGGGCGTGACCGAGCTCGTGCATCATCCGCTGATGTCGGCCGAGCTCGCCGCGGCGCTGTCGCGATGCCTCACGGCATCGGCTGCCGGCAAGAGAGCCAAGCGGATCGCCTCCGCAGGCTAGTTTCACCGGTAACGCGATATCGCTGGCGGGAAGCCGTCGTGTAGCTCGTTCGTCCTATCCATCGCGTCAGGTTGCTCATTTCCCGAGCGCCCCAATCCGACCGCGATAGGAGAATGATGATGTCCAACCGATATGGTCTGACCGTCGTTGCCGCCTTGCTTCTGTTCGGCTCCTCGCTCGAAGGCGCAGATGCCGAAGGCACGTCAGGCACTGTTATCCGCAGGATCGCCTCCGCCGACGATGTTGCATCGGCCGAGCGATTGCGGACACCGATAGGTCACCGGCAGCCGCGCCTGCGTGATATTCCGCTGAGCGCGGGACCGTCGGCGGCGGACGCCGAGCTGCGACGCCTCGACACGGAAGTCGACAGGAAGCTGGTCATCTGTCGCGGCTGCTGAGGCCATCAGGCTGCGCCGCCGCCGGCAACAAGCTCGCGGCGGTTCAGCAGGCGGTCGATGCGCTCGCTCGCGCCGGGAGAACGGCCGCCGGACGTCTGCTCGTGAAGACGCGGGTCTTGGGCTGGACGCGCGATCCGTCGATCACCTCGAGCCGGCCGCAGCGGTTCAGCGTGTGCAGCTTCCTGCCGGTCCAGGCCGGGCCCGGCTTGAGCGAGTGGCGGACGACCTGCCTGTACGTGGTCGGCGACAGCTCGACGATCTCGGCGAGGGCGAGCGCAGCGCCATATCCATCGGCGCAGTTCTGCACCGGCCGCCACAATTTGCCATCGATGGTGACGAAATTCCCCGCCGGTCGCGTGCTTGCGCGATCGATCAGCACCGGGTTGCTGGCATGGGGCAGCCACGGCCCGAGCAGATGGTCCGCGTAATAGATCGCCAGCGAATCCGAATAGCCGCCGGCTCCGTCGCGCCAGGCGCCGAACAGATAGTTCAGTCCGTTGTGCCGCGTGATCGTCGCGTCGGCGAGCTCGAGGCCCGACAGCAGCGTCGCGTGCCGCTCCCATTTGTCCGGAAACCGGACGCATTTGTAGAGCGCGACGTCGCCGTGGAGCGAGCTCTCGGGGATCATCCACAGCTCGCCATCGTCCTCGATCAGGAACGGATAGGAGAGGTGCCAGGGCTCTTCCAGCACCGGCACGACTTCTCCGATCGGCCCGGCGTCGCCGAACTCGATCGCCGAGATGATGCCTTTTCCGACGCGGTGATCGAGGTCCTCGAAGAAGACGAAGGTTCGTCCGCGCCAGGTGATCGGGAAGGGGTCGGCGTAGAAATGGTTTCCGGGATCGCCGAGCACGTTCCAGCGTGGCCCGGAGAGATCTCCGGTCTGCCAGACGCCGGCGCCGTCATTGAAGCGCCACCCGACATGCCAGTGCGGCGCATAGCAGCAGAGGCGATAGATCTCCTTGGCGATCGACACCGCGAGACCGCGCAACACATAGGCCGCCGGCTGCCGGTCGTTGCCATCAGGCGCGGGACGCGCGAGCTGCGGCACGATGCGCGGCCGTCCCGACAGGATCGCCGCCACCATGGTCAGCGTTCGCGCCATGACCGTTTCGAGCCCGCCGCTCAGACCGGCCGCGATCTCTGCGGACGGATGACCGCGATCGAGCACGGCGCCGTCGACCTCGTTGACGATCTCGATGACGGGCAGATCGCCGGCGAGAATCGCGGCGAGCGCGGCGTTCTCGCCGGCAGTGCCATTGAACAGGGGGCGGAGATACAGCCGGGCCGTACAGTTCGGATCCCGCGACGCGCCCGTGAAATCGACGATCACATCGGCCGTGCCTGTGCGCGCCTGCGCTCGTTCCGGAGTGATCTTCAGCCTGCCGGCGCCACCTAGCTTGCCCTTGTTGAGCACCAGGCGCTCGAGCTCGAACAGCGCATCGAGGCCCGCGGGCCGCGGCTGTGCCGTCGCGGTCCATGCGATCCGGACCGGAACGTCGCGGCCGTCGATCGACAGCGCCTCGTGGCCCATCCATTGCCGCGCATAGTCACGTTCACAGCGAAACTCGATGATCATGTCGAGCCCATCTCTTCCAATGCCCGGTCAGATGACCTGGCCGAGAATTCGAACGTATTCCTCCACCATCGCATCGACCGAATAGCGGGACTTCAGGCCCTTGCCGTTGTGTCGCAGCTCGTCGCTCAATGCCTGGTCATTCAGGAGCCTGGAGACGGCAGCCGACAGCTGCGCATGATCGGTGGCGTCGACGAACAGGGCTGTCGGCTTGCCTTCGAAGGAGAGCACCTCGCGCAGCACGGGAAGATCGGTGACGACGGAGGGAACACCGGCATTCGCGGCCTCGACCGCGGCAAGGCCGAAGGTCTCGGCCTGCGTCGGAAATACGAACACGTCGAGACAAGCGAGGAACTCTGCCATCCGGCGCGGCGGGATTTCGCCGAGCAGATGCAACCGGTCCGATACTTTCAGCTCATCCGCGAGCTGCCTCAGCCGCGCCTCGTCGGCGCCCTGGCCGGCGAGGGCGAGGTGCCAGGATGGCTGATCGGGAAGGAGGCGTATCGCCGCATCGAGCCGTTTGTGCGGATGCAGCCGCGCTGCGCAGCCGAGCAATGTACGGTTCGGCGGCAAACTGAATTTCTGCCGCGCAGCCTGCTTTGACAAGGTGAGCGCCTTGTCGTCGAAGCCGTGGGGGACATGCACCATGCGCGAGCGGTAGGCCGCGGGGTAGCGCGAATATTCGCGCTCCATGTCCTTCGAGTTGAGCGTGATGCAGTCGAAGAAGCCGAGGCTGCCCATGGCGACGTCGGCGGTGCGGACCGGCCAGCTCATCGACAGTGCGGACGACACCTGATTGGCGACGACGGGCGCGCGGCCGACGAGGCGCGTCACGCCCGCGCCGATGACGTTGCCGAAATGCTGGAAGGTCAGGACGGCATCGGGCCGGATGGTCCTGATATGACGGCCGAGCGTCCACAGCATGCGCAGCAGCGCCAGCGGATCGCCGGGGCGGCGCGAGGCGCAATAGAGCGTATCGGGGGGCTCGTCGAACGAATCCGACTTGCGGAAGAAGAACAGGTTGGTGACGCGGTAGCCGCGCGCGGTCAGCCCGGCGCCGAGGAGCCTGGAGATCTCCTGCGCACCCGCGTTCTCGGCCTGGGTCTGCACGAGAAGCACACGCGGCTTCGCTGCGCCACCGTCCGGCCTTGCCAGTGCTGCCGCGGTCGACGGCAGCCTCGGTGCCTCGCCCAGTTCTGTGCCTGGCTGGTAATGGAGCACGGATCCCGACCCGCTAATGAAATCTTCACCTTCTTAATCCCGTACCTATCATGCGGGCATCGGCCAGACACCGACTAGCAACAAACGGAGTTAATGCGCGCCGTGCCGAAAGCACGTCATTCACAAGGGAATTCCGGCTCCTGTCGGGCAGATTGGCGCGAGCGCATTAACCAATTGGTCATGGTCGCGCGGGGCCGGGTAACCGCGGATTAACCATAGATATTTACGTTGGGGGCAGGCCACTGAACCAGTGTTTGCCAGTTGAATCCGAGTAAACTCCATGACGTTCGGTCGCCGCGCAGACCCGACCAGTTCCGGATCGACCGCCGCGTCGTGGCAGGGCCGGAATTCTTCGAACGGCGAGGGGCGCGGAGCCGCCGCGCGCGGTATGCTCACGACCGCCGGTGCGCTGTCCTTCGTCCGGGATAATGGTCGCCGCATCCTGACGCTTGCGCTCGCGATCTTCGCGTTCGGCGTCGTCGTTCTGCTCGTGATTCCGGTGCGATATGCCGCGACCGCCCTGGTCGTGGTCGATCCCCGCGAGCAGCGCGTGACCACCGAGCAGGACGTCCTGCCGGGCATCGGACAGGACAGCGCCGCGCTGCAAAGCCTGGTCGAAGTCGCCAAGTCCGACGGCTTTCTCAAGCCGCTGCTCGAGCAGCTCAGGATTGGCGACGACGAGGACATTTCCGGGGGACACACCGACCCCGCGCGCCTGCTCGAGCGATTCCGCAATCGTCTCGATATTTCCCGTCGCGGGCTGACCTACGTCATCGCCTTCCGCTTCACCTCGAACCGGCCGGACCGGGCGGCCTATTACGCCAATGCCATCGCCGAGGCGTTCGTCGCGAGCCAAAAAAGCATCCGCACCGAGGCGACCGACGAGGCCGCCGACTGGCTGAGCAGCCGGCTCAAGACGTTGAACGACCGGTTGAAGGTGTCGGAGGACGCGGTTGCCGCCTTCAAGCTCGAGCACAGGATCGTCAATGCCGGCAAGGATTCCACGACGCAGCAGCTGCGCGTGACCGAGCTGTCGCAGCAGGTCGCCGCTGCGCGTGCGCGGACCGAAGAGGCCAAAGCCCGCTTTGAGCAGGCGCAGCGCGACCTCAAGGGCAATGTCGAAAGTCCCGTGAAGCAGGATCTGCTGAGCGCGCTGCGCGCCCAGCGCTCGGCGCTCAACGATCAGATCGCGCAGAGGCGGGCCGTGTTCGGTGACCGCCATCCCGACCTCGTGATGTCGTACAGCCAGCTGAACGATCTCAACAGACAGATCGAGGTGGAACGGGCCAAGGGCATCGACACCGCAAAGTCGGAATATGAAGCGCAGCGCGATCAGCAGAAGGCCCTGGAAAGCCAGATGAAGGCGGCTGAGTCGCAACTGCTGGTCGACGGTCAGGCGCTGGTGAAGCTCCAGGAGCTGCAGCGCGACGCCGAGGCCAACAGGAACATCTACGAGCAGTTTCTGTCGCGCTCCAAGACCACGAACGAGCAGCGCCTGTTGCAGAGCTCGCAGACCAAGATTGCCTCATCCGCCGTTCCGCCGCTGCGCTCGACGCTTCCGCCGCTGCCCTTGCTGCTCGCCGCGCTCGCGATCGGCTCGCTGCTGACATCGACGGCCATTGTCGCCGCGACGGCACGCGGATCGGACAAACCCGTTTCGGACGTTCGCGCGCGCGAGGTCGAACCGGCTGAGCGCCAGGCGGGGGCTTGGTCACGCCCGCCGGTATGGGCCCGCGTTCCCGCGCTGATGTCGGGCGAAGGCCCCAGAAACATCTGGCAAGGTCCGCTGTCCGCAACCGCCGAGCTCGACCTCGGTCCCTATCTCCAGCCGCTGCTCGAGCGGCTGGAGAAGTCACCGGGACCGCGGGGCAAGGTCGCGCTCGTGATGTCGGTCGGCAAGCGCGCCGGCGGCAACACCGTCGCGCGCTCGCTGAACCGGTGGGCGGTGAACCGCGGGAAGCTGAGCGTCCTGATCCGGGTCGAGCCGGATCTCGGCGGTGCCCGTCCTGCCAACGCCAAAGCGCAAGCCGACGGCATGACCACCACGGCGGATGTCCGCAGCGTCGACGAGCTTCTCGGCGCCGGCAAGCAGCCCAATGCGACGCCCGCGGACGATATTCGCTCCGAGTTCGATCTGATCGTCGTTCACGCGACGTCGCTGGCGTTGCAGCCGGAGGCGGCAGCTCTGGCCGCGCATGCCGATCTCGTCGTTCTGGTCGCGCGCGAGGACGCTGTGGACTCAGCGGCGATGCGCAGGGCAACGGCTGCGCTTTCCCGGTTCGGCGGTGTGCCGACCGGGATCGTCGTCAATCACGTGCCCGCCGATCCCTCGGCGCCGCGCCGGGGCGAAGTGCTGGGTCTGGCCGGCTGAATAGATGCCTACTCGGCGGAGTCTACACCGCGGACGACGTAAGTACCGCGCTTCGATGCAGAGAAGCGCAGCAATCCGAGAATTGAAGGATCGACCCCGGTCCGCCGGCGGCAGAGAATGTTGAGGGCGATGGTCGCGAGTGCGAGCGACACGGTCGCCGAGATCGCAGCGCCGAGCACGCCGAACCAGGGAATGAGAACGAGAAATCCCACGAGCCGCAGCGCCACGTTCGCGGCGACGACGGGGACATATTCGCGCTCATAGCCGGTCAGCTGCAAGATCGCCGCCGATGGACCGCCCGCTGCCTGGAACGCCGTTCCGATCGCAAGCACGATCAGGACCCAGTGCTGTGCGGCGAAATGAGGCCCGAACAGGTTGAGGAGATAGGGGCCGCCAACCCAGATCAGCAGAAGTCCGCTGATCACGCAGAGCGCGGTCACTTCCGCCATCAGCCGCAAGGTCCGCTCGAACTCCTGGTGGTTCTTGCTGAAGTACAGCGAGGGCAGCCGGCGCGCGCCGAAGCTGTACAGCGCGGCCGAGAGCATGGCGAAGATGTTGGCGAGGCGCGATGCGGCGAAGTAGATGCCGGCGGTCGCCGGATCCAGCATCCAGTAGACCAGGATGACGTCGAAATACTGGTTGGCGGCTTCGAGGATGGACGCGACCCAGAAATGAAGCGCGCTCGACCTCCAGCGCGACGTCTCGGAACGCGCTGCCGTGCTGCGGAAATCCGGCAGCGCGCGCCTGATCGCGATGATCTGCGCGCCGAGGCCGATCGACATCGCGATCGTCATCACGACGATCAGTTCGGCGGGATCGAGCTGGCGATGACCGGTCAGGACGGCGATCAGAAACAGCACGACGCTGACCCGCCAGAAGAACTCCCTGTTTCCTTCGCCCATGAGGATGCTGACCAGCGAGCGTGCGATCTGGCTGCCGAGCATCAGCCCCGCATTCACGGCGGTGTAGGCCGCCACCGCGAGGATCAGCAGCCACCCGTCGCCGCGCAGGCTCGCGACGATCGCGATTGCGCCGATCGCGATCAGCATCGCCGCGGAGGAGATCTTCAGGCTCGATAGCAGCACGCCCTTGGTGAGATCGGGCTGATCTGCCACCCGGTACTCGTTGAGGAATCGCACCAGCAGCGATTCCTGACCGACCAGTCCCACCACCGATGCCATCTGCGCCACCGAAAGCCAGGTCGCGAAGATGCCGAACCCGTCGGGCGACATCGTCCGCGCCGCCAGCGAGAACAACGCAAACGCCAGCGCGCCGCTACCAACCTTGAGCAGGATGGTCCCGGCAACACCGCGCGTCACGTCGCGCCGCATGAACTGGACGATGGATTCGATCATGGAAGTCGAGGGGCGGCTTTCCCCTGAAGAGACGTGGTCCGATAGCGGAGATAGCCTAGCATGCCGAAAAACCGCGAGTGTTAATGAGAGACCTTCAGGATGTTGCCGGCCATGACGATGCCGTGACGACGCGGCTGCGTCACCGTGAAACACAGCCGTCCCGATTGTCCCGTTCGCGCAAAGCCCTGACCCGACCGAAATGCCGCCACAGCGCCGCATCGACGGCCATGACGACGAGATCGGCCGTTTGGATGCGGAAATGGTTGCGGAAAGGGCCGCCGTTCAGGCCGAGTCCGGAATTTGCCTGACATCCCGAGCAAAGCGCGTGCCGCGACATCATGGAGCTGGATCAGTGCGCCAGTTCATTAACCTCGATCGGCAGAAATGATCGCGTTTGATCCCGCGATGCGACATCAGGCGAGAGAATTGCACGAGAGAATTGCAGATGGGGCCACCGTTAACCGTGGGAGCCTGAACCATGACGGCGGATCAAAGCGTGACCGAGCCGGCCGCAGCAACCGGGGCTGCGACGATGCTCGACGTTGCGATCGTCGGCGGCGGCCTTGCGGGATCGCTCGCCGCGGCGGTGCTCGCGCGGGCAGGGCATCGCGTCGCCCTCATCGACAAGCGCGCGGTCTATCCGGACGAATTCCGCGTCGAGAAGATCGGCGGCCACCAGCTCGAGATGTTCCGGAAGCTGGGCTTCATCGGTGGCCTCGAGAGTGTCGCGTGTCCCTACGACCGCGTGCTCAACATCAGGGAAGGCAAGCTGGTTGATGTCAGCGTCGGCCAGGCTTACGGGCTTCCCTATGCCGATCTCGTTGCCATGGCGCGCGGCCAGATCCCCCAGCCGTCCAGCCTGATCGTCGACGAAGTCGCGGCAATCAGCTGCAGCGACGACGTGCAGCAGCTCGAGCTCGCCTCCGGACGGCGCCTGAAGGCGCGTCTCGTCGTTTTGGCGACGGGGATGGCGGGAGCTCTCGGCCACAAGCTCGGAATCAAGCGGCGCGTGCTGGCGGCGGGCCACTCGGTCTCGTTCGGCTTCACGATTGCCCGGCGTGACGGCACGCCGTTCGATTTCAACGCGCTGACCTGCTACGGCGAGCGCACCGCCGACGGCGTCGATTATCTCAGCCTGTTTCCGGTGCGGGCCGGCATGCGGGCCAATCTCTTCATGTTCCGCGACCCGGCCGATCCGGTCATGCGCGATCTGCGTCGCGATACCGAAGCGACGCTTCTGCGCTTGCTGCCGGGACTGCGGCCCTATCTCGGCGATTTCCACGTGACGGACCGGGTCCGGAATTGGGTGATGGATCTGTCCGTCGTCGAGGGACACCTCCAGGATGGCGTCGTGCTGATCGGCGATGCGTTCCAGACCAACTGTCCTGCGGCCGGCACCGGCGTTGCCCGCCTGCTGGTCGACGTCGAGCGCCTTTGCACCGAATATGCGCCGCGGTGGCTCATGACCGCAGGCATGAGCAAGGAGAAGATATCGGAGTTCTATTCCGATCGCGACAAGGTCGCGGCGGACCAGCAATCGCTGAAGATGGCGCGCTTCCGCCAGGCGCTGACGTCCCGCGACGACATCGGCTGGGATGTGCGGCGGCGGCTGCACTTCCTGCGGCGCAATTTCACCCATCGCGTCGATCAAATGCGGCCGGGCTGGCTCGCGCTGGTCCGAAGCGCGCTGCGCGCCTGAGCTCTGCGTCGTTCGACGTCCCGCCTCGTTCAGCGCGTGGGCGTCGAGGTGCGGGTCGGCAAGAGCCTGAACTCCGACATTCGCTTGGCGGCCAGCTTGAGCCAGGGGGCCTGCTTCAGTGCGAACAGGGATAGGGCGCCCGCGGTGCTGCCGGCCTGCGTGACCGCCCACATCGGCGAAGGCTGCCCGCCAAACAGTTTCTTGTACGGCTCGTCACCGATGGTGAAGTCGAGCATCTGATCGCCGCGCTCGATGCAATCCCGCGCCACCTGCTCGAACATGAGCGCGCCCAGCGACTGGCTCTTGTATCCGTCGATGTCGAAGGCGCTCATGATGACGAGGAAGCTGCCCTGATGGTGCAGTCCGAGCACGGCGGCGATCACCTCGCCGTCCATCTTCATGGCATAGAGCCGCACAAAGGAGCCGAGACCGCGAAGCGCCACGTCGGAATAGAAGGCGTAATATTCGGGGCGCTGGAGCAGGTCTCCGTCGCCCTGCGACTGAAACCGCGGGCCGCGAAACTTCCGCATCACGTCAAGCGCCTCGAGGACGGAGGCGCTGTCGTTGCAGCATGAAAAGCTCAGCGTGCCCTTCTTTTGGAGCTGGCGATATTTCTTTGCGAGCTCCTTTTGATAGGAGCGATCGAGCGCGCTGGCCCGCCATTGCTCGAACGGCGCGACGAGAACGGTCGCGTAGGCGTTGGTCTCCATCGACACGCGGCGCGGCGCAGCCAGAAGCGTTTCGATCGGAAGCCGTCCGTCCGGAAGCTTGGTCATCCGGAGCAGATCGAACGGACGGACGAGATACCTGATCTCCGCGCATGCACTCTCGTCCGCGAGCAGCTGCGAAAATACCTCGGGGCTGCAAACCGGCGCCAGATAGTCGGAGACGCGCAGGTCGGCGAATTCGACGGTCCGGATCGGTCCACGCCGGACCCGCAGCATCGGCAGCACCATCGCAAGCGCGCCCGTTGCGCGATGGCGCGCCACGACGATCAGACGGGTTGCCCCCGCATGCGGCGCAAGCCCGGTGTAGAGGCTATGCAGCCAGACCGGATGCTGGAACGCGGTGGCGGCGGAGCCGTCGAACAGCTCTGCGTATTTCGGCGACAGGAAGTCGAACGCCGGCTCGATGGCGATATTGAAATTGGTGCTGGGCCTGTTCATGCGCAACCGGGAAACCAGGTAAATCGGGACGGTCGATCGAGCCGGACCCGCGCTTTATAGCAAGGTCGTTACGGGCGAGACACCGGAGGCGTGTAATTTGCATTAATGCGGCCGGCAGGATTCATATCGTTACCAAACTCTTAAGTCGCCGGGGGAATCGCGACGCGCTAGCGGATTGTTAACCGCGCTTTAGGAAAGTCGTCTCATGGCCAGCCTGCAGACCGAGGTGGATTCCGAGGCACTCGAGAGCGCGTTCTGGAAGACGCGCAGCGCCAGCGTCGAGAAGCTTGCCAGGACCGCCATCCTCGGTTCGATCACCGTCAACGTGGTCGCGTCGATGGGCAATTTCAACACCGCGCTGCTGCCGGAGCAGCTGGGCAATCTGCAACAGGCCATTGCGATCCTGATGTGGGCCGTCCTCATCTACGCAAGTGCATTCGTGCGTCCGCGCCTGCGGCTGCAGCTCAATCCCGATCTGATCGTTCTGGTCGCATTCTATGGCCTCGCCGTCGTCTCCGTGTCGTGGTCCAGCCTGAACGCCGCGGCATTCATGAAGAGTGCGGCGCTGGCGATGACGACATTCGGCGCGTTCTGTCTGATCACGCGTATCGAAATCGACGAGATTGTGGGGGCCACGGTCCTCGGGCTCTTCATATCGGTCGCCGCATCGGCCTTCTTCGCGATCGCGGTGCCCGATATCGGGATCGATCACACCTGGATGCACGAGGGACAGTGGCAGGGCATCTATGAATCCAAGCAGACGCTCGGCTTCGTCGGCGCCTACCTGATGTTCTTTTCCTGCTATCGCAAGATGACGGGGCAGGGCTGGATCTCCTTCCTCGTCGTGTTCCTGCTGGCGTCAATTTGCGTCCTCGCGTCGGAATCGCGAGGCGCTGGTGCCGTCGCGCTCGCCGCCTGCGCGCTGCTCCTGACCTCGATGTGGTCGGTCCGCTGCATGAAGATCTATGCGGTGCTGCCGTTCGTCATGTGCGTCCTGGCCGGCTTCCTGATCCTCTACTTCTATGTGACCGGCTATGACGCCATCCATATCGGCGATGCGAACATCGATTTTACCGAGCGAACCTTCATCTGGCAGTATGCCATCAGCCATCTCGACAACGCACCGCTGCTTGGATTCGGCATCAACGGGTTCTGGACGGTCCCGTCGCTCTACGATTATTTCGAGCAGAACCACGGCTGGGTCCTGGACAATTACCACAGCGGCTACATCGCGATCCTGATCGAAACGGGATTTCTGGGATATGCGCTCTTTGCCACGAGCGTCTTCCTGTTCTCGACCAAGATTCTCCATCTGATCTCCACGCGATCGATCGACCGGTCTCACTGCGCCCTGATCATCGGATTTGTCGTCCTCAGCTTTCAGTCCAATTTCACCGAGACGATGTTCCTTCGTTCGACGATGTTTACGTCGGTGCTCCTCCTGGCGCTCTTCTTCGCAACGTGCAGACCGGTGCCGCAGACCGACTTTTAGCCCTCACCAAGGCAAGCATGATGATCGCCATCCGGGCCCGTTGGCCGAGAATTTCGTCTGTTGCAGCAACCGCGTTTTGCCTTGCCTCGCTGCTGGTCGGGCCTGCCGCTGCCGGTGACATGCCGCGATTGGGCCGTGGCATCAACATTCTCGGCTACGATGGAATCTGGGAAGGCGGTCAGAACGCACCGTTCCGCCTGGAGAATCTGACGGCGATCAAGAAGGCGGGCTTCTCGCACGTCAGGATCAATTTCTTCGGTTTCAAGTTCATGGGACCCGGGAACGTGCTGGACGAGATCGTCCTGCGGCGGCTCGATGCCGTGATCGAGGAGGTTTTCGCAAGGGGCCTCATCCCCGTCCTCGACGAACACGATACTCACGTCTGCCAGAGCGACGTTTCCGGATGCGCCGAGAAGCTCAGGGCGTTCTGGCGGCAGATCGCCGAGCGCTATGCCGGAAAATATCCAGGACTCGTGTTAGAGGTCTTGAACGAGCCCGGTGGGCAGATGACGTCGGCGAGCTGGAACACGCTCCTCAATGAATGTCTCGCCATCATCCGCCGCACCAATCCCGAGCGGCAGGTGGTTGCCGCCATTCTCAACACCGTGGACATCCGCGTCGACGAGCTGGCACTGCCGGCCGACGACAGGAACCTCATCGTCACGTTTCACTACTACGCGCCGCTACGATTCACCCATCAGGGCGCGCCGTGGTCCCAGACGTTTTCGCGGATCGGGCCGCTCGATTGGGGTAGCCCGGACGACGAAGCCAAGGCTGCCGCCGATTTCAACACGATGAAGCTCTGGGCTGAGAAGGAGAAGCGCCCGGTCTATCTCGGCGAGTTCGGCGTGTACGAGCGGGCGCCATCCGACAGCCGCGTGAGATACCTGTCGTTCATGGCGAGGAGTGCCGAGAAGCTCGGCTGGGCCTGGGCCTATTGGCAATTCGACCACGACTTCGCGGCCTTCGACAGCGTTCGTCAGGCCTGGAAGCCGGACATCCTGCGCGCCTTATCTCCGCCGCCGCGTTGACGGGAGCAGGGCCGCCGCGGGCGGCGCCTGGACAAGCGGCGCAACATTCACCTTGATCTGGATCAAGCTTGCCGCGGCGGGCAGGGCACTACTCTTCGCATGGGTGTGCCCGCCCCGACAGACAGGCTTCGACCTTGAAGAAACCGCGCCAGCTTGTATTTCCGGACGTGATCCAGCTTGTGATCCGGCTCGGATTGCTCGCCTTGCTGGTTCTGTGGACCTTCATCATCATCAAGCCGTTCGTGCCGATCCTGACCTGGAGCGCGGTGCTCGCGGCGGCGTTCTATCCGGCGTTCAGCTGGCTCGCCAGATGCCTCGGCGGCCGGCCCCGCACGGCTGCCGCCTTGCTGACGTTTGTGGCGCTCGGCATCGTCATCGGTCCGGCGGCTTGGCTCGGCCTCGGTGCCGTCGAAGCGATCAAGGACATCGCGGGGCAGATTGGCAGCGGTGAGCTCAGGCTTCACGCCGCGCCCGAGCAGATCAAAGGCTGGCCGCTGGTCGGTCCGCAGCTCTATGAGTTCTGGAATCTGGCCTATACCAATATCCGCGCGGTGCTGCGTGAGGTGGCGCCCTATCTGAAGCCGATTGCGGGAATGATGCTGTCCTTTGCCGGCGATACCGGCATTGGCATGCTCCAGTTCCTGCTCTCGGTCTTCGTCGCCGGGCTGCTGCTTCCGTTCGGGCCGCAGCTCGTCGCGGCCATCAGGGGCTTCCTGGTCCGCGTCGTGCCGGAGCAGAGCGAGCATTTTCTGGAGCTCGCAGGGGCGACCATCCGTGCGGTAGCGCAGGGCGTGATCGGCGTGGCGATCGTGCAGGCGTTCTTCGCCGGGATCGGCTTCAAGCTCGCAGGTCTCTCGATCGCAGGCCTGCTCGCGGTGATCGTGCTCCTGCTGTCGATCGTGCAGATCGGCCCCTTCCTCGTGCTCCTCCCCGTCGTCATCTGGATCTGGACGGACAAGGACGTGACCACGGCCTTGCTTCTGACGCTCTATCTCGCCGTCGTCGGTCTGCTCGACAATATCCTGAAACCGCTGGTGATGGGGCGGGGGCTGACCACGCCGACGCTCGTCATCCTGATCGGCGTGATCGGGGGAACACTGAGCCACGGGATCCTCGGCCTCTTCATCGGCCCGATCATCCTGTCGGTCGCCTGGGAACTCGCGGCGGCCTGGATCCGCGTCGAGCGCACCGCGCCGGTTGAGATCGACAGGGCTACGGGCGACGCGGCGGAGATGGCTTCGCAGTCGGGCCGCGAGTTGAGGGCTGGTCGCCCGCGATGATGCAGATCTTCGTCGGCACCCTGGTGAGCGTAATCAATATCGGACTTCATGCGCTGGTCACGGTCGCCGCCGTCGCGATCGCCCGCAGCGCGGGTCGGCGGCATACTGAACGGCCGAGATTGCACCTGATGGGCGTGATGATCGCGACCGCCGTGGTGCTGAAGATCGCGCACACGCTGGAGATCCTGGTGTGGGCCGCGACCTACGGCATCGTCCAGGCCGCCGCGGCCGGTAGCGATCTGCTCTATTTTGCTTTCGTCAACTACACCACGCTCGGCTATGGCGACATCACGCCGGTGCAGCAATGGCGGCTCATCGGGCCGTTGACGGCCATGAATGGCGTGCTGCTGTTCGGCTGGTCGGCCGCCATCCTGTTCGAGGTCTTGCTCAAGACGCTGGAGCAGCTCGGCCTGACCGAAGCGTCCGGCGCAGGTTCACCGCGGAACTGATGCGTCCGGCGCTGCGGACCCGTTCAGGACTGCAGGTCGAGGCGCGCGAGCAGGTGCCGGTCCAGCAGCACGATCTGGCGCTGCGTGTTGCCGATAAAGCCGAGAACGCCGATCTCGTGCAGCCGCGACAAGGCGCGGGACACGGTTTCCAGCGTCAGGCCCAGATAATCGGCGATATCGCGCCGCGACATCGGCAGCGCCATGACGTCGCATGCGGAGAGGCGCTTGTCCATCTCAAGCAGGAACGCGGCCACCCGCTCCAGCGACGTCTTGCGGCCGAGCAACAGCATGTGATCCTCGGCGTGCTGGAGGTTGGTCGTCGTCATGCTGAGCAGGTTCCTGGCGACCATGGCGTCGCTCTCGGCCACCATTTCGAGGCTTTGGCGCCGGACCAGCCGGACCGTGGTGTCGACGATCGCTTCGGTGGTGAAGCGGTGCTCACGGCCGTTCTCCAGCCCGAAGATGTCGCCGACGAGGTGGAACGCGCCGATCTGCCTGCGGCCGTCCGACAACAGCTTGTAACTTCGCACCGCACCGGACTTGACCTGGTAGACGTATTCGGCCGGTTCCTTCTCGCCGTAGATTTCGGTGCCTTTTCGGTACGAAAATTCGCTTAAATTGACCAGCGCATTTGAATCGCTGGTCATGCCGAGGTCGCGGAGGGAGTTGGGGCGCGGTACGGAATCCGTGGTGATGCGAACAAGCATGGCCAACTCCTCATCGCCGAATTGGTCTGTGAGGCTAACTATTTTTGTAGCTGGAATGCGCCGCGCTATCCCACTCCCGCTGAAGTTGATTTTCGACCAAGGCGGTATTTCAATCCATTGTCCCTAGGTCCATTGTACCAAGGGACAACATGATTGCCCGGTGCACAGGATGAGAAGCATTGCGTCCTTCGAATTTGACTCATCGCGAAGCAGACATTTCAATCCTCAAACGGATGAAGACGGCTTTGTAGAGTGAGAAGACCATCAGCGGTCCTCAATGCAAGAGGTGGTAGGTGCCAGGCCTCGTTCACGTGGTCGACGACGATGAATCCTTTCGGACGGCGATCGAGCGTCGGCTGAAGCTGGCGGGCTATGAGGTCGCGACCTATGCGTCGGCGAAGGAGCTGCTGGATGCCGGGCCGGACGACGAGCAGGCGAGCTGCATCCTGCTCGACGTGCGGATACCGGGATTGAGCGGCCCCGACTTGCAGACTCAATTGGTCGCATCGGGCTCGACCCTGCCGATCATCTTCCTGACCGGATTCGCCGACACGCCGACCACCGTGCGGGCGATCAAGGCGGGCGCGGAAGACTTCCTGACCAAGCCGATCTCCTCGGAGCAGTTGATCGACGCGATCGAGCGCGCGCTGGCGCGCCAGAGCGTCGCGCGCGCGCATCGCGGCCGACTGGAGACATTCCGTATGCACCTCGCAACGCTGACGCAGCGCGAGCGGCAGGTGTTCGATCTCATCGTGCGCGGCCGGATCAACAAGCAGATCGCGTACGAGCTCGGGACCACCGAGCGTACCGTGAAGGCGCACCGCCACCAGGTGATGGAGAAGATGCAGGTTCATTCGCTTGCGGAGCTCGTTTCGATCGCTGAACGGCTCGGAATGCTCGATGCGAACGACGATTAACGGAGTTGTCGCCGCGCCCTGCACAGTTCTCCCGGTGTGACTTCCCGAAGGGACAATTGAAAAGGCGTTGGCGCGGTGCTGCGATGCAGGCGCGGTAGTTGCAGCTTGTTGCCCGATGCGCGGGGGAACGCCCGGTCGTATCGCCTTCCCCGCAGGGCCATCACCGTTGATGCCGCCTGAGAGGTCGCCGTGCCGACGCGCCAGTCCGTCTTCATTGTCGATGACGATCCGTCCGTCCGGACGAGCATGTCCAGGCTGCTCCGCGCTCACGGTTTCGTCGCCACCCTGTTCGAGTCGGCGGGCGCCTTGCTCGATTACGGCGGATTCGAAAGGGCGATGTGCATCGTGCTCGACATCAATCTCGACGGAAAATCCGGCATCGAACTTCGCCTGCGTTTGACGGAGAAGGGTGTGACCGCGCCGGTCATCTACATCACCGGGAACGACAGTCCGGCGAACCGCACCGCGGCGATCGCATCGGGCTGCGTCGCCTACCTGACCAAGCCGTTTTCCGCCGAGTCCCTGATCGAGTCGGTGACGCGCGCGGCTGCGGCTTAGGGCCGCGAGCGCTCACTCGTCGACATACTGCTCCAGCGTCTTCGCCGGCGCGCCGCTGCGGGCAGACGCGAACTGTCCCAGAGGCACCGCGGTGGTGAGAGCGAGGAGGTTCGCATCGACGAGCTCGAGCGTCAGCGCCTTGCCTGATGCCATCTCCTTGACCGTGTTCGGCGCCGCCACGTCGGCCGCGATGCAGAGATTGGTGGCGCACCAGGTATAGGGCACGCGGAACGGCGTGCCCTGGTCGATGGTCAATTTGGGCGCCTGTTGCAGGTACATGCCGACAGGCACGAACAATTGCAGCCGGGCGGCGGGAGCGTCCTCGCGCTCGATTAGGTCGACGCGCACCGCGATCTGACCGGTCGGGAATTTGCCCGTGATCGAGGTCCGGCACAGCGTCGGCGCGCCGCCGGCCTTGAAGCAGAGTTTTTGCCAGTCGCCATAGGTGATGTCCTTCGCTTCGCGCTGACCACGCGTTGCAAACTCGGCGGGCTTTTCGGCTTGCGCCGTCTTCGGTGCGGCGCTGCCTGAGCTTGTCGCGGTGCAGATGAGCGCAATCGCCAACAGGCCGGAAAGACAATCAAGAGGGCGAGGCATGGTCGCGTCTCCGAAGTTCAGGGTTCACTTTTGCGCATCGAGGAATTTTGTCACAAGCGGCGACCAGAGCGGGATCGCATCCGGCGAGCCGATGAAGAAATGCCCCTCATGGCCGAATGGCGGCATCAGGTGATATTCGGCGCGCCCGCCGGCGGCGGTGAAGGCGGCATGCATGCGCTTGGACAGCTCGGGCCCGAAGAACGTGTCGTTCTCGATGTAGATCCACAGCATCGGCACGCGCGAGGTGCGGCCGAAATCCGCGGTCACGTCGACCAGCCTGTCGGGCGCGCAGTTGTTGTTGGGCTTGCCGCCGACCCGGCCGCCGCGGCCGGCGGCGAAGGTGATGACCGCCTTCACCTGCGGCGGGTTCACGCTCGACAGCGCCATAGCGGCCCAGCCGCCGGCGGACTGGCCGACCACGATCACGTCCTTCGGGATGATCCGCTTCTCGGCCGCCAGGAAGTCGATGATCCAGAGATCGACCTGGGCAACGGCAAGGCCCGCATCATGGAAATTGGGATTGGTGCATTTGCCGACCTTGGAGAAGAACGGGCCGAACAGCGCGCGATCGGGAACGTCGATCGCCTGCGCGCCATAGCCGCTGCCGACCGGCGCCACCACGAGATAGCCGCGCTTTGCGAACCATTTGGCGGCATCGCGGAATTCCACCAGCGGAAAGAAGCTGCGATCCCTCGGAATGAGCGACACGCCGTGATTCATGATCACGAGCGGGAACGGGCCATCGCCGACCGGGCGCACCAGGTAGGCGAACATCGGCAGCGGCAGCGGCAGCGCCCAGATCTCTTCCTGGATGCGGACCTCGTCCTCGGCGCGCGCGGGCAATGCGGCGATGAGAAGGACGAGGAGGGCCGTCGCGAACGAGCACAGAATTGCAGGCAAGCGAAGCATCGCGCCCTCCTTCATCCCGAAAACGTAGCGGCCACGACGATCGGGCCGAGCACCGTCAGCACGACATTGCCGACCGCGTAGGGCACGGCGACGCCGAGCACCGGCGTCTGGCTCTCGGCGACATCGCAGGCGCCGGTGACGGCAGCATCGACCGTCATGGCGCCGGCCAGCGCCCCGCAGGTCACGACCGGGTTCATGCGCAGCAGGTAATAGGCGACCAGCGTTCCGACCGTCATCGGGATCAGCGTGACGACGATGCCCATGCCCACCAGCAGCAGGCCATGGGCCTGGATCGCCGACCAGGCGGCAAGGCCGTTGCCAAGCCCGATCGCCGCGATGAAGCCGCCAAGGCCGATGTCGCTCAACGTCTGCTGCGCCGCCGGCGGCATCGCGCCCATGGTCGGCTTGCGCGAGCGCAGCCAGCCGCAGACGAGGCCCGCGATCAGCGCGCCGCCGCCACCACCGAGCGTCAAGGCGACCCCGCCGACCTTGACGCTGGCAAGGCCGGCCAGAAGGCCGACGGCGATGCCGGTGGCAAGGAAGGCGATGTCGGTGCGATCGCTTGCGTTCAATGCGTGGCCGACCTGCACTGTGGCCCGCGCGATGTTGTTGGTGCTGCCGACCAGCGTCATGACATCGCCGATATAGACGCGCGTGTCGGGCCCGAGCGGCACCTCGCGGCCCATCCGCGTGAGAGCACGCAGGAACACGCCGCGCGCGCTGTCGCCGACGATCTCGGCGACCTCGCGGATCGAGCGGCCATGCAGCTTGCGGTTCTCCACGAGCACCTCGATGACGTTGCCGGGCAGGCTCTGCAACAGCGCGTCGGCGTCGATCTCCTCGCCGATTGTGGGCTCCGCCGCG